>DATBBB010000598.1:0-15205 GCA_036271215.1 Kofleriaceae bacterium | reverse complement strand
TGCGTCTCGTCCCGCAGCACTTTGGCTCCGCTGCTCTGGCCCACAACCCGGTCGATATTGTGCACCCGCTCGATCTCTTGCCGAGGTAGCACTCGGCTCCGCTGCTCTGGTCCACAGCCCGCTGCTCTGGTCCACAGCCCGGTGCTCTGGCCCACAGCCCGCTGCTCTGGCCCACAACCCGGTGCTCTGGCCCATAGCCCGCTGTGCGCTCGCCCGGCGCTCGACCCAACTCTCGACCTCAACTCGACCCCAACTCTCGACCCCAACTCGACCACAGCGGCATCTGCCGTCCGCAGCCTCCCTGCATCGTATCTCGCTCAGTGCCGGCAGCCTCCACCTGAACAGTCCAATGGCGCTAGAAAAGCATTTCAAATAAATATCGGCGATTTCAATTGCGAGACTGCTTGGCGATGCTAACCATCATGGATGGCGGTCGAGGTGATGCGACGAGGTCGACGGCGCGTGGAGCGCACGCGTCATCGTGAGGCCGAGCAGCTACCGCTGTTTCACCCGCGCGCTGGTGGGCGACGTGGCGGGAAGCGCCGGAATGCGGGCCGCAAGCCCACCGGAGCTCGCGCTGGATCGCCCCACAAGCGACGGCCCGCGCTTGCAGCACGCTATCCGGTGCACGTCGTGCTCCGTGTGATCGGCGCAGTGGGCAATCTGCGCCGGCGGTTCAGCTATCGCGCGATCCGGGAAGCGACCTTCACCGCGGCCAAGCGGGAGGACTTCCGGATCGTCCAGTTGAGCATCCAGCGCACGCACATTCACTTGATCGTCGAAGCCGACCACGAGCGCGCTTTGTCGTCGGGAATGCAGGGCTTCCAGATCTCCGCGGCCAAGCATCTCAACGCCGCGATCAGCCGCGGACGGGCCGGGCCGCGTCGTCGGGGATCCGTGTTTCCCGACCGCTACCACGCCGAGATCATCGCCACGCCACGCCAGGCCAGGCACACGCTGTCCTACGTCATGAACAACTGGCGCAAGCACGGTGAGGATCGCGCGCAGCCCATGCGTCGCTGGACGCTCGACTGGTTCTCGAGTGCCGTGGACTTCGCACACTGGGCGGAGTACGGCGACGAGCCCTTCCTGTGGCGGGGCCCGGCTACCTACGATCCGCTCGTCGTACGCCAGCCCCGGACCTGGTTGCTCCGTGTCGGCTGGAGGCGCCACGGCCTGATCTCGTACCGCGAAGTCCCCTCGAGACCGCCCGCGGATCGCGCGCGGTGACCTCACCGCACACCCTCATTCTGCCTTCTGCCTTCCAGAGATCAAAATCCGGAAATAGCAGCAGAGCCTGTGGAGGCTGTGAACAACCGCGTTCAGTGCAAGACGGGCGAGACGAGTCGCGGTTGTTCAAGGAGCGGAGGGCAACCACCGCCCGGACGCCACGCGTTCGGCGCAGGCGTCCGCGTGGTTGTCCTCGGCTCCGGCAGCATCCACAGGCCGCGCGAGCACCGCGCTCGCGTTCTCTCCGATCCATGCGAGCACCGCGCCCACGTTCTCTCCCAAGCCCGATCCGCACACGGCCAGCCGCGTACGCGCTCACCAGGGAACACACTTGCGCGATCGGCGACGGTCGGCTGTTCTGCTGGGGCGGCAACGACGGCGCGCTCGCGCCGCGCGAGGTCGTGCGCCGCGCCGTGGTCCACGAACAGTTCGGCATCACCCGCGGCACGATGCGCACCCTGACCGTCCTGCGATAGCCCGGCCGCCTCGCCCGCCTACAGGCCGCCGATGGCCTCGACGATCTTTTGCGCGAGGTGCTGGAAGTCTTTGTATGCCTGTCTCACGGCCCCCTGATGGCCACCGATCGCTCCGTCGGCTGGCTTCAGAAGGAACATCGGCTTCTTCGCCTCCTGCGCCATGGGCATGAGGGAGCGGTAATCCTTGAGTTGCCCCAGACAGCGCTCGTCCGAGTCGACGTCGAGATCGTCAACTTTGGGCTCATCGAACGCCCGGCGATACGCATCCGGCATGCGATCGATCCACCGCTGAAACGCTTTTGCTGCACCGCCGGCAAGCACGGAGTGTCGAGCGACCACATACCCGATCGAGGTCATCGCCCCCGGTGGAAGACCGAAGTCGAGCGCTGGCGCGCGATCCATGCGGTCGTTCCACTGCGTTCTCCACATTTTGAGACGAGGTCCCACGTTTTCAAGTCCCTGCATGGAGAACAGGTCTGGCGCGACGGGAACTAACACGTAGTCGGCGGCAATCAGCGCTGCGCGATTGATTGCGCCGAAGTTGGGGCCAACATCGAGCACCGCGATCTCGGCGCCAGATCGTTCACCGACGTCTGCCACGACCCGATGGAGCGCCGTCGTGACACGGAATGCGCGCTCGTCGCGATCAAGGCACCTGGGCCACTGCTGCGAGAGATCGTCCTCGAATTCGGACAGCTGAAGATCACCCGGCACGAGGACGATCTTGCTCGTGACCGGTTCGGGTGCGAGCCGCTCGATGTCGCCCACACCTCGCCTGAGTCGATCGATCGAGCCGTAGATCGTCGGGCGTGGTCTCAGGTTCCAGATCGCCTCCAGGCGGTCCTCGGTCGCGCACAGGCTGGAGAGATTTGCTTGTGGATCCAGATCAGCAAACAGGACGCGGTGGCCTAGCTCCGCGAACATGAAGCCCAGGTGATACGCGAGCGAGGTCTTGCCGACGCCGCCCTTGTTGTTGAACAGCGCGAGGGTCTTCATGGCCGCGGTCGCACCGTCACCAGCACGTGTGCATCCTCCACGGTGAACTCCGGGGGTGGGTTGCCATTCGCGGCGAGTCGCTCCCTGGCGATGGCAATTCCAATGCCGAAACGCTCGATGAACCCCATCGACTTCATCGCTTCCGCCAGGGTCGGGTTTCGATAGTCAGCCACGCCAGGCTGGCCGAACGTCTGCCGCGTCACCTGGCCGTACGGACCCCCAGGGTTCTGGATTTCGACCCGGTCCGAGAACCAGGTAACGCGGACCGGCGCGTTCGTTCCTTCATAGGCTCTGTGCAGCACTGCGTTGCGGATCAATTGCCGGAGTGCCTCCTCGGGATAGTCCGGGACCTCCTCGCGAACCGCGCCACCGACGGTCGCGGCGCGACGGATATTGATCCGCATGATCTCGTCCACCTGGCGCAGTTGATCGGCGATGGTGCCGCCGATCTCTCGGTGATCGATCAGCGGATCGGTCAGGTTTACACCATCGACCCGGAGGAACTGGACGTACGCGCCCGGGAGCCAGCGTCGCGGTTCGACGCCGAGCACGAGGATCGCCGTGACGGTAGGCGCACCATCGGTGTGTACGAGTCGAAGCGCACGCAGCTGATCATCCTGCGTGCGTTGGTTCTGCGCCAACGCCTCCGGCGAGAACGCAGCAGGCTTACGCCGCGGCTTGCAGCTCGGCCGGGATCGAGGTCGCGCGGGTCTCCGGCGGCAGCATCGGCTGGACCTTGGCGGCCCACCGCGAGCAGCAGTCGAGGCCTTCCATGCCCGGCAGCTGCGCCATGCGCTTCTCGATGTAGCTCATGACCTCGAAGATCTTGTCGCCGGGGAACAGCTGGGCGACCAGGCGCGCGCCTTCCTCGTCGGTCTTCACGCCGCCGCCGACCGGAGCGTAGAACTTCTGGGCGATCCAGCGGGTGAACTTCTGGGCCCAGCTCTGGTTCTCGAGCTTCTTGCGGGCCTGGCCGAAGTAGTACGCGAAGTGGCGGCGCTCCTGCTTGGCGATCCGCTTGCACAGCTCGGCGAGCACCGGGTTCTCGGTGTTCTTTGCGAGCTCCTCGTAGGCCTGCGTCGTCAGGCACTCCTGGAGCGAGCCCCAGAACATCCACAGCGCCACGAAGGTCTTCGGCATCAGCTTGGCGATCATCTGCTGCACGAGGTCTTCGGCCCGGGCCTTGAGCCGCGCGCCGGCGCGGACCTTGGTGGAGCGGTCGGTCGCGCTCTCGACGGCCACGCCGCACTCGGTCAAGAGCCGGGTCAGCGCGTACGAGTGGAAGTACTCCTCGTAGTTCCACATCGTGAGGAACGTCAGCAGCTCGGGGTCGCGCGCGACCTGGAGCTTGGCGACCTCGAGGAAGTAATAGACGGTCTGGCTCTCGATGTCGGCGAAGTACGCCAGGCTGGAGATCTCCTGCTTGGTCAGGCCAACCTTGCGCGCCGTCTCCCAGTCCAGGTCCTCGAATTGAATCTTCTGCGAGACTGCGATGTGCTGAGCGATGTCTGACACTGCTGGTTGCCTCATCCCGGCGAAGATCGCCGTCTGTCCACAGGTACGCGTTGCGACCCGGTTCGGATCACCCGCCGAACACCCCCAGGGTACCCCAGATCAGGTCGGCCAGGGCAGCATGTGAGCCGCGACTCGGTCGGGGTCCACGGCACCCAGCTCCTGGAGGAGGTCGCGGGCGGCCTCGGCGCGTGCGCTGCCCCCGGCCCCGCCCTCGAGCCGGCCGCGCCGCATCCGGGCGATGTGCAAAAATCCGAGCATCTCCGAGGCCGCCAGGTCGTCCTCGGACTGCGCCAGCTCGCGGAGCGCCGCGGCGGCGTCGCCGCTCCACGCCAGCACCGCGGCGCGCACCAGGTGGCCCAGGCCCGACGCCCACGTGGCGCCCTCCTTGAGCATCTCGTCGGCGATCGCGCGCGCCGCGCGCAGCCGGTCGGACTGGTTCGGATCGGCGAGCAAGGTCCGGGCGCGCAACAGGTTGATCTCGATCCGCGGCTGCTGCAGCCGCATCATGCCGATCTGCTCGATGCTGGGCCACGCCTCGTGCAGCCCGCGGGTCGCGGCGGTGGCGTTGCCGACGTAGAGCTCGATGTTGACCTGGGCCACCGCGGCCTGGACGTGAGCCAGGTGGAAGCCCTCGCCGAGGGTCTCGCACGCCGAGGTCAGCTGGACCTGGGCCTCGTCGGGCCGGTTGAGCAGCAGCCACGCGAGGTTGCATCGCCCGGTGCGCAGGCCTTGCTGGGCGACGACGTCGCCGCGATCGATCGCCTCGCGCAACAGGAGCTGGGTCAGCCGCGCCATCTCGCGCCACTCGCCGAGATAGAACAGGCTCGCGAGCCAGTACGAGTCGCCGATGTCGATCTCCCAGCGCACGCCGGCGCCGTGATCGCGCAGGGTGGCGAGCCCGGCGTCCAGGTGGGCGCGCGCATCGGCCCACCGGCCGTTCATGTGCGCGGCGATCCCCATCGCGGTGTCGGCCAGGCCGATCACGTGCGGGTACGCGACCTGCACCGCGACGTGCTTGAGCCGGCTCGCCACCGCCTCGACCGCGGCGCGGTTGCGGCTGCCGCCGGCGGCTGCGTAGCAGACCTCCTGGGCGAGCGCGAGGCAGACCCGCACCGGCTCGCCGGCGTCGAGCGCGGCGCGCACCAGCTCGGTCTGGACCACGCGGCCGAGCGCCGGATCGGCGAACGCCAGGCTCGACGCGATCGAGTACAGCACGTCGATCGTGAGCAGATCGTGCGCCGGGATCGCAGCGGCGTCGCGCTCGACGTAGTCGAGGCCGCGCAGCTTGACCTGGAGCCACTGGGTCGCCAGCCGGGTCCGCGAGGTCCGCCCGGCGAGCGGGATCCGGATCCCGATCTTGGCGAGCAGCTTCTCGGCCGCCGGCAGCGCCTCGCCGAGCCGGCCGCGGCGCAGCAGGACCTCGACGTGCAGGCGCTCGAGGTCGATCGCGTCGACGTCCGACAACAGCTGCGCGGCGTGGGCGTAGACCTGGGCGGCCTCGTCGAGCTGGCCGGCGCACTGCAGCGCGTGGGCCTTGCGGCGCAGCAGGTCGCGCTGGCCGACGGTGTCCCACGGGCCGTAGGCGAGCGCGATCTCGTACAGCTCGGCGGCGCGGCGGAACGCGAACGCCTCCTCGACGCGCAGCGCGGCTGACACCGCGTGGTGCGCGGCGTTCGCCGGATGGCCGGCGGCGAGCCAGTGCTCGACCACCGCCTGCGAGTCGAGCTGCTCGGGGCCCTGCACCGCCTCGAACGCCAGCGCGAGCGCCTCGTGCCAGCCGGCGCGCGCCTCGGCGTCCAGGCTCGCCAGCACCGCGACCCGGACGTGGTCGTGCGCCGGGTGCAGGATCATCTGGTCGCCGACCTGGCGCAGGGTGGCGAGCCGCTCGACCGAGAGCTGGGTCGCCTCGTCGTGGCCGCCGATCACGCCGGCGGCGTGGGCCGCGATCTCGACCGGCAGCGGGCGCGCCGCGATGCTCGACACCGCCAGCATCGCCTGGGCGTCGGGCGACAGCTTGAGCGCCCGCTCGCGCACCAGGTCCTCGATCCGCAGCCCGGGGATCAGCTCGGGGGCGCGCGCCAGCTCGGTCAGCACCAGCGGGTTGCCGCCGCCCGCCGCGACCACGTCGTGCGCCCGCCCGGCGTCGCCGGTGATCTGGCCGACCAGGGCCTGGGCCTCGGGCTCCGACAGCGGCAGGATCTCGAGCTCGCGGACGTCGCCGCGCCGCGCGTTGCCACCGGGCGGCCGGCGGACCAGCGCCACCACGCCGAGGTAGTCCTCGGGGCGGTGCGCGACGATCACCAGCATGCCGGGCTCGGCGCTGTGGATCAGCTCCGCGAGGAACACCGCGCTGTCGGCGTCGCCCCAGTGCGCGTCGTCGACGAACACGACGACCGGCCGGAGCCGCGCCAGCCGCGCGAGCACCGCGCGCAGCGCCTGGAACCCGCGGCGCCGCATCTCCTGCGGATCGGGCGGCACCGGGCTCTGGCCGGCGAGCTCGTGGAACCGGGGCACCCGGCGCAGCACCGGGAACAGCCGGACCAGCGAGCCGAGGTCGCGCGGCGTGAGCTGATCGGTGTGCTGCAGCGGCAGGCCGACCAGCGCGCCGGCGAGCGAGTCGACCACGCCGTCGAGCATCTTGAACGGCACCGCCTCGCGCTCGTAGCACCGGCCCTCGAGCACGAACACCGAGTCGGCCAGGCCGCGCAGGAACCGCTTGATCAGCGTGCTCTTGCCGATCCCGCTCCGGCCGCGGACCAGGATCGCGCCGCCGCCGCGCCGCAGATCGCCCAGCGCGCGGCGCAGGATCTCCATCTCGGCCGCCCGGCCGACGAACATCGCCGGCGGGTAGCTGCGCCCGATCGTGCGGGTGATCTCCGAGGGCGCCGCGCCCAGCGCCTCGAGGATCGCGATCCCGGTCGGCCGCACCTGGGCCTGGGGCTGGAGCAGCTGCATGCACAGCCGCGACAGCTCGAGCGGGACGTTGCCGTCGAGCTGGCGCGGGGTCGGGGGCTGCTCGGTCTGCTTGCGCGTCATCACCTGCTCGGAGTCGCCCTCGAACGGCCGGCGGCCGACCAGCGCCTCGTACAGCATCGCGCCGAGCGAGTACCAGTCGCTGGCCTCGCCGAGCGGCTGATCGGCGGCCTGCTCGGGCGACATGTAGACCGGCGTACCGACCGCGAGCCGTTCCGGATCGCCCTCGGCCACGGTGGCGACCAGCCCGAAGTCGAGCAGCGCGAGCCGGCCGGTCTGGGTCACCAGGACGTTCGACGGCTTGAGATCGCGGTGCAGCTTGCCGGCGCGGTGCAGCGCGATCAGCGCGTCGACCAGCTGGATCAGCGCGCCGTGCAGCCGCGCGATCTCGACGTTCGCGGTGATGATGTCCTGCCGGCTGCGCGCCGGCCCGGCGTCGCTCGACGGCCGCACCCAGTCGATGAACGACACGCCCTCGACCAGCTCCATCGTGAAGTACCACTCGCCGTCGGCGGCGTGGAGCTCGTGCAGCGCGACCAGGTTGGGGTGCACGATGTCGGCGAGCGCGCGAAACTCCTTCTTGAAGCGATACAGATCGCGGCCCGACGCCTGGCGCAGGAGCTTCAGCGCGACCTCGCGCGCCAGCTGGCGATCGAACACGCGGTAGACCACGCCGGCGCCACCCGCGCCGAGCGTGCCGCGGATCTCGAACCGCCCTGCCCCGAGCCTGGGCGCCGCGCTCACGACGCCACCGGCCTCCGGGAGCCTGTCAGCGCGCGCGGGGCGCCCGAGACACGATATTCGTCACGGCGGACTTCCATCCTTACGCCGCGCCATCCTACGTCCGTCCGACGGTGAACCCAAGGACGATCCCGCCGGGATCAGTTCAGATAGATCATCTTGCCGTTGACGCGGACCTCGCCTTCGGCGTCGACCTTGATCTCGTCGTTGCTCGCGAGCTGCAGCGTCTCGGTCGCCTTGATCTCGACCCGCTTGGCCTCGATCTCGACCGATTCCGCCGCCTTCAAGTTCAGCCGGACGCTCTCCATCTGCAGCACCGGGCCGTCCTCGGTCAGCCGGATCCGGAGCTCGACCTGGCCCGAGGAGCTGCGGATCTCGACCAGCTCGTCGCGGCCGGCGCCCTCGATGCTGAGCGTGCGGCCCTCGCGCAGGTAGACCTCGCGCCGGTCGGTCTGGCTCGCGGTCTCGGTGTGCGCGGTCTCGGCGGTCTCGTCGGCCGTCTCCTCGGCCTGCTGCGTCAGCTGTTCCTTGGATTTCGCCGACATGAGAGGCAACGTTACCACATGCTACGGGGCCGTTCCGGCGCGGCTTCCCTGCCCGGTCTCGAGCCAGGCCTCGAGCTGGCGCAGCGCCCACGTCCGGGGGACCCGCAGCGCCGCCGGGCGCGCCGGTGGGCAGGCCCGCAGCCGGCGCAGCAGCAGCCGGGCATCGGCGGCCTTGCGATCCGGCTTGGGCCACGCGGCGAGCCGATCGAGCGCGCGGCGCGGCAGCCCGGCGGCGCGCGCGTCCTCGATCAGCTGGGCCCAGCTGCGCGTGCGGTAGAACCGGCCGCGCGCCAGCTCGACCAGCGCCGCGCGGGTCCGCGCCCCGAGCATCGGCGCGCGCGCGAGGCCGTCGCGCAGGTTGACCAGGGCGTCCGAGGTCGCGCGATAGCCGTACTCGGCCGGCAGGTGCGCGACCGCGACCTCGTCGTCGGCGATGAGCGCGCCGCGCGCGAACCCGCGGTAGATCGCGCCGACCCCGCGCATCCCGAACGGCGCCAGCTCGGCCGCGCGCAGCGCGCCCATGCTCGCGGCGCCCCAGACCTCGATGCCGCGCTCGATCGCGACCAGCAGCTCCTTGTGCCACACCGCGGCCATCCGCTCGAAGTAGCCGTCGATGATCGCGATCCGCGCGATCGGCGGGCCGCGCCGGCGGCGGATCAGCGCGAGCACCTCGCCCACCGCGACCGGTGGCCGGACCTCGGCGCCGGGCAGCCGCGCGCGGACCTCGCCGGCCGCCAGGGTCGGCCCGACGAACACCAGGGTCGCGCCCGATGCGCCCGCGCGCGCCGTCATCCCATCGCCTCCACGTCGGTCGCCAGGCCGGGCACGAGGACCTTGACCACCGGGACGCCGAGCTCGGGGTGCGTCAGGTCGACCGCGATCACCTGGCGCTGGGTCGCGACCATCGCCTCGAGCGCCTCGCCCAGCGAGCCGGCGGCGAGCGCCGGCAGGTCGTCGAACCCGACCGGCTCGTCGCACGGCTGGGAGAACCGCGCCCACAGCTCCGCCAGCAGCTCGGGGTCGGTCGCGCGCGCGTAGTCGAACGGGAAGAAGTCATCGCGCGCCCCGGCGATGTAGGTCAGCCGGGTCTGCGCCGCCTCGGTCAGCGCGCGGGCGATCGCGATCTCGGGCCGCCAGTGCGCGCCGAACCCCTGGTAGAACCCGAGCGTCCGCCACGCCGGCTCGCCGGGATCCTCCATGATCGCCGCGCCGATCACCGCGATCGCCGGGCGGCGCTCGGCGTCCGCCGTCAGATCCCAGACGTAGACCCGCGCGCCGGCCGCGGTGATCCGATCGATGATCGCGCGGCACGCCGGATCGGGGATCGAGTCGAGCACCAGCCGGCGATCACCGCCGGCGCGCCGCCACGCCGCCTCGGCGTCGCGCTCGATCACCTCGCACAGCCCGTGGACGATCGCCTCGACCGCGAGGTTGCCCGACGCCAGCCCGTTGGACGAGATGTCGAACACCGGCGGCGCGCGGAACACGGTGTCGAGCGTGACCGCCTGCTCGGGCACCAGCACCGCGCGATCGGCCGCGAGGTCCCAGCCCTCGACCCAGCGCAGCCGCGCGTCGCGAACCGCGGCGTTGTTGGCCCGGCTGCGGGGCCGCGGCAGCGCCCGGACGTCGACGACGTCGACGACGTCGACCGCGCGGTCGCGCAGCGCGCGCCACGTGCCGTGGATCACCGGCAGCACCAGGTGCTCGGCGCTCCAGGTCTCGAGGCTCTCCATCAGCGCGCTGACCTTGGCCGCGAGCGCGGTCGTGCCCTTGCCCTGCTGGGTCGACAGCGAGCGCCCCATCGGCCGGATCGCGGCGAACACCGGGATCCCGAGCGTGTCGAGCCCGGTCAGCTCGGCGAGCCGCGTGATCCCGGCGCGCCGGGCCGCCGGCGCGAACCGCCGCCACGTCGCCTGAAGGCTCGCCGCGCGGTGCGTTCCGTCACGCAGCCGGATCGGCGCGTCGAGCGATCGGCCATGGAAGCGGAGCGGCACCGGGCCGCGAACATACTGCTATGCTCGGAGCCGTGCGGTGCTTGCTCCTCGCGTTTGTCTGTCTCCTCGCCGCGTGCCCGGGCAGCGTCGGCGGTAACTACGTCCAGAAAGGCCGCGAGGGCGGCGACGTCGATCGCGGCGAGACCAACGGCCGCAGGTTCGACTTCGTCTCGAACAAGCCCGAGGAAGACGACTGGCAGATCCGGATCACCGGCAGCTCGATGTGGGTCAGCTTCGCCAAGGACAAGTCGGTCGACAAGCTCGGCTCGTTCAACCTGACCGACAAGGAGTCCCGCAAGGTCTGGGACCTGATCGACGCGCTCGACATCCCGAACCGCAAGAAGGGCAAGCAGGACGAGGACGAGGGCTACGTCAGCCTGCAGCTCAAGGAGCCCGGCGACGACGTCAGCGGCGATGTTCGCCAGGTCTACATCTCGCGCGCGTCGAAGAACAAGGACCTCAATAACCTCGCCGAGTACCTCCAGGACCTGACCGAGAAGTACAAGAAAGAGCGCCCGAGCTTTTAGAGGGGGACTGCGCGCGGCTTACCAGCCGCAGCGCTCGCCCTGGAAGTCGACGAACTGGCCCGAGTCGTGGAAGTTGGCCGCGTCGATCTGGGTCAGGATGCCGCGCGCCGATTCGGCCGCCGTGGTCGGCGCGTTCGGACCGCCCATGTCGGTGCGGACCCAGCCCGGGTGGACGACCAGCGAGATGATGCGGTCGTCGCGCAGCTCGAGCGCGATCGATCGCGAGACCATGTTGAGCGCCGCCTTCGACACCCGGTACGCGAGGTCGCCCGGGCTGGTCGTCGCGCCGATCGAGCCCATCGCCGACGAGATGTGCGCGATCTTCTTGCCGACGCCGCGGCGCAGGTGCGGCAGGAGCGCCTGGCTGACCCGCAGCGCGCCCAGCGCGTTGATCTCGAACGTCCGCGTCGCCGTGGCGTAGTCGAAGTCGGCCATGCGCTGCCGTGCGTTTCCGTAGACGCCGGCGTTGTTGATCAGAAGATCGATCGCCATGCCATCGAGCTCATGTGCGAACGCTGCCGCGCTGGCATCGCTGGCGACATCGAGCTCGTGGACCCGCGCGCCGGTCGCGCATAACTCCTTCGCCTGGTTCGGGCAGCGACACGCCGCCTCGACCTTCACGCCGCGGGCGAGCAGCTGCCGGACGAGCTCGAGACCGATTCCACGATTTGCACCGGTTACAATGGCGTTCATGTAGGTACCCTAGGGGATTTCCCTAACGCAGCGTTACGCGACACAGGTGACAATTACTATTGTGAGTGCTTACTACTTTTGTTGAGATTTCACGTGCAGCGTTATGATGCATACACTGACGGTGTCAATCTCTTCTTACTCAGCAGTACTCAAATTTTCGAGATGCAGCGTAATGAGGCTCAGCTATCGCACTGAGGCGTATCACGGCATGTTGAATCGATCTACTGAGGAACACTGAACAATCCTCGACAGGATAGCGATGTAAGGTCATCAACTCCATTTTTGATGTTTTTTTCGTAAGGCGGCCCCTCTGTATACTGAAAACATGGTGAAACACGGTGCGTCATTGCCTTCGTCTCAGCGGATAGACGCGTCGCGTCATTGATGTCGCACCCCCCCATGTGACAGTCGAGATCGTCACAGTAAGAGACACCTAAGTAGACCATCCTTCCGCGTACCGGCGATCCGGCGAGGGCCGACAGCGCCGGTGATACCGTGGGTCCATGCGAGTCAGGTTCTTCGGCGTACGCGGCTCGATCCCGACGCCGGGCCCGTCGACGGTGCGCTACGGCGGCAACAGCGTGTGCGTCGAGGTCAAGCTCGCCGACGGCACCCGGATCATCCTCGACGCCGGCACCGGCATCCGCGAGTGCGGCAAGCAGCTCGAGCACGACGGCCACACCGGCCCGCTCCACCTGTTCATCACGCACTCGCACTGGGATCACGTGATCGGCATGCCGTTCTTCGGGCCCATGTACCGCAAGGGTCAGCGGATCCTGATGCACCCGGTGACCGCGGCCGGCAGCCTGCGGATGGCGAACCCGATCATGTTCGACGGCGAGCACTTCCCGGTCCGGTTCCACGACCTGCCGGCGCAGATCGAGCACACCGAGGCCAAGCACGAGCACCGCATCGGCTCGGCGCGGGTCACCGCGATCGCGCTCAACCACCCCGGCGGCGCGGTCGGCTTCCGGATCGACGACGACGGCGGCAGCTCGATGTGCTACCTGACCGACAACGAGCTGTTCCCGCCGGCCGGCCAGGTCACCGCGCCCGACGAGCTCGCCCGGTTCGCCGCCGGGACCTCGCTGTTGATCCACGACGCGCAGTACCTGGCGAGCGACATGCCGGGCAAGCGCGGCTGGGGCCACTCGCAGGTCGACGAGGTGCTCGCGCTCGCCCGCGACGCCGAGGCGCGCGCCGTGGTGCTCCACCACCACGATCCGGACCGCGACGACGCCGCGCTCGACGCGATCGCCGGCGATGCCGCACGCTGGGCCCAAGGCCACGCCCCGGCGCTCGAGACGATCGTCGCGCGCGAGGGCCTCGACGTCGAGCTCTGACGACGAGCTCGGACGTCGAGCTGCCAAGCAGCGGTCGCAAGCTCCCCGCGCCGGATCGAGCACCCCGCCGGCGCGTGCGCGGCCCTGCCGGCCATGTGGCGAGCTTCACGCCGGCCGGCCCGGGTCTGTGATACGCAAGGCCGATGCTGTGTCGCGCTGCAGTCCTCGCGCTCCCGGCGATCCTGTCGCTCCCGGCGGTGCTCGCCGGCGCCGGGTGTCGCGACGTCCACGCCGCGGCCGACGCGGCGGGTGGTGGCGGGGACGACGACAGCGCGATCGACGCCGCCCCGGCCCTGCCCGACGCGATGATCGACCCGATCGACGGCGCCCCGGTCCGCATGCCGTGCACCAGCACGTTCGCCGGCACCGCGCTGGCCGACAACCAGTACGGCCGGCTCGATGGCATCCTGGTCGCGATCGTACCGCCGGGCTCGAGCGTCCACGGCTGCAACGACGACGAGACCCACGTCCACCTGCAGGTCCGGATGAACGGCGCGATCTACGACCTCGCGGTCAACGTCGGCAGCGACGTCCACACGACGTCGATCGATCGCGCGCTGTTCGCGCCGGCGTGGTCCGAGGGCTGGCACCCGGCCGGCGGCGCCGACGACATCTACGTCGACTACCCGGGCCTGGGCCTGCACTCCGACACGATCCCGCTGTCGACCAAGGACGACCTGGTCAGCACGATCACCGCCGACCTCGCCGCGGTCAACCACATCAGCGTCTACGCGATCGGCTACGGCCCCGACGGCGCGCACCTGGTCCACTACAACAGCCTCGGCCACGACGGCATGATCGTCACCCAGCCGCTGTCGCCGACCTCGCACATGCGCGCGTTCAGCTTCGACAGCGACTCGTTCTAGCCGAGCCCGTGCGCGCCACCTCGCCCGCGCGCCGGCCTCAGCCCTTGATCTTGGCGTTCTGCGGATCGAACAGCGGCCGCAGCGACACCGTCGCCGGGTAGCGCGCGCCGGCGATCTCGACGTCCCACGTGGCGGCGGAGAGCGCCTTGGGATCGATCACGCCACCGGGCATCGCCGGGGCCTCGATCATCGCGAGCCCGACCGCGCCGCCGAGCGTGTGGCCGTACGACGCCGCGCGGACGTAGCCGCACGGCCGATCGTTGACCCGCACGACCTCGGCGTGGAACAGCAGCGGCTCGGGGTCGCGCACCAGGAGCTGGACCAGCCGCTTGGTCAGCGGGCCCCGCGCCTTCTGCGCCACGACCGCGTCCTTGCCGAGGAACCCGCCCGGCTTGTCGAGATCGACCGCGAACCCGAGGCCGACCTCGAGCACGGTGTCGGTGTTGTCGATGTCGTGGCCGTAGTCGCGGTAGGCCTTCTCCATCCGCAGGCTGGCCAGCGCCTTGAGCCCGGCGTGGACGAGTCCCAGATCCTGGCCCGGCGCCCGGCTCGCCTCGACGATCTGGTCGTAGACGTGCACGGTCTGCTCGGCCGGGATGTACAGCTCGTAGCCGAGCTCGCCGAGGTACGTGATCCGGATACACAGGACGCGCGCGAACCCGATGTCGATCTCGCGCACGCCGCGGAACGGGAACGCGTCGTTCGACATGTCGGCCGAGGTCAGGCGCTGCATCAGCTCGCGCGACCGCGGGCCCTGGATGTTGAGCTGGCCGTAGCCCGAGGTCACGTCGGCGGCGAACGCGTGGGCGTCGCCGAACTGGCGCTTCATCCAGGTCTGGACGTGGCGGTGCACGGTGTCCGACGCCACGACCCAGTAGCGCTCGTCGTCGAGCTTGGCGACCGTCAGGTCGGCCTGCAGCTTGCCCGCGTCGTCGAGCCACTGGGTGTACGTGATCTGCCCGGCGGCGCCGTCGACCTGGTTGGCGCTGATCCAGTTGAGCAGCCGGCCGGCGTCGCGGCCCTCGACCAGGAACTTCGACATGAACGACATGTCCATGACGATCACGCCGTCGCGCGCGGCGCGGTGCTCGGCGGCCCAGTACGGAAACCACGGCTGGCGGCCCCACGACAGCTTGTCGACCCGCGGCTCGACGCCCGGCGGCGCGTACCAGTCGGCGCCCTCCCAGCCGCTGACGTCCTTGAAGTAGGCGCGCTGCGCGGCGAGCCGATCGTGGATCGGCGATCGCTTGGCGCCGCGCGCGGTCTGCATGACGTACGTCGGGTAGTGGCACTTGTAGACCATGCC
>DATBBB010000597.1:0-3921 GCA_036271215.1 Kofleriaceae bacterium | reverse complement strand
TCGCGATCGAGAAGCCGCCGAGCTGGCCGTGGCTGTCGTCGCTCCAGCAGACGATCTTGTCGTCGACGAGCGCGCAGGCGTGGGCGCGGCCGGCGGCGATCGAGGTCGCGTGGGCAATGCCCGCGACCGGAACGAGCTTGTCATGGTCGAGGCAGGTGACGGCGCCGGAGCGCAGCAAAGCGCAGCGGTCCGCGACGCTGTCGACGTGCTCGAGCTTCGGCGGATCGACCGTGCGGCAGCCATCGCCGCACTGGAGCTTGTGGGTCGTGGTCACGACGCAGAACCCGAGACCGAACGCCAGCTGACGCGCCGCGGCGAAGCCGAGGGCGCCGGCGGGATCAGCCACGGCGGTCGAGGGATCGGTCGGGGCCGCGGCCGAGCCCGGTGGTGGCTTGGGTTGCTTCGCCGGCTTGCCCAGCTTCGCCAAGCCAGACGGCTTGCCCGACCTGGACGCCGGCGCAGCACCCGGCGTGGCGTGCTTGCCCAGCTTGCCCAAGGCACCGGCACCGCCACCAGAGCCCGATGTGGCCCCGCTCGCCGGCGTCGCCGTGGCCGGCTTCCCCGACGCGGCGTTCCCGGCAGCGTCCCCGGCCCCCGCATGCCGCGGACCGCAGCGATCGCTCGGCGCGCACACGACGCGGCCATCGGCCAGCCGGCCGCACACGCCGCCATCGCGATCGCCGAGCTCCTGGACCCCGGCAGCCTGGGCGAGCTTCGGCACGCCGTCGGCGCCCCAGCGCCACAGCCGGCCGTCGTCGCTGAACGCACCGTCGGGGCCGAGCCCGGCGACGTGATCGACCCCGACGACGGGAGTCGGCGCGCGGTCGGTCGGCCCCGGCGCGAACTGGCCGCGGGCGTCGACGTTGCCCCAGCACACGAGGCTGTCGTTGGCGACCCGCGCGCAGGCGCGGCCGGCGACCACGAACAGTTGTTTCACGCCGATGACACCGAGCACCCCGGTCGGCCGCAACACGTCCTCGGCGTGGCCGTGCCAGCCGATCCGGCCCCAGCACGCGACCGACGCGTCGTCGAGCAGCGCGCAGGCGGTGTCGCCGGCGAGCTGGAGATCCTTGACCGCGTGCAGATCGAGCGCGACCGGCCGCGCGGCGTCGGCGGTGGTGCTGTTACCGAGCTGGCCGTGAGCGTTGCCGCCCCAGCACTGCATGGTGGAATTTGCCAGCAGGGCGCATGTCGAGTCGCCCGCGGCGACCAGCTTGATCGGCCGGGGCGCAGCCGGCGCCGCGGCGTCGATCGGCGTCACCGCAGCGTCGGGAGCCGGCGCCGCGGCGTCGGCGCCGCGCGCATCGATCGGCCGCCCACCGCGCGGCCGGCACGCCACGCCCAGGACCGCGATCGAGAGCGCGATCGCCGGCGCAATGCCGCAGCGCCCGGCGCGAATCACGAACATACGGCCCCGCCAGTATGACGCGTCCGCGCCGCCGGTTCACGCCGGGTGATCGTGCCTCACGGTCGGAAACCGCCGCCCGGCCATGCAAAGCGGCGCCGATCGCGCATACTTCGATAAGCGGCACATGTCGTACTCGCCGAGTTATCCCAGCCCCTCGCCGCCGCTGTCCCGGGCGAGCCTGGTGATCGGTCTGTACGGCGCGATGGCGCTGGTGGCGCTGGTGATCGCCGCCGGCCGCGGCGACCCCGATCTGTACCGGTTCGGCGCCTCGCCACACTGGCCGCTGCTCGCCGGGCCGTTCGCCGGGATCGCGCTCGGCCTCGCCGTCGTCGGGCTGACCCGCGTCGCGACCCGGCGGTTCGCGTGGGCGCGCCACCTGCACACCAGCTTTCACGACCTGCTCGGTCCGCTGACCGGCCGCGAGATCGTGATCCTCGCGCTGGCGTCGTCGATCGGCGAGGAGCTGCTGTTCCGCGGCGCGCTGTTGCCGTGGCTCGGGCTGTGGTGGCAGGCAGCGGTGTTCGCGGCGCTCCACGTCGGGCCGCGCCAGCGCATGGTGCGGATGCTGCCGTGGACGGTCTCGGCGTTCGTGCTCGGCGTGGTGTTCGGCGAGCTGACGGTGTGGACGACCAACCTCGGCGCGCCGATCGCGGCGCACTTCATGATCAACTTTTTGAACCTGCGGTTCATCGTGGCCGAGCCGGCTGTTTTGTTGCGACGCGGGCGCCCGGCTGCCTAGCCTCGGGGCATGCCCCGCGCCGCGCTGCTCGCGTCGATCCTGATCTCGACGCTGATCCCGGCGCTGGTTCCAGCGCTCGCGGCGGTCGCCCGCGCCGACGAGACCTCGGCGACCGACAAGCTGCGGATCCTGTACTCGACGCGGTTCACGTTCACCGACGACGGGCTGCCGCTGGTCACGGTGGAGATCCTGAGCGGCCGGCCGGAGGTCCAGCTGCGCGCCCGGGGCGGGATCACGGTGCGCCCCGACGGCGCCGGCGGCTCGGCGATCGAGACCGACGCCGGCGAGGCGTGGACGATCAGCGTCGAGGGCGGCAGGCCCGCGGTGGTCCAGGACTGGACCGTGGTCGAGACCCTGGGGCCCGACGACGCCAGCGGCGTGACCGCGGCGCTGGCGCGCTGGAAGGCGCGCGGGTTCGAGCCGCGATCGTTCGAGATCGGCACGGTGTTCGGCGTCGACGGCGAGGTGATCGATAGCCGCGAGCTGCGGATCGCGGTCGATCCGGTCGCGGCCGGCAAGGGCAGCGCGCGCGCCGCCGAGCTCGCCCGGCGCTACGGCGTGCCGACCAGCGTGCACCAGGAGCTGGTGCGCCGGCCTTCGGGGACGATCGTGGCGCGCAGCGGCGCGACGACGATCAAGAACCCGCAGGTGCTGTGGTTCCAGCCGCGGCGGCCCGGCGAGACGCTGACCGTGGCCGACGTCCCGACCGGCACCGGCGGCTCCCAGCTCGAGACCGGCAGCGAGGACCGCCGCTACTGGGGCGCGGTGTACGTCACGCTCGATCACGACGGCACCCTGGTCGCCGCCAACGCGGTCGCCGAGGACAAGCTGCTCGCCGGCCTGGTCCCGGCCGAGATGTACCCCGATGCACCGCCGGCCGCGCTCGCGGCCCAGGCGATCGCCGCGCGCACCGAGCTGCTGCAGAAGATCGGCCGCCGCAACCTGACCGATCCGTTCCTGTTGTGCTCGTCGCAGCAGTGCCAGGTCTACGCCGGCGCCGGCCACGAGGATCCGCGGACCACCAGGGCCGTCGAGGCGACCCGCGGCCAGGTCCTGCTGCGCGACGGCGGCGGCATGATCGACGTGCGCTACAGCGCATCGTGCGGCGGCCACGGCGAGGACAACGACGCGATCTGGGGCGGCGAGGCCGACCCGTCGCTGCGCGGCCGCGCCGACACCGCGAATGGCGACGCCGGCGGCATGACGCGGATCACCGACGACAACATCGACGCGTTCCTCGACGGCGACGGCGGCCCCGGCGGTGGCGGCGACGCCTGGTGCAACCACGGCAAGCTCGGCAAGTCGAAGTTCCGGTGGACCGAGACCGTCTCGGCCGCCGACCTGAGCGCGCGGGTCACCGCCGAGTACCCCGAGGTCGGCCGCGTCAAGCAGCTGACCGCGAAGCAGCGCGGCGTGTCGGGTCGGATCGGCGTGCTCGCGATCCAGGGCGACAAGGCCAGCGTCGAGGTCTCGGGCGATCTGCACATCCGCCGGCTGCTCGGCGGCCTCAAGTCGACCCTGTTCGAGGTCGCCCGCCGCGGCGATGCGTTCGTGTTCCGCGGCGCCGGCTACGGCCACGGCGTCGGGATGTGTCAGATGGGCGCGATGGGGATGGCGAGCGCCGGCAAGTCGTACGTCCAGATCCTCGCGCACTACTACCGCGGCAGTCACCTCCACAAGCTGTACTGAAGAATCCGCAACCCAGTGGTTGCGTTTCGGCGCGGCCTGGTTAATATGCAACCAGGAGGTTGCCCATGGCAACGACAGCAACGAC
>DATBBB010000596.1:0-28194 GCA_036271215.1 Kofleriaceae bacterium | reverse complement strand
TGCGGACGGTCGTCAGGGTTGGCCTCGAGCAGGCCGGTGACGAGGGCGCACAGCTGGGGCGGGAGCTGGGGGGCGACCTCGTCGATGCGTTTGTACTGGCCGGCGCGCATGCGCTTGACGATCTTCTGGTGCGTCGAGCCGGTAAACGGCAGCGTCCCCGTGAGCAGCTGGTAGATGGTCACGCCGAGGGAGAACAGGTCGGAGCGGTGATCGTTTGACTGGTTCATCGCCTGCTCGGGCGACATGTAGCTCCACTTGCCGACGATCATCGTCTCGGCCTGGTCGGTGACCGATGACATCGCGACGCCGAAGTCGAGCAGCTTCACCGCGCCGTCGTAGCTGAGGATGATGTTGTGCGGCGACACGTCGCGGTGGACGACCGAGAGCTGGACGCCGGCCATGTCGGTCGACCAGTACGCGTGGTGCAGCGCCTCGGCGATCTCGCGCACGATGAAGCACGCGTCGCCGAGCGGCATCACGGCGCGGGTCTCGCGCAGCTTCTTCAGCACGTCGCGCAGATCCTTGCCGCGCACGTACTCCATCGCGAGGTAGAGCGCGCCGCCGACCTCGCCGACGTCGAGCACCGGCACGATGTTCGGGTGGGCGAGCCGGCCGGCGATCTTGGCCTCGTTCAGGAACATGTCGATCGCCAGGTGGCGGGACTCGAGCAGCTGGCGCTGGATCCGCTTGAGCGCGACCGGCTTCTCGAACCCGCCGATCCCGACCTGCTTGGCGAGGAACACCTCGGCCATGCCGCCGGCCGACAGCGGGCGGACGATCTGGTACTTGCCGAAGATCCGGTCGTCGCCGGACAGCGCGGCGGTCGCGCCATCGCCGGCCTGCGCGACGTTGGCATCGGTCAGCGCGCGCGACAGCACCTCCTGGCGCTGTCCGATCAACTTGACGCTCGCCGGCGGCGGGCTGGTGCTCGCCTTCTGCAGCGGGGTCAGCGACTCGAGCTCGAGCTCGACGCGGGTCAGCCCGCCGCACGTCGGGCACATCAGCTGGGGAAACTGCAGCGGCCACTGTGCGCCCGCGAGGGTCTGGCTGTTCGGCGCCCGCCGGCCGCACACCACGCAGCGGTAGGGCACCAGCACCGACGACACGCAGATGTTGCGCGCGAGCTCGAAGCTGTCGCCGGCATGCGTGAGCACTGACTCGGTGACGTCGACCAGGGTCACCGCGGGGACCTGGCCGGCGAGCGTCTTCACCATCCGGCGCCACTCGCGCTGGCCGACCGGATCGAACCGCTCGACCTCGGCGAGATCGATCACGACCTCGCCCTCGGCGCCGACCAGGAACGGCCGGGCGCGGAACATCGCGCCGATCGTACCGATGATCCGGAAGTAGGTCACCGAGCCGTGGACCAGCTTGATGATCCGCGGCGGCTTCTCGGCGGCGGCCTCGACCGCGGTGTACAGGCCGTACGACGCGAGCAGCCGGGCGGCGGCGGGCTGGAGGCTCGACGCGCCGTACTTGGGGACGAACGCGAAGAAGCTCTCCGGCGTCTCGTCGAACTCGAGCTTGCCGCTGCATCGCGGGCACGTGCGCTCGGGCACGCCGCCCTTGGCGAGCGCGGCGCGCTCGGCCAGCACGTCGATCGTCTGCTCCGACTCGCCGCCGCACCCGGTGCACACGTACGGCGCGACCACGGTCAAGATCTGCGACGCGCCGCCGAAGTTCAGCACCATGTTGAGCTGATCGACGAAGAACGTCGGGCAGCCCAGGACGTAGAGCTCCGAGACCGTCCTGGGCAGGCTGTCCATGCCGCGCAGCCACTGGCGGACCCCGAACGACGTCATCCGGGTCATGCCGGACACGTTGAGCACCACGGTCTTCACCGCGGCGCCGAGGCTGGCGAGCGCGGTGAACCCGGCGAAGTGCTCGTCGACCAGCCCGATCACGTTGACGAGCGCGGCGTCGTCCATCGTCAGGACATCGACGCCTGCCTTGGGCAGGGGCGGCGCGCTACGGGTCAACTGGGGGACTCGAAACATGGGGTCACTTGGCCGAGCCGACTTCATCGGTCTGTCGGGTGCCAGAACCTACGACGGTCAACATATCACTGCGCAAGGGCCGTTTCACTTCAGTGACCGACTAAACCTACATGTGCATATTTTGTAGTGAGCCTTACGCGTGATGATGAGCCGTGGGTCCCGCGAAAACAGCGTGTCACAAGAGGTCGCGACCGCGCTCTATTTTCGAGCCGGCGCTCGATGCCGGCGCCAGGCGACATGCTGGTCAACGAACTGAGTAAACAGATCCTCGGCGTCGTGCAGGCGGTCGTGAGCGCGCCTGCCGCGTTCTGCGTCATCGCACGAGACGATCGCGCGGCGCGGACCGCGTCGGGGTGGGCGTCGGTCGGCGGCGTGGTCGCGCCGATCTGCGATCGCGAGATCGCGGCGCTGGTTTCGGCGGCACCCATCAGCGGGGCGCGCGCGTGCTCGGTCGCGCTCGCGGGCCACGATCGGCTGAGCGTGGTGGCGTTCGAGATCCAGGCGATGCGGGTGTACGCGGGCGTGGCCTGGCGCGGCGATGCGGAGCGCGAGCCGGACGAGCTGCGCCGGCTGTGCGATCTGGTGCCGGTGGCCGCGCAGCTCGGCGCGCTGCGCACCCAGTGCTTCGAGCACGAGCGGCGCGAGGAGGTGCTCCGGGCGCTGCGCAGCATGACCGACGCGTGCTGCGTGATCGATCTCGAGGCCCGCCGCGTGCGCTGGGTCTACGAGCCGTGCGATGGCGCGCCGTGCGTGGGCGATCTGTACCTCGACGAGGCGCGGTTCGCCGCGCTCGCCGAGCGGTTTCACCAGGCGTCGGTCGACGCCGCGGTGCCCGAGGCCATGGCGATCGGCCGGCTCGCGATCGTGCGGACCGCAGATCTCGGGCGCCCCGAGGCGTGGGGCGGCGGGCCGTGCCTGGCGGTGGCGCTGCGCTACGTCGCCGGCGAGGCGACGCCGCTGTCGCCGCGCGAGCGCCAGATCGCGCAGCTGCTCGTGAAGGGCTACTCGATGGTCAACGCGTCGACGCTGCTGTCGCTGAGCGAGAACACGATCCGGACCTACGTGCGGCGGCTCTATCGCAAGCTCGAGATCAGCAACCGCGCGGATCTGACGCGCAAGTGCACCGAGCTGCGGCTCGGCGTGCTGTGAGCCACGCGCGGACGGGGCAGCTTTGCGGGTTTGTGCTGCCGCGGGGGCATTGCTAGGCTACGCGCCATGTTCGTGTGCCCCGAGTGTGGTGCGTCGCAGCCAGCGCCGGGGCAGTGCGCGAATGATCGCTGGCAGCTCGCGCCGGTCGGCGAGGACGTCCTGCTCGGCACGACGGTCGGTGCGTACCGGGTCGCCCGGCTGCTCGGGGTCGGCGGCATGGGCCGGGTCTACAAGGGCGTGCAGCCGCAGATCGGCAGCCGGGTGGCGATCAAGGTCCTGTCGCGCGAGTGCTCGGACCGCCGCGATCTGGTCGAGCGGTTCTTCTCGGAGGCGCGCGCGGTCAACCTGATCCGCCACGAGAGCATCGTGAACGTCCTCGATCTGGCGAGCCTGCCGGATGGCCGGCCGTACATCATCATGGAGTACCTCGACGGCGCGCCGCTGTCGTCGGCGATCGAGAGCGGGCCGTTGCCGCTCGGCAGCGTGGCGCGGCTGGCGATCGAGACGCTCGATGCGCTCGGCGCGGCGCACGCCAAGGGCATCGTCCACCGCGATCTCAAGCCCGATAACCTGTACGTCACGCCGTCGGGCCGACCGAAGGTCCTCGACTTCGGGATCGCGAAGCTGTTGCCCGAGCTCGGCGGCAGCTACACCCAGACCGGCTCGCTGCTCGGCACGCCGCACTACATGTCGCCCGAACAGGCCGCGGGGCGGTCGGTCGACTACCGCGCCGATCTGTACGCGATGGGCGTGATCCTGTTCGAGTGCGTGACCGGCACCAAGCCGTTCCACGGCAACTCGCTGTTCGATCTGCTGCGCAAGCAGGTCGACATGCCGCCGCCGCCGCCGGCGAGCCTGCGGCCCGATCTGCCGCCGGCGTTCGGCCACGTGATCCTGACCGCGCTCGCCAAGGCGCCGGACCAGCGCTGGCCGTCGGCGCAGGCGATGAGCGCGGCGCTGCAGCAGGCGGTCGCGCAGCTGTCGCCCGAGCACTGGGCGCCGCTGACCGCGGGATCGACCGGCGCGATGCGCACGCCGAGCGGGGCGCCGTGGACACCGGCGCCGGGTGGGTCGGCGCCGGGGATGGCGCCGGGTGGGTCGGCGCCGGGGATGGCACCGGGCGGGTCGGCGCCGGGGATGGCGCCGGGTGGGTCGGTGCCGGGGTTTGCGCCGGGTGGATCGGCGCCGGGGTTTGTGCCGGGCGGGTCGGTGCCGGGGATGGCGCCGGGGGTTGCGCCTGGATCGGTGCCGGGGATGGCGCCGGGCTCGTGGGGCGCGGGTGCGGTGCCGCAGCGCGCGCTGCCCCACCCGACGACGGTGTCGGGCCAGGCAGGCGTACCGGTCGCGGCGAAGTCGCGCGGCGGGCTGTGGATCGCGCTCGCGATCCTGGTCGCCGGCGGTGGGATCACCGCGTCGGTGATCGGCAGCCGGCACGGGGCTACCCCGGCACCGTCGCCGCCGGCGTCGCCCTACTTGCAGCCGGCTGCGCCGACGCAGATCGTGACCACCCCGAGCCAGCCGGCCGGCAAGTGGCCGGTCTATCAGCCGCTGCAGGTGCCGAACTGGGATCCCAAGAACGTCGACGTCGACGGCTTCATCGCGTGGGCGACCGCGGCGGCGAAGCGGACCGTGCCCGACGCGCAGCTGTTCCGGATCGACGTGCTCAACGTCTACGCCGACGGCCACGCCGATCTGACCCTGTCGAACAGCGGGTTCATCGGGGTCCGGTTCCTCTCGCCGTCGCGCAGCCAGCGCGATCCGAGCATCCCGATCGGCGCGCAGCAGAGCTGGCGTTGCATGTTCCAGATCATGGCCACGGTGCAGACCGGGCCGTTCATCGCACCGATGGACGGCGTGTCGTGCGAGACCGAGCGACCGCAGGCCTCGCCGCGCTGCACGACCCGCGGCGTGTGGCAGCAGATGATCGCCCACAAGGCGCCGAGCGGCAACGCGGTGGCCCAGCTCGCCTACTTCTCGCTGGAGAAGGGCAAGCCGGCGGAGTGGTACACGAGCATCAGCGGTACGTTCGGCCAGCGGCTGCCCGACGCGTGCCCCTGAGCCGATGGCTGCCGACGGCTCGGTTACTTGAGCCGGTTACTTTAGATTGATCGAGATCGACGGCGACGGGATGCCGTTGGCGACCAGCTCGAGGACCGCGGCGCCCTTCTCCGCGGTCGCCGGGATCGTGAAGTTGGTCGTGCCGGACACCGTGGTGCCGATCGCGCGCGTCGAGTGCGCGAACGTCCGGCAGTAGAACACGTGGTGCGTCGCCGTGATGGTGATCCGGACGATCGGGTAGTTGGTCGCCGGGTGGGCATCATCGCCGTACGCGACGGCCTCGGACAGGCCGTTCATCCGCAGCGCCGCCACGTTGTACGTGCTGCCCGGGTGCAGGGTCGCGACCGCGGCCGGGGTGAGCGAGTCACTCGCAGCGGCCGGTTCCGCGACCGCAGGCGCGGCGGCCGGTTCGGCGACTGCAGGCGCCGCGGGCTCGGCATTCGCGAGCCCCGCCACCAGGGTCGGGGTCGAGGTGATCGACGGCACCGCCGCCGTCACCGGCGTACGGGTCGCCGGCGTGTACAGCTCGATGTCGCCCGAGAAGTCGGTCAGCAAGACCTCGCCGGTCGGCAGCAGCATGAAGTTGTTCTGGTAGGACGAGTCGAACTGCGCGTTGGGCGGCGCGGCGACCTCGCCCAGCGCGGTGCCGTTCCATTCGTACATGTGCGTCGGCGTCTGGAACACGCCGGGGCTCATCGCGAGCAACTCGTTGCCGTTCGGCATCAGCACGGCGGGGCCGTCCGCGCTGTCGATCTGGCCCTGGCCGCTGACCACGGGCGAGTCGGCCGCGGCCTTCCACGTCTTGGTGGAGACCGTGTAGATGTCGTTGTGGCCGGTGCCGCCGACCGCGTACACCGTGCCGTCGTAGCGCAGGATCGCCGGGCCGTTCTCGTGCGAGCCGCTGCCGTCGGAGTTGATGTCGCAGGTCTTGTTGGCGGTGTTGGGCCCCAGCGTCCACTTGCCGGTCGACGGCGTGTAGATCTCGCTCGCCTGCAGGTTGACGGTGTTGTTGCAGTCGACGGTGAGGATCGTGCCGTCCGGCAGGAACGTCCAGCTCTCCTCGTCGTTGCTCGAGCCTTGCTTGCCGGTGCCGGTCGCGGTCCACGCCAGCGTGGTCGGGTTGAGCAGCGCGGCCTTGGTCGAGCAGCAATCCGATTGCATGTACGTGCCGTTGGCGAGCACGACGGCCGAGGCGTCACCGATCGACGACCAGCCGGACGGCGGGGTCACGCTCTTCCACGAGTTGGCGACCGGATCGTAGACCGCGCCGAGCGTGGTCCACACCGCGGGGCCCTGGTTGTACTCGCCGCCTTCGATCATCACCCGGCCGTCGGGCAGCACGCCGGAGCCGAAGTACAGCGGCGCGTAGCCGGACGGCATCGGCGCGATCTGCGTCCACGTGCCGTGCAGGTAGCTGCCGGTGATGTCCGGCGTGAGCTTCCACCACGTGCCGGCGAGGACCTCCGAGATGATGACCGTGCCGTCGGTCAAGAGCTGCATGAAGCCGAAACCCGCGCTGGTCGCCGGGGCGTTGGTGAGCTTGGTCCACGTGCCCGAGGTGACGGGCGGCGGCGCGAGCGCCGGGTCGATCGACTCGATGGACCCGGACGACGATGCCGGCGCGTTGACGTCGGCGCCGGTGGGCGTTACAACGGTGCTCTGCCCGGACTGCTGTTCTGTGGGATCGCTGAGCCCCGCGCAACCGGCTCCGACCGCGATCATGGCACACGCAAATTGTTTGATCATCCTGGCTCCTGCAAATGCGTCGCACGCGACGCTGTAAACGTCTACCCGCTGAGTGTCGCAATCTAGGCCAAAATCGATGTGTCGTCGCTTTTTCGTAATGAGCAAAACGCGGCACTCGATGGCTGCGGGATCATCATTGGACGATGCGCGATGACTCCGTTAGGGTAGGCCCGTTTCACATGCGCACCTCGAAGGTCTGGGTCATCGGTCTCTGCATGAGTGGTGGGCTGGTCGCGTGCGGCGGTGGGAACGGCAGCCAACCGAAAGACGCAATGCCGTCGCCAGACGCCGCCGAGCCGCCGATCGACGCGGCGCCGGACGCGATGCCGGACGCGGAGCCCGGGCTCAGCTCGCCGCCGCCCTGCGGCTATACCGAACAGTTCGACGTCACCAATTTGACGACATCTGAAGAGACGGGCCTCACGGTCGGCGCCATGGATCAGAGCCTATGTGGGACAATGAATACCGGCCACTTCGACAGTGACTCGAACACGGTCGACACCGACAGCTTTCGCGTGACGTCCGATGGCACGGTCGGGTTGGTCGTACGGTTGTTCGGCGCGCCGGGTGCGGCGCTCGCCGGTGACTTCGCGGTGACGATCTTCGATACCTCGGACACTCCCACGCTGCTGGCCGGCGTGACGGTCAACCTCGCGGTGTCCGATCATGCGGCGTTCCCGATCGCGCTGCCGGCCGGTACGTACGATATCGTGATCGTCGCTCACAATCCCACGGATCTCGCGGCGCCGTTCAATTACAAGGTGCAGCTCGCGCCCGACGCCCCCACCCGGTGCGCCGCTGTCACAGCGGCGGCGGACTACACCGAAGCCAAGGATGGTACGGGCACTGGCAATGATGTCATCGCAGTCGCGTTTGGTGGTGATCCGGCATTCCAGCTGACGGCAAGTCCCGATGATGCTGCGGAGCCCACGGGGCTCACGATCGGCGCGGTGCATCCGATCCGCATCACCGGCTCGAGCGCGAACGAAGACGCGGCCGATGACTACATGGATCGCGACACCTACCTCGTGCAGACCGGCCCGGATACCAACGAGCTGACCTTGCGGCTCGACTGGGCCGACGCCGCGAACGACCTGGACTTCCTGGTGTTCGTGGCCGGCCAGACCACCGAGACCGGCGACGGTCTGCTCTCGGTCCCGATGGAGGAGTACAACATCATCCCGGTTGCGCCGGCCACCTCGTACTGGGTGTGGATCGGCAGCCACGACGGCAGCACCGCGCTGCCCGCGACCTACGATCTCTCGATCTGCGGAACGGCGCTTGTTCACGCCCTCGATCGCTCCCTCGCTCCCTAGCCTCAGGACCCGCCATGACTCGGTTTGTAGCGATCGCCGCGATGCTCGTCGCGGCCTGTCAGTCTTCGGCCTCTGGCACCGACGGGACGCCGGACGCCGGTGCCCCGCCACCGGACGCCGGGGCCGCGCCGCCGGTGGATGCGCCGCCCGCGGTGATCCCCGATCCGGGGTCGCGCACCGTGATCACGATGACCGTCGGCAGCACGCGGTTCGTCGTGCGCGAGCACATGCTCGCCGCCGGTGAGATGCAGATCTCCGGCGAGCCGCTCGCCCAGGCGATGGGCCGCGATCTCGGCGCGTACAGCCGCGACTTCATCCCACCGGATGTCTATCAGGACGCCACGCTCGGCCGGCTGTGGGTCGACATCCCCGGGTTCTCGACGGGCATCGAGTCGTACGAGTACTCGAAGCAGCCGATGAACAGCCTCGCGTTCGAATCGGGCGCCGGGACGTCGTTGCTCTACGGGCCGGTGCTGAACCCGGCGGCCACCGCCGGCGCGGCCGGGCTAGCGCTGCTGTCGAACGCGGTCCAGCACTTCGGCGCGGGCTCCAACGCGATGGGGCTCTACGTGTTCGCGCCCAACACGTTCCCGACCAACAACCCCGGCGGCGCCAGCAACCCCACCGGCGTCGGGCTCGGCGCCAACAACCCGCTCGGCTGGCCGGGGATCTGGCCGACCAACCACGTGTTCGCGAGCTTCGATCCCACGGTCGCGCCGACCACGAGCCTCGACATCAAGTGCTCGATCAGCTCGGACGACAACCCGGTCGGGCTCGGCGGCTCGCTGCTGTGCGCCGACTACGAGTGCGACGCGAGCTCGCTGCACCTGCCGGATCGCGCGAACCAGATCGATCCGACGATCACGCCCGGCGCCGATGGGTTCTCGGCCTGGAAGTATGGCCTCTGGGTGATCAACTACCTGCAGATCATGCACGACGTGAACGAGGCGGCGGTCGCCACGGTCGCCGACGCCGACCTGCCGCTCGTCGGCTCGCCGGGCAACACCGTGGTCGGGCTCGACGATACCGGCGCGCCGACCGCGCCCGGCACGTACCTGGGGTCGTCGAACATCGAGGGCTTCCAGGCCCAGATGTTCCTGCTCGAGGCCGACAACCGCGCCGAGGACTGGATCTCGCGGCTGACCACGGCGGACGGCGCGACGCTCTCGGGGTTCGCGAGCCGGGCCGACGCGCTGGCCTACGACTACACTGCGCCGCTGCGCTGGTTCCCGGGCCGGATCGCGGTCAGCGAGACCGCCGACCCGGCGAGCGGGTTTCCCCAGCCGGCGTACGCGCTGGCCTCGGCCGACAGCGACGCGCTCGATCTGGTCGGGCTCGCGATGGGGTTCGCCGAGTTCTTCGCGCTGACCGATCAGCACAACCCCGTGGTCGGCGGCGCGGCGCCGGCGCGCGTGATGTTCGACGGCGATCCGTTCCCGGCCGACGACCAGCTCGCCGACGGCGAGGCCACGCTGCACGACCGCGCGCTCGCGGTGATCCGCGCCGCGGTGATCGCGCTCGACCGGCTGCACGGCGATCCGGCGTCGCACCTGCTGGTCGACCACGTCGCGATGACCGGCGCGGTGCCGGCGCGCGGCCACACGATCTCGACGACCACGCTCGCGTACACGCTGATCGGGCTGCGCACCGTGCGGCGCTCGCTGGGCGGCCAGCTCCAGCTGTACTCGAACAACACGCCGGACACCGCGATGGGGCCATCGCCGCTCGATCCGCTGCCGATCCACTACCCGGGCGCACCGGCGCTGACCTTCACCCAGCGGGTCGGTCAGCTGATCGACGCCGAGGCGGGCCTGCTCTACGACCACCTGACCGACGCGACCGGGCGCGCGTGGAGCGGCTGGGACCTGGCGGCCGGCGCGCCGACCGATACCATGGATGTCCTCGATGCCCACACCGCGGCGATCCGCGGGCTGTTCGCGGCGTTCCTCGCGACCGGCGACGTTCGCTACCGCACGCGCGCGCTCGCGGTGTTCGCGCGGATCGAGCAGGTGTTCTACGATCCGGCGGCGCGGGTGTACTCGGTGACCGCGGCGCCGGTCGATGACGTCGAGTACACGCCGCTGCGGTTCGCGCTGTTGCAGAGCGCGCTGCGCGAGATGTACGAGCTGGTCGCGACCCACCCGGGCGGCGAGGTGATGGAGCCCGCGCTCGAGGATCGGATCGGCCGGCTCAACAAGCTGGTGCTGAACGGCTGGGACGACCGCGATCACGATCAGTTCATCAGCTCGTTCGCCGAGTGCGCGAACCAGACCGATCAGCGCCCGCACGGCGGGCTGCAGATGGCGGAGCGCACGCTGACCGGCGAGTTCGGCAGCGAGGGCGACCACGTGGCGCACCCGTTCCACACCGTCGACCGCGACGCCGATTGCGTACCGGAGATCGACGATGCGCACCTGCCGGCGGCGCTCGCCGACTCGGTGACCTTGCACATCGCACGGCCCGCGCCGGGGGCGCCGTGATCCGCGCCGGGGGCGCCGTGACGCGCGTGCGGCGTGCGGCTGCGGTCGCGCTGGTCGCGCTGGTCGCCGGCTGTCATGACGATGCGATGCGCCTACCGGGTGACGCGGCGCCGCCGCCGGCCGCGGCGATCCGCGGCGATCACTCGTCGTCGATCGCGGTCAGCGCCGACGGCGCCACCGTGTACGTGGTCAACGCCGACGCCGACTCGGTGTCGGTGATCGACACCGCGAGCCGCGCGCTGGGCACCGAGATCCTGCTGGCCGCGGCGCACCCGGCCATCGACGCGGCGGGCGCGTTCACGCCGGCGGTGATGCCGCGCGCGCTGGCGCTCGCGCCCGACGGCAAGACCTTGTACGTCACCGGCCAGCGCGCGGGGGCGCTGTTCGCGATCGAGCTGGCGACCCGGCAGGTCCGATCGGTCGCGGTCGGCAGCGAGCCGGTCGGCGTCGCGGTGTCGGCGGATGGCGCGGCGGTGTTCGTGGCGTGCAGCCAGGACGCCAGCGTGGTCCGGGTCGACGCGGCGAGCCTCGCGGTCACCGCGCACGTCGCGGTCCCGCCGGCGCCGTGGGGGCTCGGCTGGTCGACCGGTGATGGCTCGCTGGTGGTCACCCAGTTCTTCGGCGCGGGCCTCACGGCGATCGATCCGGCCACGCTCGCGGTGCGCGCGACCTGGGTGGTGCCCGGCGTGCCGGCGCGCGGCGATCGCACGCTGGCGCACGGCGAGGTCCGCGGGATCTACGACGTGGTGGCGCGCCCGGGCGGTGACGAGCTGTGGACCACGCACCTGCTGCTCGGGACCGACACCGCGCAGCCGGCGCTCGATTTCCAGTCGACGGTGTTCCCGGCGGTGTCGATCGTCCATGCGGGCGGCCGCTACCAGACCACGCTATCGATCGACGCCGATCTCGCGGGCGTCGACGGTGCGTTCGGCGATGTCGTGTCCGGGCCGCACGCGCTCGCGTTCACCCCCGACGGTGCGTTCGCGCTGGTCGTCGATGCCAACAGCGAGGACGTCCTGGCGATCGACGCGGGGGCCGGCGTCGAGGCGGCGCTGCTGCGCCCGTTGCCGGGCCACCTGCCGGAGGGCATCGCGATCTCGCCCGACGGCACGCGGGCCTATATCGACCAGCGCAACACCAGCGACGTCGCGGTGGTCCGGATCGATCGCGGCGGGATCTTCGATCCTGGCGATCCGGCCGGCGATCCGGCCGGCGATCCGGCTGGCGATCCGACCGGCGCGCCGGCGATCGCGCTCGCGGTCGATGGTGCGGCGATCCCGCGGCTCGCCGCGGACCCGATGCCGGCGCAGCTCCGGCTCGGCCAGCACCTGTTTTACTCGGCGAACAGCGACGAGTACCCGGTGACCCAGAACCACTGGGTCGCGTGTGCGAGCTGCCACCTCGAGGGCCGCAGCGACGCGGTGACCTGGCGGTTCGTCGAGGGCCCGCGCGACACGCCGTCGAACGCCGGCGGCATGCTCGGCACGGGGTTTCTGTTCCGCACCGCGGCGCGCAACCAGGTCCAGGACTACTGGCACACGATCAACGTCGAGCAGGGCGGGGCGTTTGACCCGGCGGTTCACGGCGCGCTGCTCGACGCGATCGCCGCGTACGTCAACTTCGCGATCCCGCTGCCGGTGCCGCCGACGACCGATCCGGCGCTGGTCGCCCAGGGCCGCGCGATCTTCGAGCGCGCCGACGTCGGGTGCGCCGGCTGCCACGGCGGCCCGCGGTTCACCGACTCGGGGCAGGGCAACGCGACCCTGATGCTCGGCGGCACGGTCCGGCTCCACGACGTCGGGACCTGCGTCACCGGCGGCGACTGGCCGGACGTTGCGAGCCAGGACGTCGCCGGCGACCCGCGCACCGCGTGCGACTTCGATACGCCGTCGCTGTCGGGGATCGCGGCGTCACCGCCGTACCTGCACGACGGCAGCGCGCCGAGCTTGCGCGACGTGCTCGAGCGGACGCGCGGCACGATGGGCGATATCTCGAGCCTGTCACCGGCCGACGAGGACGCGCTCGTCGAGTACCTGAGGTCGCTATGAGCGCACGGCGAATCCCCTGCTCGATCGTCGTGGCGCTCGCCGGGCTCGCGGCGTGCGGCGACAACTTCGCGGCGCCCGATGTGGCCGCGGTCTCGATCGATGCACCCGCGGTCGCGGTCGCGCCGCCCTGCAAGGCCGTGTTCAGCGACAACTTCGTCGAGACCTGGAGCGGCCCGACCGGTTGCGCGACGCTCGCGGTCAACGGCGACACCACGCTCGGGCTGTCGATCCCGTCGCAGACTCTCGGCGTGCCGTTCGCGATCTCGATCGACCTCGGGGCGGCGCCGGGCACCGGCACCTATACCTCGGAGACCCTGACCACGCCGTGGAGCGTCGATGCGCTCCACGAGTTCGATATGACGAGCTGCCTGTATCACGCCGGGACCGCCGCCGTGCCACCGGGGACGTTCAAGCTCGAGCTCGACGCGGTCGAGCCCACCGCGCACGGTACGCTCGAGCTCGAGCTCTACGTGCTCGCCCGGCCGTACACCTATTGCGGTGAGACCAGCACCGAGCACATGGTTGTGACGTTCTAACGAGTCGACGTCACCCGATACGACGCTCCTCACTTCCGATCTGGATTCAGCTCACGAACTGAGAGCATCTCCGACGTGAGGTAGTGCTTTCTGATTCAGGCTGGCGCTTTCACACGATCGGCCGCGCCTGACATCGAGCGCAGCGGCCGCACATCAATGACTGTCGTTCCGTACAGCGATGGCGTCCTCGCAGTCTGTTTGCGAGTTTCATAATACTTCATCTTCTCAAACCCGAGGTTGCACGAGTACTGTGTACTACACATCGAATTGCTGATGATGATGAGGATGGCCATGCAAAAGACTCTGGGGATTTTGATCGCAGGGACCGCCGTGCTCGGTGCTTGCGCCAGCGGCAGCGGTAGCAGTAGCGGCAACAGCGCCGGCAACAGCGCCGGTAATGATGGCAACGGTGGTGAGGAAGCATCACCCACCAAGGATCCGGCTCCACAGCCGGGCGTAAACCTGCGATTCCAACGATCTCCCGTGCAGGGGAAGATCCAGACGACGATCTTGCCCCGGGCGGTCGACAAGACCCCGGTGACCGTCGTCGCCGTGCTCACCGGTCCCTCGGTCGCTGACCTCCAGTCAGCGGCGCAGCGCAAGCTGACCCGCGACGAGAAGAACACCGTCAAGGCGGCGCGCGTCGCCGAACAGGCTTCGCCGCGCGCCAGCATCACCGCGATGGGCGGTCAGGTGATCGGCTCGTTCCAGAGCGCGCTGAACGGCATCAAGGTCCGCATCCCGCGCGATCAGGTCGACTCGCTCCGCAGCATCCCCGGTGTGATCGACATCAAGCCGGTGAAGCAGTACACGTACGAGAACTTCGTCAGCGTGCAGCGCATCCAGGCGCCGTTCGCGTGGGCCGGCGCCGCCGGTGTCCACGGCGAGGGCATCAAGATCGGCATCATCGATACCGGCATCGACTACACCCACGCCAACTTCGGCGGCCCGGGCACGGTCGCCGCGTTCAATACCGCGTTCGCCGCCAACACCACGCCGGCCGATCCGGCGCTGTTCGGCCCCAGCGCTCCCAAGGTCAAGGGCGGCACCGATCTCGTCGGTGACGCGTACAACGCCGCCGGCGCCGGCGCCGCGCTGACCCCGGTGCCCGATCCCAACCCGCTCGACTGCGCCGGCCACGGCTCGCACGTCGCCGGCACCGCGGCCGGCTACGGCGTTTTGTCCGATGGCACGACCTATCACGGCCCGTACGATCAGCTCACCCACTCGACCCACAGCTTCGGGATCGGACCCGGCGTGGCGCCGATGGCCGATCTCTACGCGATCCGCGTGTTCGGCTGCGCCGGCTCGACCGACGTGATCACCGAGGCGCTCGACTGGGCGGTCGACAACGACATGGACGTCGTCAACATGTCGCTCGGCGCGGCGTTCGGCCCCCCGGACTCGTCCGACGCGATCGCGTCGGACAACGCCGTGAAGGCCGGCGTGGTCGTGGTCTCGGCGGCCGGCAACGACGGCGACTTCCGCTACATCCTGTCGTCGCCCGGCTCGAGCACCCTGGGCCTCGCGGTCGCGTCGACCGCGACCCCGGCGACCTTGCCGACCGCGAACATCCCGCTCGCCGCGGCCGGTGGTGACACCGCGCGGACGATCACCGGCATCAACGCCAACGGCGCGCCGCTGCCGACCGGCACCCTGCCGATCCTGGTCCTGAAGACCGGCACCGCGGTCAGCCTCGGTTGCACCCCCGCCGAGTACACCGCGCAGGGCGCGGCCGGCAAGATCGTCGTCACCCAGCGCGGGATCTGCGCCCGCGTCGCCCGCGCGATCTTCGGCCAGCAGGCCGGCGCGCTCGCGGTCGTCATGATCAACAACACGACCGACCTGCCGCCGCAGGAAGGCCCGATCACGTCGAACCCCGACACCGGCATCCCGTTCAACGTCACGATCCCGTTCATCGGCGTCGCCGGCACGGTCACCACGCCGGGTTCGGCGGGCAGCCTGCTCGCGCTGCGCAACGGCACGACGACCAGCCTGACCGACGGCACGCCGATCAAGACCGGGACCTCGAGCTTCAGCTCGGGTGGCCCGCGGATCGGTGACTCGGCGCTCAAGCCCGACATCGCCGCCCCCGGCGAGGCCGTGATCTCGACCCTGATCGGCAGCGGCACCGGCTCGGAGGCGCTGTCCGGTACGTCGATGGCGACCCCGCACGTCGCGGGCACCGCGGCGCTCGCGATCCAGGCCCACCCGAAGTGGAAGCCGGCCGCGATCAAGTCGGCGATCATCAACAGCGGCGATCCCGACCAGCTCGCGGACTACGTCACCCACCGCGCCGGCACCGGCCTCATCAACGCGGGCTCGGTCGCCGGCACCCAGGCGTACGCGTATGCCGATCGCAACGCGACCACGCTGAACTTCGGCCTCGAGCAGTTCCAGTCCGATCTGACCGAGACCAGCACGATCCACGTCCACAACGACGCGCAGATCTCGGCGACGTTCAACGTCGGCGTCGTGCACAAGAACGGCTCGCCGCACAGCGTGTCGTTCAGCGCCTCGCAGATCACCGTGCCGGCGCGCAGCGACGCGACGGTCGACGTGACGGTCACCGTTCCGGCGGCGACCGCGGGTGACTCGAGCGCGTTCCGCGACGTCGCGGGCCTCGTGACGTTCACGCCGACCTCGGCGACCAGCAACCGCGGCATCGCGCTCAAGGTCCCGTACTTCATGGTGCCGCGCGTGTCGTCGAACGTGGCGACCGAGCTGCCGAAGCTCAAGGGCACGGTCCCGTCCGCGTTCGCCACGGTGTCGAACGACAGCGCCGCGATCGCCGCGACCGCCGACTTCTACGCCTGGGGCCTCAGCAGCCCGAACGCGCAGCTCGGCACGGTCGATCTGCGCGCCGCGGGTGTCCAGGCGTTCGACAACGGCGGCGACCAGACCCTGGTGTTCGCGGTCAACACGTTCAACGGCTGGTCGACCCCCGAGGCCCAGGAGTTCGACGTGCTGATCGACAGCGACGGCGACGGCAACCCGGACTTCGACGTGTTCACCGAGGACCTGGGCCTGCTGACCACGGGCACGCGCAACGGCCAGCTCGCCGCGGCGATCCTCGACCTCGCCAGCGGCGCGGTCTCGATCGACTTCCTGGCGTCCGCGTCGACCGACTCGAGCACGGTGCTGCTGCCGGTGGTCGCGGCCTCGGTCGGGATCACGCCGGCGAACCCGCGGCTCAGCTACACCGTGCAGTCGTTCGACCTGCTGAGCTCGAACACCGACGGGTTCACCTCGTCGGCGAGCTTCAACGCGTTCACCAGCGCGGTCAGCAACGGCCAGTTCGTCGAGGTGGCGCCGAACACGATCGCCCCGGTCGCGGTCTCGGTCGACAAGGCCGAGTTCGCGCTGACCCCGGCGCTCGGCCTCATGGTCGTGACCCAGGACAACAAGAACGGCGCCGGCGAGGCTGATCTCGTCAAGGTCAAGTTCTAGTCCAGCGTCACCACGCGAACGTCGGCGGCGAGGTGGGCGGGGCGATCCCAGTCGCGGTGGCCGAGCACCTGGCCGTCGGCGCGGACCCGGGCGAGCGCGTCGAGCTCGAGCTCGGCGACCACCCAGCCGGGCTCGCTGTACGCGCCGATCGCGACCACGCCGTCGTCGGGGAGCCCGCGATCCGGCGGCGCGAACACGCCGGCCGCGCCGACGTTGTCGTCGACCGCGATCGACCACGGCGCCACGCCGACCGTCGGCGCCTGCACGACGTAGCACTGGTTCTCGAGCGCGCGGGCCTGGCACGCGACGCGGACCCGGTGGTAGCCGGCCGCGGTGTCGGTGCAGCTCGGCACCGCGATGACGTTCGCGCCGGCGGCGGCGAGCCGGCGCGCACCGGAGCTCGACCGTCACGCGCCGACCTGGCGCAGCCAGTCCGTGAGGTTGTAGTAGTTGGTGACCCGCGCGATCTGGCCGCCGCGGACCTCGAAGAACGCGCCGCCGGGCAGGGTGTAGCGCTGGCCGCGCGCCTCGGGCAGGCCGTCGTCGGTCGCGAGGTACGCGCCCTCGACCACGTACTCGGCGCCGACCCGGCCGCCGGCGCCGCCGAGCACGCAGACGTCGCGCAGCTGCTCGCGATACGACCGCGCCATCCGATCGAGGAACGCGCGAAACGCGGCGCGGCCGACCTGGCGCTCGCCCTGGTTGAGATCGTGCGCGACGTCGTCGGCGAGCAGCGCGCACATCGCGTCCCAGTCGCCGCGGTTGAACAGGTCGTAGTAGTGCGTCACGAGCTCGGGATCGGTCACGGCCCGACCATAGCCGAACCGCGGCGTCCGGGGCGCGGCTACGCCAGCTGGGCCAGCACGTCGGCGGTCGTGCCGGTCTCGCCGAGCCGCGGGAAGATCCGCTCGAGGCTGTGCTGGTGGGCCTCGAGCGACATGTCGGTCATCGCGTCGGTGACCAGCGTGACGTGATAGCCGTGCTCGTGGGCCGCGCGCGCGGTCGACTCGACGCCGGCGCTGGTCGATACCCCGCACAGCACGATCTGGGTGACGCCGCGCCGGCGCAGCTGCATGTCGAGCGCGGTGCCGTGGAACGCGCCCCAGGTCAGCTTGGTGATCAGCAGATCGCTCGGCTGGCGATCCAGCTCGGGCATGATCTCGAGCCAGTCCGGCGGCCAGCTCAGCGCCGGCTGCCTGGCGTCGGTGCGGCCCGGGGCGCCGCCGGCGACGTTGACCAGCACCACCGGGGCGCCGCGGCTGCGGAACGCGCGCGCGAGCTGGGCGGCGTTGGCGACCACGCCGGGCAGCGGATGCACGGTCGGCCGGTTGGCGAGGCCGAGCTGCAGATCGATGATGACGAGGGCGGTGTGGGGATCCAGCGTGGTGATCGGCATGAGGAGCTCCAGGTCAGGTCTCGATGATCTTGCGCAGCAGGGCGAGCGCGGTGGCCAGCGTGCGTTGCTCGTCGGCATCGAGCCGGTCGGCGATCCGCCGCGCGAGCCAGCTCTGGCGCGCCGCGCGGCCATCGGTCATCGACTTGCGGCCGGCGGCGGTCAGCGCGACGACCCGGCGGCGGCCGTCGTTCGCGTCGTCGCTGCGCGTGACGTAGCCGCCGGTCTCGAGCTCGGCGACCAGCGCGCCGGTGGTCTGCGGCGTGATCAGCTCGGCGCGCGCGAGGTCCGCGGTGGTCGCGGGGCCGTCGACCTCGAGCCGGCGCAGCAGCGAGCGCAGCGGGTAGGTCAGCGCCTGCTCGGCCGGCTCGGCGCGGAGCCGGCGCAGCAGCGGGCCCATGACCTGGCGCAGCTGCTCGGCGAGATCTTCGGCGCTGGCGCGGGATCGCGACACCCCGCGACCGTACGGCATCGCCGCCGAGCTTGCAAGGTCCACTTGCAAGTCGACCTTGTCAGCTAGCCTTGCAAGATAATCTTGCAAGGTAATCTTGTAAGATTACCTTCCAACATGCCCTGGGCCTGCTATGCTCGCGGCATGGTGACTCGCGTGCGGAACCTCGGGCGTGCGTTCCAGCACCGCAACTACCGGCTGTTCTTCGCCGGGCAGAGCCTGTCGCTGATCGGCACCTGGCTGACCCGGTTTGCCACCGTCTGGATGGTCTACCGGCTCACCGGCTCGCCGGTCATGCTCGGTCTGGTCGGGTTCTTCGGCCAGGCGCCGGCCGCGGTGCTCGCGCCGATCGCCGGCGTGCTCGTCGATCGCTGGGATCGCCGGCGCACGGTGGTGATCACGCAGATCGCGGCGATGCTGCAGTCGGCGGCGCTCGCGGTGCTCGCGCTGACCGGCGCGATGACGGTCTGGCACCTGCTCGCGCTGGGCGCGGTGCAGGCGGTGATCAACGCGTTCGACATGGTCGCGCGCCAGTCGTTCCTCGGCCAGATCATCGAGGATCGCGCGGATCTGCCCAACGCGATCGCGCTCAACTCATCGATCGTCAACGTCGCGCGGCTGGTCGGCCCGGTGGTCGCCGCCGTGCTCGTCGATCTGTTCGGTGAGGGTACCTGCTTCGCGATCGACGCCGCGAGCTACCTCGCGGTGATCGGGTCGCTGGTCGCGATGCGCGTCACCCCGCGCGCGATCCCGCCGCGCCGCGGCCACGTCGGGGCTGAGCTCAAGGAGGGCCTGGTCTACGTCGCGCGCCAGCCGCTGGTACGCCCGGTGCTGCTGCTGTTCGCGGCGACCAGCGTGCTCGCCGGCTCGTACACCACGCTGTTGCCGCTGTTCGCCGGCGGCACCCTCGGCGGCGGCCCCCACACGCTCGGCACCCTGATGGCCGCGGCCGGCTGCGGCGCGTTGCTCGGCGCGCTCTACCTCGCGAGCCGCACCAGCCCACGCGGCCTGGGCCGCATCATCGCCACCTGCGCGATCGGCCTCGGCGCCGGCCTCGTGCTGCTCGAGGTCGCGCACTCGATGCTCGAGGCCGTCCCGATCCTGTTCGTGATCGGCGCCTGCCTGATGATGCAGTGGACCGCGACCAACACGATCGTCCAGACCATCGTCGATCCCGACAAGCTCGGCCGCGTGATGAGCCTCTACGCGGTCGCGTTCTTCGGCGGCGCCCCGATCGGCGCCCTGCTCGAGGGCGAGCTCGCCACGCTGGTCGGCCCGGTCCACACCTTCGCGATCGCCGGCGCGCTCTGCCTCGTCCTGGGCGCCGGCTTCACCCGCGCGCTGCCCCAGCTCCGCGAGCTGCCGCGCGCGGTCGCCCGCGAGCGTCCGGCGGACCGCTCGTAGTGGCGCGATCACGATGGCGAGCGAGATCTTCGCCAGAGATACAGGCCGCCACGCGCGATCATCCGTTCTCGCTCCCACCGGACTTGCGAGAACGCGCGCGCCACACCGATCTCCGGGATGGGCTCGCTGTAGACCAGCCTTCCGTCGACGTTGTCGAAGAACCGGCCCATCGGATCGATCATGATGTAGGAGCCGGTCATCGCGGCATTGTCCTCGGCGATCGGCGCGAGCTGCTCGGCAGCGAGGTGCGCATGACGCTCCACATAGGTCCGGAATTGCAGCGCCGAGATCAGCAACGGTTCCACGCCATCGTTCTGTCCGGCGACCGGGAGAACCTGAAATACCTTCCATCGTTCGGGGGCGATGCGACGCACCAGCGCGGTCATGTCTTCATGATGATTGAGCGCGGTGACCACGGTGTTGAGCTTGATCCGGATACCGCGTTGCTGCGCCAGCGCGGCGAGCTCGATGGCACGGCGGATATGATCCCCATTCCCACGCCCGAGCTGACGTGAGCATTCTTCGTCGCACGAGTCGATCGACAGGCCGATCCAGTCGAGCGCGGTGGCGTGGTGCTCGATGAGCTCGCGCAGCCGCTCTCCGTTCGACACGACGCAGGTCGTCATGCCCAGTGCATGCGCACGCTCGATCAGCTCACCAAGGAACGGGCACAAAGTGGGTTCGCCACCGACGAGGGTGAGCTTGTCACAACCATGTTTGGCGATCTGCTCGATCACCTCGATCGCGCGATCCCGCTTGATCTGGCCAGGCACGTCTTCGAAGGTCGCGAAGCAGAACCGGCACTTGTAGTTGCAGTACTTCCAGACGTGAAAGTTGACGGATGGCAGCATGCTCGATCTCCTTTGCGGGGATGAGCGCGGTACCTCCGGTTTGTGTAAGCGGCTTGGTCGATTCTGCTAACCGGTCAGGATCCCTCCAGATCGTCGGTTGGCAGCTGCTTGCGAAGCCGCTTGATCGCGTTGTGAAACGTGTCTTTGGCTCTCGCCTCGGTGATCTGGAGGTGGTCTCCGATCTCGCGGAAGCTCTCGTCCGATTCGAGCCGGCGGCGCACGATGTCGGCCGTGGTTGGGTCGAGCGTGCACAACGACCGTTCCCACAGCGTCAGGAGCTTGCGCTCCTGGAGCTGCGGATCGTTAGCTTCGTAAGCGACCACCTCGATGCCAGGATCGTCACAGGACACCATACGTCGCGCTTCGCGTGCGATCCGCAACATGTGGTTGCGAACCACCGTGCGAAAGTAGGCGGCGGGCTCGAGTGGGAGTGGCTCGCGAGCGCACGTCGCGATCAGCGCCTTCATGATCGAGTCGTCGAGGTCGTACGTATTCAAGCCCCGGATCGGCGGCCTTTGCTTGATGCTGGGCACCACATCCGTCATGAGCGACGTGAAGCAGAGGTCCTGATGGTTCGTGGGGCTGTCCAGGAACGCACAGGCGGGCGCGCGCGAGCTCTGCGCGAGCAGTGGCTCCAGCGCATTGGCCGCCAGGCACAGACCGTCGCGCTCGGTCGCCAGCGCGCCGTGCTCGACGAGTTGGCCAGGGTCGTCGAGCTCGAGCTGCGCACGCAGGGTCTGGATCGGCGTGCGATACCAGGCAGTCTCGAGGCTCCAGCCGCCGGCAAGGCCGAGTAACACGAGGCTCGCCGTGAGGAAGCCGGCGCGCCACTCCGACGTGACGCCCCATCGCCGGACCCGACGCCACGCTCGATCGGCAAGCCGCGCCGACACGAACACGCCGATCAGCGCGAAGAAGTACGCGTTCGCGAGTACGACCGCCGTGGTGAGCGGATATGGAAAGTAGGGCGATGGCGACCAGCTCAACACGAGCACGATCGCGAGCGCGCACATGAGCTCGACCGCGATGGTCAGCAGCGGATGGCGCTGCCAGAACCGTGGCGGCGGATCGAGCTGCATGCGTCGAATGTGCTGGCGCACGGACGCGACGCCGACCGATCCGAGGAGCGCTGCGTCGATCAAGATCGCGGCGATCGAGCACGGGCCGAAGGTCTTCAAATCGAGCCCGCCGCTATGTACCAGGGCCTCCGCCACGCCGCAGATCACGAGCGTCAGCGTCGCGACCCACAAGGTCGCCAGGATCTGGATCAGCGCACCGGCGGTGAAGATCGTCGCGCCGATGACCAGCCCCACACGCGCGCGCGCGGACAGCGTCCGTGCCCGATGCACGGCAACGGCGCGGTCCTCTGGCGTCCCCAAGGTCTCCAGATCACCTGCCGGCCGCTCCATCGCCCCATGATAACGGTCTCGCCGGCCACCCTACCTGGAAACCAGATGCCGCCAATTGCTCCATGTCGGGCGCTCCGCGCCCGGGCGCGCCGTGCGCAGCAGGTCTCGCCGCGTCGAACCGTGCCAGTGGGCATCGACAAGCGGCGATGACGAATGCACGGTTGTCGGCGTGACGCGAGTGACTTCGGTGCTTGGTCTCGGCGTTGGTCCTGGTCCTGGTCCTGGCCTTGGCCCTGGTCCCAGGCTTGGTCTCGGGGCCGCGATCGCGGCGGTGGTGGCGGGCGCCGGCTGCCACGGCAGCGCCGGGCTCGACGGCAAGGCGGTGTTCCGCGAGCGCTGCGGGCTGTGCCACGGCCAGATCGGCGAGGGCGGGCAGGGCCCATCGCTGCGCGGGATCGCGGGCCGCAAGGCCGGCGGGGACCCGCGGTTCGGGTACACCCAGGCGCTGAGCAGCGCGCCGCTGACGTGGGACGCGACGACGCTCGATCGGTTCCTCGCCGCGCCGCGCGACGTGGTGCCGGGGACCAAGATGGTGCTGGCGGTCAACGACCCGGCGGAGCGCAAGGCGATCATCGGCTATCTGCTGGCGCTGCCCGCGCGGCCGGGGCAGGGGACCTCGGGGGCGTCGGGTGCGCCGCCGGTGCCGGCCCCGACGCCGGGGCTGCATGTCGGCGCCGACGCGTTCGGCGACTATCGCAGCGACGCGCCCGGCGTGCGCCGCCGGATCACCGTGGCGGACCTGCCCCAGCCGTTCGCCACCGAGTCGGTGCGCAACAGCGCCAAGGTCGTCGCCGCGCCGCCGGGCGCGCAGCTCGCGGTGCCGGCCGGGTTCCACGTGACGCTGTTCGCGAGCGGCCTGAAGCACCCGCGGCTGTTGCGCGTGGCGCCCAACGGCGACGTGTTCGTGGCCGCGAGCGACGCCGGCGAGGTCGAGGTCCTGCGCGGCAAGCCCGACGGCACCGCCGATCAGGTGTCGACGTTCGCGTCGGGGCTCGACGAGCCGTTCGGGATCGCGTTCGCGCCGGCGGGGCCGTCGCCGCAGTGGGTCTACGTCGCCGAGGCCAACGCGGTGCGGCGCTATCCGTACGCCAGCGGCGACCTGACGGCGCGCGGCGCGAGCGAGACCCTGGTCCCGCAGATCTCGCCGAGCACCGGCGGCCACACGATGCGCAGCCTCGAGTTCTCGCGCGACGGCAAGGCGATGTTCGTGGCGGTCGGCTCGGCGTCGAACGTCGCCGAGGACGTGCCGAGGCGGGCGGCGGATGAGATCGCCGGCTACGAGGCCGCGCACGGCCTCGGCGCGACCTGGGGCTCCGAGGAAGATCGCGCCGACGTGCTGGTGTTCGATCCCGCCGGCAAGAGCCGCCGCGTGTTCGCGACCGGGATCCGCAACTGCTCGGGGCTCGCCGTGCAGCCGAGCTCGGGCGACGTGTGGTGCTCGACCAACGAGCGCGACAAGCTCGGCGACAACCTGGTCCCCGACTACGTGACGCGCGTCCGCGACCACGCGTTCTACGGCTGGCCCTGGTACTACCTCGGGGACCACGAGGATCCGCGGCACGCCGGCGAGCGCCCGGATCTGCGCGGCAAGATCGCGTTGCCCGACGTGCTGCTGCAGCCGCACTCCGCGCCGCTGCAGCTGACGTTCTACGACGGGACGATGTTCCCCGCCGAGTACCGCGGCGACGTGTTCGTCGCGCTGCATGGCTCGTGGAACCGCGGCGGGCGCACCGGCTACAAGGTCGTGCGCGTGATCGTGCGCGACAGCGCGCCGACCGGCGAGTACGAGGACTTCCTGACCGGGTTCGTGGTCGACGCCGAGCAGGTCTGGGGCCGCCCGGTCGGCGTCGCGGTCGCCAGGGACGGTGCGCTGCTGGTCAGCGACGACGGCAACGGCACGATCTGGCGGATCACGCATCCGTAGCTGCGCCGGGACGTGAAGGTCCAGCCTCAGGTATCGGCCGCCACGTACGACACGCTCAGGTAGACCTTGCTGCCCATCCACTTCTTCAGGAACGCGAACACCGGCGCGCCCTGCGCGACGTTCAGGGTCCAGCCGCTGGTGGCGTCGCCCGCGAGCGTGACCGCCCCCGGCGCCAGGGTCAGCTTGTGCTTGGTCCAGTCGATCACGGAGAACGTCGCCACCAGGCCGTCGCCCATGCCGAGCGGGTTCACCCAGTACGGGAACAGGTCCTTGGTCACCGCGAGGCTGAGCTGGCGCGTCGCGTCGGTCGCCGCCGAGGTGAACGCGTACCACGCATCGCCGAAGTCGTAGTTGAGCGTGAACAGCTGGACCAGGCTCGTCGGATCCTGCAGCACCGTCTTGACCGCGTCGACCGCGCCGGCCGCAAGCAGCGGCGCCTCGCGCGCGGTGTAGCGCACGTGCAGCACGACGTCGGTGATCGTCTCGAAGTCGAACTGCGGGAGCTCGCCCGGTAGCTCGAGCCGCCACGCCGAGATCGCGCCGGCGTTCTCGAACGGCAGGTAGCGATCGTCGCGCAGGTTGGTCTCGAACATGCCGCTGTCGTTCTGCGCGCCGCTGGTCACGATCGAGTCGATCGCACCGGTGAAGTCGCGGAACCGCGCGTCGTCCGCGTTGACCAGCCGCGGGTACGGCGCGGTCGCGTCCGACGAGATCCGCACGCTGCTCTTGAGCAGCGACAGCTTGCAGTGCACGCCGGTGTAGGGCCCGGTCACGCACGGGATCGACACCGCCACGGTCTTGATCCGCCGCATGTACTGGCCCGGACTGTCCATGTCGAACAACCACTCGGGGAGCGCGGTATCGCACGTGCCGGTCGCCTTGAGCTTGAGCAGGGCGATCGGATCGAGCCGGGCGAGCGAGACGTGGCGCGTCAGCTCGTAGTCGCGCCGGTTCTGCTCGAGGTACGCCAGCTCGAGCCGCTTGAGGTCGAGCGCGAGCGTCTCGCCGGCGAGCAGGCCCTTGCGCGAGCTGTCCCAGTAGCCGAACTGGACGAACTGCATCTGATCGAGCTCGCCGCGCATGACCTCGTACTTGAGGGTCTGCTCGGCGCGCTTCGCGGTGTCGAACGCGAACTTGTAGCAGTCATAGTAGGTGCTGGACAGCTCGCCCTGCATCCACGCGTACAGCTGCTCGTTGGTGAACTTGTCGCGCAGGAAGTCGAGCTGGGTCTGCGAGTCCTCGATCGCGGACAGGTGGTTTTGATACTCGCGCTTCAGGATCTGCTCGCGCAGCAGCGCGCCGACGATCTGGCGGCCGTACTGCTCGAGCTCGCTGGTCGCGAGGTTGGCCTGCAGCACGTAGTCCTCGGCGCGCCGGTAGTAGCCCGCGAGCCGCGACGCGCGGTCGGCGCTGCTCCTGAACACGCTGGCGATCAGCTCCGCGCCCTGCGCGCCATACTTGGCCGCCTTCGACAGCTCCTGGCCGCCGAACCCGGTCGCCGCGCCGACCCCGATCGGCGTTGCGTGGGCGTGGATCTCGGGGATCAGCGCGAGGATCGGCGCCGCGATGTTCAGCACCGCGGCCGCCGCGCTGAACGTGTCCGACGCCGGCAAGAAGATGTTGAGCTCGGCGTTCTCGTTCTTGTTGAGCGGCAGCGTGGTCCCGAGCTGGCCGCCGAACACGTCGACCACCGCGTTGCCGGCGAACTCCATCAGGCCGCCGACCGAGGTCTCCTTGCGGTAGGCCTCGCGCGGCAGCGGCTGGGTGTACCGGTCGACGAGGTCCGCGATCGCCGCGTCGTAGGTAGCCTCGGTCATATCGTCGCGCGCGATCGCCACGTTCTGCAGCGCGTTGATATCGCCATCGGCTGCGCCGAGGATCCGCTTGTAGTGGCGATAGCGCTCCCACACCGTCTCGCGGCTGCGCAGCAGCGTGGCGGTGGCAGCCTCGGCCTCCTTCCACTGCAAGAACTTCACGTCGCGCTGCAGGTTCAGGTTGTTGAGCTCGTGCTGCTGGCGCAACACGCCCATGTGCTCGCCATCGCCCTTCTCGAGCGCCGCCAGCAGCGCGTTGCCGAGCTGCTTGACCTCGTCGCACAGCGCGATCGCCTTCTGCAGCAGCATCGGCCCGCGGATCGTCGAGACCGGCTGGTTGATGTTGTTGACGATGCTCGCGATGTCGAGGCCGGCGGCGGCCGCGCGGACCAGCGCCCCCGGGTCGATCGGCGGGTCGAACAGCGGCAGCTGCTGGACCACGCCCTCGATGTTCATGCAGTGCCGCAGCTTGAACAGCCGATCGGCCACCGTGTCCCAGTAGCCGAGCAGCTGGTCATTGCGCGGGATGCAGAAGTACAGCGCGCGGCCGATCCCGAACACCGCCCCGGCGCCGGTGGTCGACGCGTCGCCGGTGCCGCCCAGCTGCGAGCCGTTGAACGGAAACTCGTTCTCGAGATCGACGAGCGCATTGCCGAACGCGTCGATCCCGCCGGGCGCCGCGCGGAGCTGGGCGTAGGTCATCGCGATCGACCTCTGGCGCGGCGGCGTCTGCTGGGGCTTGGGGCCGAGCAGGTTCGCCGCGAGCACGTAGACCTGGGTCGCTTCGTTGAGGGTCTCGATCGTGTCCTGGCGAAACAGGCTATCGCCCCACGCGATCAGGTTGTCGAGGTACTTCATCACCACGTTGATCTGGAACGCGGCGAACCGGCCGCGCGCGATCACGAACGGGTTGAACGGATGTGCGCGCCACTGCGCGATCGCGGTCTGGATCGCCGTCTTGCCGGCCGACGTGCCCGGCTGGGCGAGCGCCACGAGCAGGTCGCTGACGTACTGCGGCGTGGGATTGTTGCGGAACTGCAGGAACTTCCAGAACCGCTGGGGCACCGGGACGGAGCTGTCCGTGCTGGTCGGATCGAAGATCCGGTGGAACCAGGTCTGCGCCTCCTCGAACCGCTGGTTCGCCGACAGGTGGGTCGCGATCAACAGCGGTGCGTGAAACAACAGCTCCCAGTTGTAGCCCGCGTAGGCGCCGCTCGACGTCAGGTCGATGTCCTCGACCGGGAACTCGCCGGTGACGTGCGCGCCGGGCGTGTACAGCTTGGTCAGCGGGTGCACGAGCGTGCCCTGGTAGACCGGATCGAGCACCGCATCCAGCCCGTCGGTGTTGAGCTTGCGGATCAGCTCCTCGACGTACGGGTGGTAGTGCAGCGCGACGCCGTAGTCGACCAGGCGCTCGGGCACGAAGTCGATGACCCAGCGCGCGTCGCCGGCCTGGACCTGCCGGAACGTGGCGGTATCGTGGAAGCTTCCCTGCAGGACCTTCATGGCGTCTCCTGGGCGATGGCGGCCTGGATCCCGCCGGCGGTGAACGTCGCGCCGCCGTAGCTGAACGCGCGGTTGTCGGTGATGACGTTGGCGTAGCCCGGGTCGATCAGGGTCCCGAGCGGGTTCTCGACCGGCCCGGCCGGATCCGGGAGCTGCGGCTGCTCGTAGATCGGCGGGATGTGCACGATCACCGGATTGTCGTTGTAATAGTAGCCGCGATATTCGGGCACGTAGATCACGCGCTCGGCCGGCGTCAGCACGAACGTCGCGTGATCGTCGTCGTAGTAGAGCGGCGCCTCGAACTGGTTATCGATCGGGTGCATGACCGTGCGCAGGCGAAACCCGTCGCCCAGCGGCGCCTGCTTGACGAGCAGGCTCTCGTCGCGGGTCGCGGCGAGCGCGCCGCTCGGTTGGGCGACGCGCACGGTCAGGTTGGTGCCCGGCTCGCGCAGCGCGTCGGACGCCAGCTGGGACCCCGCCGCCGGATCCCAGAACTGCAGGTAGTTGAAGTACTCGATCCCGAGGAACAGGCCCAGATCGTCACTGCGCTGGACGATCGGCGGCACGTTCTTGCTCGTGAACGTGAGCGTGAACGCCGCGCCCGGCGAGCCCATGTAGCGCACGCTCATGATCAGCCGCTCGGAGACCTCCGGGCTCGGGGT
>DATBBB010000595.1:0-5709 GCA_036271215.1 Kofleriaceae bacterium | reverse complement strand
CCTCATCCACTGGATTGTGCCAGGCTTATCCGTGGCCACCGCGTGATGGAATCGACAACCTACGTACTTTAATTAGGTAAGGTCGCCAACATCACGCGTTGAATCTCGCTCGGATTCTCGGACCACGGCGGACGCGGGGCGGGTAACTCCGGTGGATCCCCGAGCTGCGTGCGACGCCGATCGCGACGTCGATCGCCGCTGGGTCAAGCGGTTGTGGGGCCTGCTGTGGCTGTGTGTCAGCGCACAGCGGGCCGCGGCTCCGGCTGATCGACGAGGATGGACGGATGCGGCATCCCGGAGCGGGCCTGGTGATCGCGGTGCTCGCCGCCGGGTGTGGCGACAACCTGCAGCCCGATCCGTTCCTCGAGCTGGTCCAGGTCTCGGGTGATACGCCGTTCGCTCCGCAGTGCGGTGGCGAAGCCGAGTCCGGCGGGGTGTTCGCCGGCGTCGAGGTCGAGCCGTCGGTCGCGGCAGACCCAACCCGGCCGTCGCACCTGGTCGGCGCGTGGCAGCAGGACCGGTGGGGCAACGGCGGCGCGCACGGCGTGGGCACGGCGGCGTCGTTCGACGGCGGCGCGACCTGGACCCTCGGCATCCCGCACTTCGGCCGCTGCTCGCCCGGCAACCCGGAGGGCGCGGCCGACTACGAGCGCGCGACCGATCCATGGCTGACGTTCGCCGCCGACGGCACGGTGTACGTCGGCGCGCTGGTGTTCGACTCGACGTCCGCGCGCAACGCGATGGCGGTGAGCCGCTCGGCCGACGGCGGCGTGACCTGGGGCGAGCCGGCGCTGCTCATCACCGACAACGACGCCGACGTGTTCAACGACAAGGACACCATCACCGCGGATCCGACCGACGCCGGCCGGGTCTACGCGGTGTGGGATCGGTTGACCGGGCTGACTCATCCCAAGGATCCGACCGGCACCGGACCGACGTATTTCGCGCGGATGACCGACGGCGTGTGGGAGCCGGCGCGGGCGATCATCGATCCTGGGGCCAACGCGCAGACGATCGGCAACGTGATCGCGGTGCTGCCCGACGGCACGCTGGTCGATGTGTTCAACCTGATCACGAGCGCCAACAGCGATGCGCCCGGCAACATGGTCGCGGTGGCGCGGTCATCGGATCACGGTCTGACCTGGTCGGCGCCGCAGACGATCGCGGCGATGCGCGGGGTCGGGGTCCGCGATCCGAGCAACGGCGACTTCATCCGCTCGGGGACCGATCTGCCCGAGGTCGCGGTCGATCGCGCCAGCGGCGCGCTCTACATCGTGTGGGAAGACGTCCAGCCCGGGACGGCGATCGACGGCGTGGTGCTGATCCGCTCGCTCGACGGCGGCGTGACCTGGTCGGCGCCGAGCCCGGTCAACCGCGTGCCGACCGCCGCGGCGTTCACGCCGGTCGTCGCGGTGGCGTCGGACGGCACGGTCGGCGTGACCTACTACGATCTGCGCAACGCCGAGCGCGACCCGCACAACTTCCGGTCGTCGGCGTGGCTGGCGACATCGCACGACGGCGGGATCACCTGGAGCGAGGAGGCGCTCGGCGGGGCGTTCGACCTCGCGCCGGCGACCCTCGCCAACATCTACTTCCTGGGCGACTACGAGGGCCTGGCGACCAGCGGAGCGATGTTCCTGCCGTTCTTCGTCGGCACGACGTTCGATGCGTCGGATCGGACCGACGTGTTCGTGCGTGCTCTGAAATGACGTGAGGTGACGTGACGCGCGCCGAGAGCCGCTAGCTGGCGGCCTTGCTCTCGAGCACGAGCTCGGGCCGGCCGCGGCGCTCGACGACCTCGCGGGTCACGACGCACTCCTTCACGCCGGTCAGCGACGGGATCTCATACATCACGTCGAGCATGACTTCCTCGACGATCGCGCGCAGCCCGCGGGCCCCGGAGTTCCGGCGCGCGGCCTCCTCGGCGATCGCGGTCAGCGCGTCGGGCCGGAAGTTCAGCTTCACGCCCTCGAGCTCGAACAGCCGGTGGTACTGCTTGGCGAGCGCGTTCTTGGGCTTCCACAGCACCTCGGTCAGCGCCTCGACGTCGAGCGCGTCGCACGAGACGATCACCGGCAGGCGGCCCATGAACTCGGGGATCATGCCGAACTTGATCAGATCCTCGGTGCGCGCCTGGCGGCGCAGCGCGTCCTTGTCATCCTCGGCGGTCGAGACCTGCGCGCCGAACCCCAGGCCGCGCTGGCCGGTGCGGCGGCGGACGATGTCCTCCAGGCCGTTGAACGCACCGCAGCAGATGAACAGGATGTCCGTCGTATCGATCTGGATCAGCTCCTGCTGCGGCCGGTTGCGCGCGCCGTCCGGCGTGATCGTCGCGGTCTTGCCCTCGAGGATCTTGAGCAGCGCCTGCTGGACGCCCTCGCCCGAGACATCGCGCGTCGGCGACGGCGTGCCGCCCTTGCGGGCGATCTTGTCGATCTCGTCGATGCAGATGATGCCGCGCGCGGTCTTCTCGACGTCGCCGCCGGCGGCGCGGAACAGCGCCTTGACCACGCTCTCGACGTCTTCACCGACGTAGCCGGCCTCGGTCAGCGTGGTCGCATCGGCGATCGCGAACGGGACATCGAGCTTCTTGGCGAGGGTCTGGGCGAGCAGGGTCTTGCCCGAGCCGGTCGGCCCGATCAGGAGAATGTTGCCCTTCTGGAGCTCGACCTCCGTCTGCTTGCCGCGCAGCCCGATGCGCTTGTAGTGGTTGTAGACCGCGACCGACAGCGCGCGCTTGGCGTCCTTCTGACCAACGACGTACCGATCGAGCTCCTCCACGATGGCGCGAGGCGGCGGGTACTTCGGCCGCTCCGACGCCTCTTCCTTGGCGAGGATGTCGTTGCACAGAGTCACGCACTGGTCGCAAATGAAGACGCGAGGGCCGCTGATGAGCTTCCGCACTTCGCGCCGCTGCTTGCCGCAGAAGGAGCAGTGGAACTCTTCCATCCAGCGCCAATTCTTACATGTTTGGGGGCGGCGGCAATAGGCTCGATCACCCCCTAAACAGGGGGGACCGTGAAGTAGTCCTCCGGCACGACTTGACCCAGCATCACTGACAAGGGGATCACTTCGACCGTGCGCGTTATCGTGATCTGCGCCGAGCTCGAGCGTGGCGATGAATCCGCCACGGTCGTGATGCTCGCCGAGCTTGGCTGCCGAGCGACGCTCGGTCGGTTCGATCTTGGAGGGCTCGATCTCGATGCGATCGCGCAGAAACCACCGACCGTGGTGATCGTCGAGGCCGGCGAAGATATAGGCAGAGCGCAAAAATCCATCAAACGCATGCGCGACGCAGGACCGCTGGTCGAGGTGCCGATCTTGCTCGCGGTGACGGTCGCTCGGCTGGCGTCGCTCGATTTCTCGATCGGGTTCGATGATTTCGTCCTGATGCCGCTGGTCCCGGCCGAGCTGTACGGTCGGATGCGCCAGCTCGACTGGCGGACCGCGACGTTCGGCTCCGACGAGCTGCTGAAGATCGACGAGCTCGTCATTGATATCGCAGGCTATGAAGCGCGGCTCGGGGGCCGGCGGATCGAGCTCACGCATCAGGAGTTCGAGCTGCTGCGGTTCCTCGGCCAGCATCGCGGACGCGTGTTCACCCGCGAGGCACTGCTCGAGCGTGCATGGGGGTACCGCTACGCCGGAGGTACGAGGACGGTCGACATTCACGTCCGGCGCGTTCGATCAAAGTTAGGCGATGCTGGGTCACTGATCGAAACGGTACGCAACGTTGGCTACAAGATGCGGGCCTAAAGTCGTGTAGAGTGGTGAGGTGGCGGGGCGAGCCTCGATCGTCGGCGCTGCGGCGACCCATGTGGGGAAGGTGCGCGAGCACAACGAGGATTCGCATTTCCTCGACGTCGATCTGGGAATGTTTCTGGTGTGCGATGGGATGGGAGGCCACGCCGCCGGCGAGGTCGCGAGCGCGATCGCGGTGCGCCAGATCTGCGAGGAGTGGGCGAGCAGCGCGGTGCGCGACGTCGCCGAGCAGTGGCTCGATCGGGGAACTCCCGAGGCCAAGAAGCGGCTGATCGACGTCGTGCGCGCCGGCGTGTTCGCCGCGCACAGCGCGATCCTCGCCGAGGCCACGCGCGACCGCACCAAGCACGGGATGGGGACCACGCTGGTCGGCGCGATGATCATCGGCGGCGAGGCGGTGTTCGCGCACGCGGGCGACTCGCGCGCGTACCTGGTGCGCGACGGGATCTCGATGCAGCTGACCGAGGACCATACGCTGCTCGCCCGGCTGCTCGCCGCCGGGATCGACGTCGACGTGTCCGGCGAGGGCTCGCGATTCCGCAGCATGCTGACCAACGCGCTCGGGATCGGCGATGAGGTCAAGGTCTCGACGTTCGTGGTGCCGCTCGCCGACGGCGACCGGTTCCTCTTGTGCAGCGATGGGATCAGCGAGTACGTGCCGGAGCACGAGGTCGGCGAGGTGCTGACCAAGCAGCCGAGCCCGGCGCGCGCGGCCGAGCGGCTGGTCGAGCTGGCGCTCGAGCGCGGTGGCGGCGACAACGCGACCGCGGTCGTGGTCCGCGTGCTCGAGGCCGGCGAGCACCCGCTGCCGGCCGAGCTGCGCAAGAAGGACGACGCGGTGATCGCGACCTGCGCGTTGTGGGGCACGCGGGTCACGCCGCAGCAGCGGCTGCGCGCGCTGCGGATCGCGATCCCGCGCGATCACGCTGCCGGCGACAAGCTGCCGCCGCACACGCTGGGCGACCGCGTGGCGTGGATCGTCGTCGACGGCGAGCTGGTGCAGGACGGCCACGCGCTGGGCCCGGGCGCGCTGATCTACCCCGAGTCGCTGGTGGCGCCGGCATCCGGCGAGGCGCCCGCGCTGCCCGATCGCGACGCGCTCGCCCTGGCGCGCGGCGAGGTCCGGGCGCTGGCGATCCGATCCGACGACTTCCGCGAGCTGTGCGACGACGACGGCGAGCTCGGCGAGGCGCTGCTCGAGGGCCTCGCGCAGGTGATCGCGAAGAAGAAGAAAAAGCGCACGACGCTCAAGCCGGCGGCCCCGGCGGTCGATCCGCGCGGCGCGACCGATCCGCACCTGCGCGCGGTCAGCCGGCGCGACGTCGCCGAGGCCTACCACCGGACCGATCCGAACATGCCGGCGGTCCCGGGCGCCGCGGGCGTCGCGAATGCCGACGCGCGGACCGATCCGGATGTTCGCGATCGCGCGGCGACGGTGCCCGACGATCCGGCGATGGCGCGGCCGTGGCTCACCGCCGAGAGCCCGGTGATCGTGCCGGTCGAGCAGGCGCCGGTGCGGCCGAGCCCGCTGCCGGGGGGGCTGACCAAGCGGGTGGCACCGCCGGCGCCGGGGCCGCGGCTGACGCCGATCGCGATGAAGGCCGAGCCGGCGCCGGTCGAGCGCGCGAAGCCGGCCAAGAGCTCGCCTGCCGGCAAGGCGAATCAGAAGCCATCGCAGGCGCAGCCGGCGCAGGCGCAGTCATCGCAGGCGCAGCCGGCACAAGCGCAGCCATCGCAGGCGCAGCCGGCACAAGCGCAGCCATCGCAAGCGCAGCCGGCCGGATCTGCTACGCCCGAGCCCGAGGCGCCGCGCCGGACCACCGCGCACGTCGCGCCGCGCAGGACGCCGTCCGGCGGCATCCATCCGGTGACCGCTCCGGTGACCGCCGCGGCCGCGGCGCCACCGAGCCAGCTCGTCGACGACGACAGCGACGACACCACGGCCGA
>DATBBB010000594.1:0-2838 GCA_036271215.1 Kofleriaceae bacterium | reverse complement strand
CGGCGAGCCGGCCGCTGGCGTCGAGCCCCTTGCCGAGCCGGCCGAACCGGCACAGATCGACGATCGGCTGCATGGCGTCGTCGACGATCAACAGCAGCAGGGTGTTGGTCCCGATATCGATCACGGCGGTGGGCATGCGGCTGTATAGCCGGTCACAGGCCGAGCTGCTTGGCGACGATCACCTTCATGATCTCGTTGGTGCCGGCGTAGATCCGCTGGACGCGCGCGTCCATGAACGCGCGGGTCACCGGATACTCGAGCATGTAGCCGTAGCCGCCGAAGAACTGCAGGCAGGTGTCGACGACCTCCTGGCCCATGTCGGTGGTCCAGAACTTGGCCATCGAGCTCTCCTTGACCAGGTGCTTGCCGGCGATGTGCTCGGCGATGACCTTGTCGACGTAGGCGCGGCCGACCTCGACCTTGGCGAGGCACTCGACCAGCTTGAACTGGGTGTTCTGGAACTTGCTGATCGGCTTGCCGAACGCCTTGCGCTCCTTGGTGTACGCGATCGTGTCGTGCAGCACCTGCTCGGCGCCGGCGACCGCGCCGATCGCGACGCACAGCCGCTCCTGCTGCAGCTTCTGCATCATCATCATGAAGCCACCACCCTCGACGCCGAGCAGGTGGCTCGCCGGCACCCGGCAGTCCTCGAAGAACAGCTCCGAGGTATCCTGCGACGCCATGCCCATCTTGTGCAGGCGGCGGCCCTTGGTGAAGCCCGCGCGGCCGGCCTCGACGAGGAACATCGAGATCCCCTTGTGCGCGTTGGCCGGATCGGGGTCGGTCTTGGCGGCGATGATCGCCAGGTCGCACAGCTGGCCGTTCGAGATGAACGTCTTGGAGCCGTTGACCACGTAGTCGTCGCCGTCGCGCACCGCCGAGGTCGTCAGCGCCGCGAGATCTGAGCCGGTGCCGGGCTCGGTCATGGCGAGCGCCGTGACGGTCTCGCCCGACGCGCAGCCGGGCAGCCAGCGCTGCTTCTGGGCCTCGCTGCCGAACGAGTACAGGTACGGCACGATGATGTCGGAGTGCAGCGACATCGCGAACCCGCTCTCGTAGGCGCGCGCCAGCTCCTCCATCACGATCACCGAGCACAGGAAGTCGGCGCCCGGGCCGCCGTACTTGTCGTCGAGCCACGGGCACAGGAAGCCCTGCGCGCCGGCCTTGCGCCACACCTCGCGGTCGACCTGGCCGGCCTCGCGCCAGCGATCCTGGTGCGGCCGGATCTCGCGGTCGACGAACTGGCGAAACGTCTGGCGGAACGACTCGTGATCGGCGTCGAACAGGTGACGATCCATGACCGTCTATAACACCTCGGCTATTTCCCCGGCAGCTTCGGCGGCCGTGCGCCGTGCAGGGTCGCGCCGATCACCGAGCGATACGCCAGCTCGTCGCCGCTGCGCGCCGCGCGCAGCAGCAGGCCACCGCGGCTCATGTCGCCGCGGCCGACGAACGTCTCGGGGAACAGCAGCCGGTCGCCGAACACGTCGAGCAGGCTCGTCAGGTACTTGCCGGTCGCGATGCTGCCGAGCAGCACCACGCGGGCCTCCGGCCGGGCGAGCCGCGCGATCAACCGCGCATCGCGCACCAGGGGCTCGACGAACGCCGCGGACTCGACCTCGATCGCGGCCATCGCGCGGAACATCGCCGCCGACAGCAAGGTCTCCGGCGCGCGCAGCCCGAGCCCGGGCGCCATGATCAATGCTCCCGGCAATCCTCCGGGCAATGCTCCCGGTGCGCCGCCGAACCGCTGCGCGTAGGTCAGCTTGCCGCGGAAGTACAGCGATGACAGCCACGCGAAGATCTCGCCGAGCGGCGCCGAATGCTCCCACAGCCGCACCCCGAGCTCCGAGCGCCGCGACGCCAGCAGCTGCCGCGCGCGATCACTCGCGCAGCGCGCCGGGCTGATCAGAAACACCGTCCCGGGGGCACCAGGGTCGCGGCTCACCGCGGGTCGTATAGCGCACGCGGCGCGGCGCGGCGACTCGACCGGTCAGCGGCAGCAGAACAGCCGGAGCAGGACGTCGGCCATGCCGCGCGCGCGCTCGGGCCGCCGCGGGCGCTCGATGCGGGTGAGGACCGGCCCCGCCGCCGCGGGATCCGGGGCAGCCGCGGCCGGTGCCTCGTCCCACAGGTGCGGGTTGGTGACCTTCGGCGCGGGCGCGCGATCGAGCGGCGCCGGCCCGGGCTCGTACACCCGGCCGCCGTTGGCGGCGTGGACCTTGGTGAAGATCGCGTTGGCCTCGGGGAGCCACTGGTCCGGTGTTGCCTTCTTGGCCACGCCGAACATCTCGGCGCCGCCGCGCAGCTCGAACAGCGGGGCCTCGGCGCGCGCGGCCGGCGGACCGGCGGCGGGCCCGGCCGCACCGTCGGCGGGTGCGGGACCGGCGGCGCCGCCGGCGTGGCCATCGGCGGGCTCGGCGGGCTCGGCGTGCGCGTCGTGCGCGTCGTGCATCAGGGCCGCCAGCTCCGCGCCGGCCGCCTCGGCGAGCGCGGCGAGATCGGTCGCGTTGCCGAGCTTGCCCATACCCTCGAAGCTGCGATCGGTGTCGTTGGACAGCAGGTCGCGCTCCGGCATCGAGCGCAGCCACTCGCCGCGCGTCACGTTGAGCTTGCGGTGCGCGGTGTCGCCGCCGTCGGCCACCGGCGTCGCGGCCGTGAGCTGGTCGGCGCGCGACACGTCGCCCGCCGGCGGCGGGTGCATCGGATCGAGGTCCATGAACGTCTGACCCATCGCCGGGCGGTCCGGATCGCGGGTCAGCGGCGCGGCGCCGACCGAGCAGGCCTCGAGCACCTCGAGCACCATGCTCGCCCACTGATCGGGGTTGCCGGCGAGCC
>DATBBB010000593.1:0-15539 GCA_036271215.1 Kofleriaceae bacterium | reverse complement strand
GAGGCGCTCGGCACCGCCCACATCGCACCGAGCGCGATGAACGCTAAGATCCGCCGGGTCATGTGCCGGATCATGGAATGAATACGCGATACACGAGCTTGACGTTGATGTCTTCGATGTCCTGCTCGGCCGGGTCGTAATAATTTTGGTTCAAGTAGCCGCCCTGAAGGCTGATCACGAACGGCGTCTTGAGCTCGGCCTGGGCCTTGATCGTCGTACCGCGGATCGTCTGCTCGGCGTCGCCGGTCAGCTTGGCGTTCTCCAGCATCTTCTTCTCGAGGTGGAACCCGATCGAGCCGAACCCGATCTCGATCCGCAGGACGTCGAGCCCGGTCAGCTTGGTCAGCGAGCTGCCGAGCAGATCGGACACCCAGTCGCCGGCGAGATCCTTGACGATCTGGTCGGCGAACCCCTGGCTCGGGTTGGTCGTGGGATCGACGCGCGTCGGATCGCCGCCGAGGTTCTGGTCGCCGAGCGAGCGCCGCAGCTGCTCGGGGTTGCGGCCGAGCACCAGGAGCGACAGGGTCTGCGACTTGTTGTAGCCGGTCGAGGTCTTGAGGTCCCAGGTCAAGAGCCGCAGCGTGCCGCCGATCGTCGCGGTGATCACGTGGTCCTGGCCCGACAGATCGCGGTAGTCGGCGTCGCTCGTGACGTTGAGCGCCGGGTTGTTGGCGGACTGGTTCTCCGCGAAGTCGACCGTGCCGCTGGTCCGGGTGAACGCCGCGCGGGTGCCCGGGATCCGGAACTCGCCGTGGGTGACCCGGATCTGGCCCGACAGCCGGGGATCGCGCGGCGTGCCGGTGATGCTCATCTGGTCGCTGCGGAACTCGATCGTCGCGATGTTGTCGCGCACCGCGAACAGCTGGACCACGAGCGTCAGGTTGAGCTCGGCCGAGCCCAGGGTCGGGTACTCCTCCCAGAACGGCGTGCTCGGCGCGCTGTTGATGCCGATCGTCTGGATCCGATCGGTCAGCTCGAAGTTGCGCAGGTAGGCGCCGTCGACCACGGTGACCGTGCCGTTGACCCGCCAGTTCGCGTTCGGCTCGTCGAGCGTGATGCTGACGTTGCTCGCCGACAGCACGAGGTCGAGGGTCTGCGGGATCCGGAACGGGATGCTGGTGGCGTCGAGCTGCAGGTTGGCCTGCTGGATCTCGCCTTTGCGGATCTTGAGCGACCCGGCGATGTTCGACAGGTGGCCGTCCTCGAGCGTGCCGTTGACGCCGTCGACGTCGAACGTGTAGGTCCGCTCGCCGCCGGACACGTCGGTGCCGATCTCGACGCTGCCGGTCTGGAAGCTGAGCTCGCGGCGCACGCCGCGCGGGAAGATCGAGAAGTGGTCGAACACCAGGGTGCCGGACACCGCGGGGCTCGGGCCCTTGCCCGACAGCACGAGCTGGCCGTCGATGTCGATCAGGCCGTCGGCCTGCGACACGTAGCTGGGCTCGATCACCTGCAGCATCTTGCCGGCGAGCTTGCCGGACAGCAGCACCGACCAGCTGACCGGCGTGGCGCCGTCGAGCTCGATGTTGCCGGCGACGTGGAGCTCGCCGGCGTCGTCGGAGTGGCGCTCGTCCTTGACCTGGACCAGCAGGTCGGTGAAGCCGACCGAGCCGTTGGCGAGCTTGATCAGGCCCCCGGGCGCGGTGATCACCGTGTCGCTGCCGATCGGCCGCAGCCGGACCGGATCCTCGCCCGCGACCAGCGCGACCTCGGGGCGGGGCTGCTTGGCCAGGTAGGCGGCGCGCCGGGCGAGGCGCTCGTCCTCGTTGCGGCGCCAGATCTGGTCGGGATCGAGGTTGATCGCGAGGTCGAACAGCGGCTTGGTGAACGGGCCCGAGATCGACGCGTTGAGCCGGACCCGGCCGGCGACGTAGTCGAACTGCTGGTCGAGCAGGACCCGGAGCTTGGCGAGATCGAGGTCGCCGGCGGCGGTCAGCGCGACCTCGGCGTTCTGGGTCGCGTGGCCGCTGACCACGATGTCGCCGGCCGGGGTCTCGAACGTCACCGAGCACGCGGCGCGGCCGGCCGCCGCCTTGGGATCGTGGCACGCGAGCTCGTACGACGACGGCGTGGCGCGGATCGACAGCGCGGCGCGCTGCCTGGGATCCTGTTCTTTGATCCGGACCACCAGCGGCGTGACCCGGCCATCGCTCGCCCGGTGATCGATCTGCAGCGCGAGCTCGGTCAGCTCGATCCACGACTCGGGCTCGACCGGTTTGGGCGGCGCGAGCTGGGTGCGCAGCGTGATCGTGCCGGTCGCCCAGGCCTGGATCGGATCGGACTTGAGCAGCGCCGGGAGCGGGAGCATCGCCTGCAGATCGAGGAACGGATCGACCTCGATCCGGCGGCCGCTGATCGACAGCTCGACCGGGTAGGGCGCCGCGGTGCCGACCAGGCCCGTGATCGCGAGCCGGCCGGCGAGCGCCGAGCCCTTGAGCTCGATCCCGGGCACGCCGTCGACGATCGCCGGGTTGACCGCGATGTGGGCGTCGCCGAGGAAGCCGTCGGCGATCCAGCCGCGCAGCAGGTTGATCACCCCGGACGCCTGCGGGGCGCCGGCGGTGCCCTCGAGGTGCGCGGTGATCGACGCCAGGCCGCCGACCGTGTGGGCGGAGGGCTTGCCGCGCAGCTCGTCGATCAGCGCGAGCGGCAGATCCGAGAGCGCCAGCGTGCCGGCGAGCCGCGCCGGGGCGGTGACCCGCGCGGTGGTGCGCACCGGCGGCAGCTGGGCGATCGTCGCGTCGAGCGCGCCGCCGGCCTCGCGGGTCGCCGAGGCCACCAGGCAGAACCCGCCGCCGGTCTGGGCCGCGGCGCGCTTGCCGTCGTCGCACTGCGCGAGCGCGTCGGCGGCGACCTGCGCGGGGCGCGGCCGGCACCGCGCGTCGTCCTTGCGGTTCACGCACGCCGCGATCCCGGTGTAGGGATCGCCGGCGATGCTGAGCTTGTCGGCGCGCGCGTAGACCTGGCCGAGCCCGAGCCACTCGAGCGGCGTGCGCTTGGGGTCGATCGCGCCGCGCAGGTCGAGGTTGACCTCGTCGATCGTGCCCTTGGCGATGCCCTTGAGGCCGCACAGCTTGGCCGCGTCGAGCCGGGTGCCGGTGAGCGCGAACCGCTCGATCACCGGCGCGGCACCCGGCGTGGCGCCGAGCCGGATCCGGCCGCTGCCCGACAGCGTGCCGCCCAGCCCCGGCGAGCTCAGCTTCTGGATGTCGACCGTGTTGTTGCCGTAGCTCAGGTTCTCGAGCTTCAGCTGATCGATGCACGGCACCCCGGCGAGCGTGGTGTTGACGTTGATCTGCGGGCTGGTCAGCTTGCCGCTGATCACGACCTGGCCGCCGCCGGCGCTCTTGAACAGCGCCGGCAGCTTGAACCGCTGCAGCCAGACGTCGAGATCGGGGAAGTCGCCGTCGATCACCAGCCGCATGTTGTCGCGCGCGATGTCGACCGTGCCGTCGATCATCGCGTGGCTCTTGCCGGCGTCGGCGTAGACCTTCTCGATCTGGATCGAGCCAAAGCTGTTCTTGGTGAACAGCCGGCCGTGGTGCAGCCGGATCGCGTTGTCGCGCTCGGTCATGCCGAGCGCGAGATCGAAGTCGCTGAGCTCGAAGCCCTTCTCGGTGTCGCCGATCGCGCGCAGCCGGCCGTGCAGGAACTTGCCGACCGAGGTCGCGACCTTCGGCGGCAGGAACCGGCCGACGTCGATCGCCTTGACGATCTCGACCTGGGCGTTGGAGTACAGCGGCTTTAGCCCGAACGTCGCCGACAGCTCGACCTCGCCGGGCTCCTTGCCGTTGCGGACCAGCGCCTTGGTCTGCTCGATGTAGCCCTCCTCGTTGACCAGGTCGACCTTGCCGTGCAGCTCGGCGAGGGTCAGCCGCAGCGGGGCCTCGCGGCCACCGATCGGGATGTCGAAGTCGACGCCGCTGAGATCGAGCCCGATCGCCGGCTGGGCGACGAACGGGCCGGTCAGCGAGATCGTGCCGTCGAGCCGATCGCCGCCGACCGTGGACTTGATGCACGACCGGATCGTCGGGCCCATGTTCTTGCCGTCGAGCTTCAGGTTCCACGCGCCGTCGTACGGCCGGTCCCAGTAGTTGAACAGCTCGCCCGACAGGTGGACCTGGGCGATGTCGGCCGGCGCGGGCGGCTCGATCCGGGGCGCGCCCTCGGGCTGGCACGGCAGCGCGTGGGCCTGCAGGTCGAGCTCGAGCGTGTTGGCCACGAAGTCGTGGCGCGCCCAGTCGCCGGGCAGCTGGGCGAGCCGGTCGAGCTTGATGTCGGTGAGCTCGAGCGTGTAGAGCGCGGTGCGGCCGGGCGGCGGGTAGGCCTCGAAGCTGTGCTCGAGCACGTGCTGCTGCTTGATCACCGCGACCATCGCGCGCTCGGCGAGCGTGCGGGGGTGGCCGAGCGGCGAGACCGCGGGCAGCCGGAACGCGCTGCGCGGGCCCTGGTCGAGGATCCGGATGCTGGCGCGCTCGGCGGCGACCACGAGCCGGACGTAGAACTTGGCGATCAGCGGATCGGTCGGATCCATGTAGAGGTACGAGTTGTCCGCCGGGTTGCGATCGACGTCGACGTTGACGTTCTCGAGCCGGCCGGTGAACCCGTACTCGACCTGCTCCGGCGTGGCGCCCGTCGACGGCGCCATGTGCAGGGTCAGGTTGAGGCCCTGGATGTGGATGTCGCGCAGGTCGAAGATCGGCGGCGGCGAGTCGGCGGAGATCCCGTCGCGGAACCCGGCCTTCATCCGCGGGTAGAACGCCGAGACGATGCTGACGATCGTGCGGTCGTAGTCGGTGAGCGGGTAGGGCTCGCGGGTCTGCTCGATCAGCGCCTCGCCGCCGTGGATCCACAGGTTGCGGAACACGAAGTCGTGGTTGCCGAACATGATCGCGTGGGCGTCGAGCTCGGCGGTGAGCCGATCGGTCCGGAGCAGCAGCTTGCGCGGCTTGCGCGGCGATCTTGGATCGAGGTCGGGCCGGTCATCCGGGGTGCAGTCCTCGTTGGGATCGCCGGACCGGAGCTCGTCGCTCGCGTCGCCCGTGATCACGGCGCTCAGTGCGCAGTCGTCCCACACCCGGACATCTCGGATCTCCAGCGGGATCCAGCCGCCGGTGATCGCCTTGGTCAGCGACGAGGTCGACCACTCGATCGAGCCGATCTCGATCCGCCCGCGCATCCGCTTGTTGAGGATCGACGCGATGTTGTCGCCGAGGCCAGGGCCCTCGAACTTGAGGCGCAGGACGGCGAACGCGGCGCCCAGGACGAGCACGACCGCCAACCCGATGGCGACCAGCCACCGGCGCCTGTGTCGAGGGCCGGACGTCTTCACCCCTGCCGCGTAATCTAACACGGCGATCGACGCGCCACGCCGGCGTGCGCCGGTTCACGATCCCACGCGGGGCACCAAAACAGGGCGCATTTCATCGTGGTCATGTTCGAGCGCGCCCCTTATACTCAGATGGAAGAATCGGCCCGAGTCGGAACACATGACCGGAAGCGAGGGAATCGAGATGTCTGACGATCAGCCCGAGAATGTTGCCCCCGTTGCGCCCGTCCTACGGCGCGAAGCGCTGTTGCCGAACGAGCGTAGCCGTGGGCTGGGTACCGTCGCCGTTGTATGCACGATGGCAGGGGTCGCCTCGGGCCTCGCACTGGCCACCACGCTGATGGCGATGCAGGTCGCCGACAGCATGTCGTCGCGCACGTGCCCGTACCGCGAGGCGCAGGTGGTCCAGCAGGTCGACGTCCGCCCCGACCACGGCTTCCTGGGAATTCGCTATGTATTCCATGAGGGTTACGCGGACATCGACAGCGTCCTGCCGGGTACGCCGGCCGAGGCGGTCGATCTGCACCTCGGCGACCACGTGTTGAAGATCAACAACATGCAGATCAGCTCGGCGAGCGAGCTCCAGGAGCGGATCTTCGGGTCGCACCCGGGCGCCACGCCAACGCTCGAGGTCGAGCGCAACGGCGAGAAGCTGATCCTCCGGCCGACGCTGATCGCCTGGCCGTCGATCAGTTACTGATCCGGTCGATTGATTCGGTCGATCGATCCAGAGGGGGCTTGCCCGCCGACTGGCGACTGGCCCGGCTTCGCCGGCCAGTCACCCCGCCGCGCGTCGCGCGGTTGTGCTCCGATCGATCGTTATAGGCTGCAGTAGTCCGTCGAGGACTGCGCGCCGTTGCGGAGCCGGATGCAGGTCGAGATCGTCTGATCTTCGCGCTGGAAGGTCACGACGATCTGATCGCCGAGCGCCGCGCTGACCGGCTGGGTCGGGCCGACGCTGCCGTCAGGGCGCGCCGCCTCGATGATGCCGATCCCGCGGTCGTGGTTGTAGACGAACACGATCGAGCCCCGGTAGTTGACGTCGGCCGGGTAGGTGAACGTCGCGCTGCTATCGGCGCCGTCGCCGGTCACTGCGAAGCTCATGAGCTCGGGATCCGGCGGCGGGATCGGGATCGACGGCGTGATGCAGCCGCCGAGCACCATGGCCAGGATGGCGGCACCGGCGAGGCTGCCGGCAAGGCGACCAGCGAGGCGGCCATCGAGTGAGGATCGACGCATGGGGGCGATCGGTGCGATCAGCAAGCCGCGATCCTGGTGGTCGCGATGTGATCTCAGCAGGTTAGATCATCAAGCCTGCCAACATCGTTGGCGGGCTGCCAACGCCAGCAGGCGGCTCCGTCAGGGTGTGCGCTTCACGGTGGTCGGCAGCATGATCGACATGCCGACGCCGAAGAACAGGTGATGGAGGAACCGGTTGTCGGCGTTCGACACGTACAGGTCGGCGTTGAAGTCGGCGCCCGACGGGTTGTCGGTGAACGCGTAGTCGCGCACCGTCAGGTCGAGCGCGAGGAAGTCGTTCAGGAACACGTGGATGCCGCCGCCGAGGTAGAGCCCGACCCGGCCACCGCTGTTGAGCGGCGGATCGTTGTTCGGGTTGCCATCGGGCGGGATCGTGTCGCCGTTGGCGCCCGTGATCGACTGGCCGGGCGCGGTGTCGCTGCAGATCGTGGTCGGGCAGTCCGAGTGGAGCTGGGCGAACGAGACGCCGGCCTGGAAGTAGAAGTCGAACGCGACGAACGCCTGGCTGAACGCGGCGAGCTTGCCGTACCAGGGGGTGAGGCTGACGTACGCGGCGCCGTGGTACGGCATCGTGTTGAGCCGGTCGGTGAACTCGGCCTGGCTCGGCTCGCGGGTCTTGTTGTCGACGTTGACCTCGAGCGTCGGCACGATCTTGTCGACCAGCTTGGTCGTGATCGATCCCGAGCGCACGCCGATCACGCCGATCGAGAGCATGTCGGTGATGTGGTACTCGAGCTTGAGCCCGGCGCCGAGGATGTGGCGGTAGTCGGCGTTGACCGTCGACTCGAACAGCGGCGTGACCTCGAACCGCTCTTTGACCAGCAGGCGGCGGTGGCGGACCGCGACGTCCTCGGCGAGCGTGTTCTGCCGGCGATCGGCGCGGGTGACGCCGAGACCACTGAACGACACCGCGAGGACGCCCACCACGGTAAGGAGAGTGTGGTTCTTCATGGGATGTCTCTCAGCGGAAGGTGGTGTACTCGAACGTCGTCGGGATCCAGAAGCTCACGCCGATCTGGAACATGACGTTGTTGATCAGCGAGCCATCCGCGTGGTCCTTCGCGTCCTGCGCGGTCGCGAACATCGTCTCGGACCGGTTCTGCGGCTCGAAGTGGTCGTAGAACACGTAGTCGCGGATCCCGAGGCTGACCGTGACCCAGTTGGTCAGGAAGAACCGCATCGACGCGCCGACGTTCGGCATGATGAGGAAGTTCGTGAACCCGGGGAACTTGGTGTCGCGCGGGATCACCTCGCTCTGGCCGGCGCCGATGCCGGCGGTGAACAGCGCCTCCCAGGTGACCAGCTTGTGATCGAGCACGGCGAACTTGCCGTAGACCGGCACATAGTGGAAGTCGAGCGCACCGCTCCAGTTGTACTGGTTGACCGTCGGCAGCCGGCGCGCCTGGCGCGCGATCAGGTCGAACGGCTCCTGGAACGAGTGGAAGTAGTACTGGGCCTCGACCCCGACCGCGAGCACGTCGGTCAGGTAGTGCGCGATCTCGCCGCCGGCGGTGTAGTGCCGGATGATGTTGTCGTTCATCGTCGTGCCGACGAACGGCGTCAGCTCGGTGCGGTGCGACTTCAGGAATGGCTTGCGCACGACGACGACGATGTCCTGCCAGGACAGCGGCGTCTTCTTGATCGGCGCCGCCTTGGCCGCGTTGGCCTGGTTCGATGCGTTGAGATCCGCGTTGAGATCGCCCTGCTGCTTCTCGGGCTCGCCCATATCGATCTCGTCGGGATTGACGTCGCCCGAGGCCGAGCCCGCGGCGGAGCCGGCCGCCGGCTTGGCCGCATCGTCCAGCTCGATCTCGCCGGCATCGCCGCTGCCCTTGGCGGGCGCGTTCTTCGGCGGGGCCGGCGCTTTCTTGCCTTTCGGCTGGGCGAGCGCGGTGCCGGCCATCGCGGCGAGAGCCACGATGAACAATGTGGATCTACGATGTGCCCGCATTCGTAGGATGTTCATAACACGTGCCTTTTTCTGCGCTCAAGCCACTGGCGCAGGATTGGAGCCGACGAAACATCGCAGCGCGGAGATGATGATGGTGCGAGACAAGACGTAGCGATCGCGTACGAGTTGCGACCATGCCTGCTCGCGGCCTGCCCGCGGGCCTGCCCACGGGCCTGCCCACGGGCCTGCTCGGTGCACGAACGAGACTGTTTTACAGTCGCTCAGGGCTCCTGAACCGCGCTGGCGTCGCTGTAGAGCGCTTCGACGAACGCGGCGGGGTCGAAAGGCCTCAGGTCGCCGATCTTCTCGCCGACACCGACGAAGCGCACCGGAACCTTCAGCTCATCACAGATGCCCAGCACCACTCCCCCCTTGGACGAGCCATCGAGCTTGGTCAGCACGATGCCGGTGATCTCCATGTCGGCCTTGAACGTCTTGGCCTGCGAGATCGCATTCTGGCCGGTGGTCGCGTCGAGCACCATCCAGGTCTCGTGCGGCGCGCCCGGCATCGCCTTGTCGGCGACGCGGCGCAGCTTCTTGAGCTCGTCCATGAGACCGGCGTTCGAATGCAGGCGGCCGGCGGTATCGCAGATCACCAGATCGAAGTTCTCCTCGACGCCTTTCTTGATCGCATCGAAGATCACCGAGGACGGATCGCCGTTCTGCTTGCCGCGAACGATCGGGACGTTCGCGCGATCGGCCCAGACCTCGAGCTGCTCGGTGGCCGCCGCGCGGTAGGTGTCGCCGGCGGCGAGCAGGACCTTCTTGCCCTCGAGCGCCCACTTCTGGGCGAGCTTGCCGATCGTCGTGGTCTTGCCCACGCCGTTGACGCCGAGCACGAGCAGCACGAACGGGTGCTTGGCGGCGAGCTCGACCGGCGGGGCCTCGACCGTGAGGATCTCGCGCGAGGTGTGGCGGATCCGCGACCAGATCTTGCCGGCGTCCTCGAGATCGCCCTTGGACAGCCCGCCCTTGACCGACTGGAAGATCCGCTCGGCGGCGCGCGGCCCGATGTCGGCGGTGAACAGGACCTCCTCGAGCTCGTCGAGCGTCTGGGCGTCGATCTTCTTGCGACCGAACAGCTTGCCGATCCGGGCGACGAACCCGCCGCGGGTCTTGGCCAGGCCGGCCTTGTAGGCCTCGCGGGCCTCGGCGTCGACCGGGGCTTCGGCCTCGGCGGCTTCGGCCTCGGCGGCCTCGGCTGCTGCAGGCTTGCCGCGCTCGGGGCGACCGGGACGGGGGCGTTTGCGTTCGCGCTTGGGCTTGGCTTCGGTTTCGAGCTCGACGCCGAGGCGCTCGCGGACGTTCGACGGCGCGCGCTGCTTGGACTTCGCCGAAGCACGCCGGAGGACGACCATGATGAGCGCGATCACGACGAGCGCGAGCGCGAGCTCGATTAGCTCGGTGGGCATGGGCGGCTTATAGCTTAACTCGCAACCCGTGCGCGTTCGCGGATGGCGCGGTCGACTTGTTCGGACGCCGCCGGCAGCACGGTCTCCTCCGCGAGCCGGGCCGAAAAATAGATCTCCTCAACGAAGCTGGTGAGATCGGCGAGGGCCGGGGTCGGCCGCTTGGTGCGGACGTGGTCGACGATCTGGCGCGGCGACCACACCCCCCACAGCCGCGGCTCGGGCAGGATCGGCTCGGCGGCGCGCCGGTAGAGCTGGAACACCCGCTCGCGGACCGGCACCAGATCGACCCGGACGCCGCGCAGTTCCCCGCGGTGTGGGATCGAGACCACAAACTTTTCGGTGACATGGCCGGGTGCGGCGACCTCGGCGAGCCACTCGCCGGACGCCAGCGCCTCGAACGTGAAGTTGCCGTCGGGTCCGGTGCGGACCTCGCGCTCCTCTTCTATAAGTCCATTGCGCGACAGCCGCAGGCACACCACGGCCTCGGCGACCGCGCGCGTGCGCACGGTGTCGCGCACCGCGCCCGAGAACCCATCATCGTTGGCGCGCCGCAGGGTCGCCGCCAGGCCGGGCCGCGCGACGACCAGGCCGCCGTCGACCTGATCGTCCGGACCGGTGCTCGCCGGCGCATCGGCCGGGGGCGCGGGGCGGCGCAGCCGGCGCCACGGCTTGGTGCGGGCGAGGAAGAACCCGCCCGCGGCGCACGCCGTCGCGAGGAACGCGGCGATCGTGTACGACACCGGCACTGGCTGCTGCGCCGAGACCTGGATGATCTCGGGCGGCGACCGGCTCGGCTTGATCGACGGCTTGCCCGGATCGGCCTGGACCTGGATCCCCCACTGGCCCTCGCCGAAGATCTTGCCCTCGACCTTGAACTTGTAGCTGCCGTCATCCGCGGTGGCGCCCTGGGCGAGCCGGCGATCACCCGAGGCCAGGGTCACCGCCGCGCGCGCGACCGGGTGGCCGTCCTCGTCGGTGACTTTGCCCGTGATCTCGAGGTTGTCCTCGTAGGCGAGCCGGTTCGACGTCACCGCGATCGTCGTCGTCGAGCTCGCGCTGAGCTCGACGGTCTTGTCGGCCGACGCGGGCTGGTTGACGCCGTCGCCGGTGAACTCGGCGTGGACCCGGCGGGTGCCGGGGCCGCCGGCGGCCTGGCGGGTGAGCAGGAACGGCCTGCCGGACACGGCGGTGCCGAGTGGGCCGAGCTTGGGCGCGAGCGGCGGGCCGGCCGACAGCGCGATCGAGAGCTGGATCGGCTGGTCATCGGCGGTGGCGCGCACGGTGACGTTGACGCCGCCGGGCGCGTCCTCGGTGTCGATCGCGAGCGTGACCTGGGAGCGCGATGGATCGGTGGCCTGGGCGAGCTGGGCCGAGCCGAGCCAGGTGCTGCCGCGGAACGCGAGCTCGACCTGCTGGCGGCCGGGCTCGACCTCGACGGTCGCGTGGAAGCTGCCGTCGAGCGCGGTGGTCGCGCTGACGGTCTGGTCGCCGAGCTTGATCGTCACGCGCTGGTCGGCGATGCCATCGCCGGTCAGGCCGTCGACCAGGTGGCCGCGCAGCTCGGCATGATCGTCCGAGGTCAGCCGGACCTTGTCGAGCACGAGCTTGGTCTGGGCGCGGATCTCGACCTGCGGCGGAGCGGCGCGCACCGGCGGGGCCAGCGCGCAGATCAGCCCGCACATCAGCGCGACCACCCACACCACGGGCACGGACACCCTCGGTGCCGCGGTTTGCCGTACGCCACGGAGCATACCCCGGTGGTCATAGCACGGCGCGCCCGCAAGATCGCCGTCGGTGAAGCCGGGCGCAAGCCGGTTCACCCGGCGCTCGATGTCATAGGGCCGATCCACCCTGCGTGCGCCCCCAGGGGTCCATCATGCGAATCAAGCGGGTCGAAATCATCGGCTTCAAGTCGTTCTGCGATCGGGCAGTGGTTCAGATCGGCGAGTCGATCACGGGTGTGGTCGGGCCGAACGGCTGTGGCAAGAGCAACATCGTCGACGCGATCCGATGGTGCATGGGCGAGCAGAGCGCGAAGCACCTGCGCGGCAAGGCGATGGAGGACGTGATCTTCGCGGGCAGCGAGACCCGCGGGCCGGCGCCGATGGCCGAGGTCTCGCTGACGTTCGACGACGTCGGGTTCTCGCACGAGACGCTCGAGCAGGCGCGCCACTCCGACGAGGCGGAGACCGAGCGCGCGCTCGCCCAGCTCGCGCCCGAGGATGGCGGCGAGCCGGCCGAGCTCGATCCGTTCGGGCCGCCGGGCGCCGACCCGCTGGCGCCGCCCGCGATCCCCACGATCGACGAGCTGGCCCAGCAGGCCGCGGACGCCGAACCCGCCGCCGGCACCTGGGTCGACGCCGAGGGCAACCCGATCGCGTCGCCGCTCGACGAGGCGGCGCAGGTGCTCGCCGACCGGCCGCCGGCGATCAACTTCGGCCATTACACCGAGGTCACGATCACCCGCCGGCTGTACCGCGACGGCACCTCGCAGTACTTCATCAACAAGACGCCGTGCCGGCTGCGCGACATCACGGACTTCTTCCTCGGCACCGGCGTCGGCACCAAGGCGTACGCGATCATCGAGCAGGGCCGGATCGGCCAGATCGTCAGCTCGCGGCCGCAGGACCGCCGGGCGATCATCGAGGAGGCGGCCGGCATCACCAAGTTCAAGGCCAAGAAGAAGGCGGCCGAGAAGAAGCTCGAGCAGACCCGGCAGAACCTGATGCGGGTGTCGGACATCGTCACCGAGCTCGACAAGCGGATGGGGACCTTGCGGCGCCAGGCCCAGAAAGCCGAGCGCTACCGCAAGTACAAGGCCGAGACCCGCGACATCGAGCTGTGGAAGGCCGCGCACCGCTGGCTCGAGCTGGCGGGCGAGGGCCAGCTGGTCACCGGCCGGCTGACCGAGGCGCGGACCGAGCTCGACGCGGCGCGCGCGGCGTGGAGCACCAAGGACGCCCACGTGGTCGCCGAGCGCGCCGAGCTGGCGCTCGAGGAGCGCCGGCTGGTCGGCGTGCAGGAGCAGGTCTACGAGCTCGACAACCGGATCCGGCTCGGCGACAGCAAGATCGGGTTCGAGCGCCGCGAGGCCGAGGAGCTCGATGGCCGGGTCGCCGGGGCGCGCGCCGAGGTCGAGACCATCGCCGGACAGCGCGCGCGCGGTGCCGAGGAGCTCGTGGCGCGCGAGACCGAGCTCGCCGAGCTCGAGGCCGAGGTCGAGCGCGAGGCCGGCGAGGTCGCGGCGCGCGAGGCCACTGCGGGCGAGGCGCGCCAGATGCTCAGCAATGCGCAGCGCCAGCTCGATCAGGCGCGGTCCGAGATCGCCGGGCGGCGCACCGAGATCGCGACCGCCAACGCGCAGCTCGACGCGCTGGTCCGCCGGCGCGACGAGGCGACCCGGCGGCTCGAGCGCGTGGTCGCCGAGTCCGAGCAGCAGACCGAGCGGATCCGCGATCTCGAGCGCGAGGGCCGGCGGGTCGAAGCCGCGCTCGCCGAGCAGCGCCAGACCCGGCTCGATCTCGGCGGCCAGAGCGAGCACTTCACGGCGCGCAAGGAGCTCCTGACCGACGAGTCGACCCGCGGCGAGGCCGAGGTCGAGACCCTGCGCACCGAGCTCCAGCGCCGGACGTCGCGGCTCACCTCGCTCAAGGAGATCCAGGATCGCTACGAGGGCTTCCAGCGCGGCACCCGGCTGGTGATGCAGCGCGCCGACGAGATCCTCGACGCGCGCGGCGACCGCGACCTGCTGCCCCAGGCGGCGATCCACGGCGTCGTGGCCGACGTCGTCCGCGCCCCGGAGCAGCTCGAGATCGCGGTCGAGGCGGTGCTCGGCGACCGGCTCGGCGGCGTGCTGGTCAGCGAGCCGTCGGTCGGCCTGGCGGCGATCGGGTTCCTCAAGCAAGGCGGCGGCGGGCGCAGCGCGTTCGTCCCGGTCTCGAGCGGGCGCCCGGCGCGGGCGCCGGCGTTTCCGAGCTTCGAGGGCGACGGCGGCGAGAGCTCCGGATTTGGCTCGATCATCGTCGAGGATCGCACCGCGCTGGTCGCGGCCCATGCGGCGACCGGCGGCGACGGCGTGCTGGGCCGGATGGCCGACCTGGTCGCGTTCGCCGATGGCTACGAGACGGTCGGCAAGCGGCTGCTCGGCGCCACCGTGGTGGTCGATGGCCTCGAGCGCGCGCTCGCGCTGCACAACGCGGGCGTGACCGACCGGCTGGTCACGCTCGAGGGCGACGTGATCGAGGACGACGGTGTGGTCGCGGGCGGCTCGCGCGACGCGCAGGGCACCGGCGTGCTGGCCCAGAAGCGCGAGATCCGCGATCTCGAGGACATCGTCGGCACGCTCGAGCACGCGCTGTCCGAGGCGATGGCGCGGCTGTTGACCGCCAAGACCGAGCTCAAGCAGGTCACCCGGGCGCTCGACGGCCTGCGGACCCAGGTCCACGAGGGCGAGATCGCGATCATGGGGCTCGAGAAGGACGAGACCCGCGTCCGTCACGATCTCGAGCGCCACCGCGACCGGCTCGGCCAGCTCACCATCGAGCAGCGCGAGCTCGACGACCGGCTGAGCACGATCGGCGGCGACGACGACGCGATCCGCGAGCGCCGCGCGGCGGCCGAGGTCCGGATCGCCGAGCTCGAGCGCGCCCAGCTCGATCACCTGTCGGACGTCACGACCCACCGCGAGCGGCTCGAGGATCTGGCGCTCGTGTTGACCGAGGCCAAGATCCGCGCGGCGCAGCTCGGCGAGAAGCGCGCGGCGGCCGAGGCGTCGGCGCTGCGGCTCGCGGCGATGGACGCCGATCTCGCGGTGCGCGCGACCAAGCTGGCGGCCGAGATCGACGACGCCACGCGCCGGACGCTCGCGCTGCGCGACGGCTGCGATCAGCTCGCGGCCGAGCTCGCGGTGCTGCGCGAGGACCGCGAGGCCAGCGCGGTCGCGCTCGACGACGGCCGCAAGGCATACGACGGCCGGCTCGGCGCGCTGACCGAGGTCGAGCTGGCGTCGCGCGAGCTGCGGACCCGGTCCGACAGCCTCGGGCGCGAGGTCGGCCAGCTCGAGCTGCGCACCGGCCAGATCAAGATGACGCGGCAGAACGTCGAGGACCAGGTCGCCGAGCGCTACCAGCTCGAGGTCCCCGCGATCCTCCACGACTATCACCTGCGCCCGCAGGTCACCCAGATCGACGACGACCGGCTGGCCGAGCTGCGCGAGCTGATCGACCGGATGGGCACCGACATCAACCTGACCGCGATCGAGGAGTACGCCGAGGTCAACCAGCGGTTCGAGTTCCTGTCGGCGCAGAAGACCGACCTCGAGCGCGCGGTCGACCAGCTGCAGCGCGCGATCGACAAGATCAACAAGACCAGCCGCAAGCTGTTCAAGGACACGTTCGCGGCGGTCAACGCCACGTTCAAGGAAGTGTTCCCGCGGCTGTTCCGCGGCGGCCAGGCGGCGCTGTCGCTGTCGGGCGGCGACGACGTCGATCTGCTCGAGGCCGGCGTCGAGATCATGGCCCAGCCGCCGGGCAAGAAGAACTCGACGGTCGAGCAGCTGTCGGGCGGCGAGAAGGCGCTGACCGCGGTG
>DATBBB010000592.1:0-10773 GCA_036271215.1 Kofleriaceae bacterium | reverse complement strand
GCTGCCGTTGCGGTGCACGCGCTTGTACAGCGCCGCCGGCTCGTCGAGGTGGCCGGTAGGGGCCGCCGGGTCGGTTGTGGTCGTCGTGTCCGGTGTGGCCGTCGTGGCCAGTGTGGCCGGCGTGGCCGGTGCGCCCGTCGTGTTCGGTGTGGTCGGCTTGGCCAGTGCGGCCGTCGTGGCCGGTGCGCCCGTCGTGCCCGATGCGGCCGTCGTGTCCGGTGCACCCGTCGTGCCCGATGCGGCCGTCGTGTCCGGTGCACCCGTCGTGTTCGGTGTGGTCGGCTTGGCCAGTGCGGCCGTCGTGGCCGGCGCTCCCGGCCCGGCTGGCCCACCCGGCGCTTGCGCAACCGCCGCGGACTCGCCGCCGCCGCGGTGCGCCACGGCAAACAGCGTGCTGCCGACGGCAAGCGCCGAGACCACGACCGCACCGATGATCAGCCCGACCCGACCCGATCCATCGAGCGTTGGCGCCGGCCCCACCGGCCGGGTCTGGCGGTACGCCAGCGGGATCTGCGAATCGCTGCGCGGCCCCGATCCGGAGCCCCCCAGCGAGCGCGCCGACAGCGACCGCCACTGGTCCGGCGGCAGCGCGCTCGCCGCCTGGTGCAGCGCCTGCGACATCTCGGCCGCGCTGTGGAACCGATCGTCGGGCTTCTTGGCGAGCGCGGTCAGGATCGCCTGCTCGAGCGCCGGCGGCAGATCGCGGCGCAACGTCCGCGGCGGCGGCGGTGGCTGCTCAAGGTGCGCCCGCATCAGATCGAACAGCGTCTCGCCGGTGAACGGCAGCCGGCCGGTCGCGAGCTCGTACACGACGATCCCCGCCGCGTAGAGATCGGTGCGCGGGTCGACGTTGCCCGAGCCGCTGATCTGCTCGGGCGCCATGTACTGCGGCGTGCCGAGCAGCGCGCCGGTGCGGGTCCGCGGCGATAGCTGCTGGTGCAGCTCGGGCGCGAGCTTGGCGATCCCGAAGTCGAGCACCTTGGCGTGGCCCTCGGCGGTGATCAGGATGTTGTCGGGCTTGAGGTCGCGGTGGACGATGCCGATCGCGTGCGCCGCGGTGAGCGCCGACAGCACCTCGCTCATGACCTGGACCAGCCCGCCGAGCGGCACCGGGCCACCGCGCACGACCGCCGCGAGCGTCTTGCCCTCGACGTACTCCATGACGATGAACGGCCGGCCATCCGGCAGCTGCGCCATGTCGATCACGCTCACGATGCTCTCGTGGTGGATCAAGTTGACCGCGCGTGCCTCGGCGAAGAACCGATCGAGCAGCTCGGGGCTCCGGGCGCACTGATCGGACAGGATCTTGATCGCGACCCGGCTGCCGATCGCCGGCTGGATCGCGAGGTACACGCGGCCCATGCCGCCCTCGCCGATCAAGCGCGCCATCCGGTAGCGGCCGACCTCGGTGCCGAGCAACGGATCATCGGTCGCGACGAGCGGCTGACCGTCGAAGGCACAGTAGCCGGCGTGGTCGTAGCGCTGTCCACACGCGCTGCAGACCCACGCGCTCACGGCGAGCGCTGCCTACATCTACCCATACCGCAAACTACCACGGCGCTGCACCACGCGACCGAGCGCTTTCTTCCCGCAGCCCCGCAGCCCCCGCAGCCTTCGCCGGTAATGGGCCCGTCCGTCAAGCGCCGAGCCATTGTGCCGTCCGATGCCCGCGCCGTCCGGTCTTTATCCCGCAATTTCCACAATCCATGTCAAAGCGCACAAGCGCGAGGATTGCAGATCTTGCAACAGGTAAATACTAATTCAAAGTATGACAGCACAGTCATATGACAGCTCGATATCGAAGCCCCAGAATGAGAAACATCTACAAGTGATATCGAGATTCACTGAGCGTCAGTCAGTCTGTGAGTAGACGGTGCGATGACTTGACAACCTGATGACAGCGAATCGCCAGCCCGCGCGGCCCGCCATCCGGATACCGTCTTGCAATGTGATTCCCTACCGGCGTGTACGACGGATGCACACGCCGAGCACGTGCGAAAGGTCGCACTAGTGCGTCGACGATTGCGCGCTTACCTGCGTAGCGTGGGATGCGGGCGCGTCGTGCGCTTCGCGGTGCGCGGCGCGACTTTGCCAGCTCCCGCCACGATGTTTCAACGAAGTGCGTGATGCCAAGCGCTCACGCCTGAAGAGATATTACAGATCAGCAATCTTAATTGATGGAATATCTCGTGCACAGGCGCTCACGACCTGCGACCGCCGCACGCATTCCCCTCTTCCAATGCGGCGTGATGGAGAGATGCGATACATGAGGATGGGATTCTGGGCTGCCATTGCGGCCAACTTGCTATTGGTGTCTGCGTGCACGTCGTCTTCCGATGACCACCCTGGCCCCGGCCAGGGATCGGACCCCGGCGGCGGCGGCAATCCTGTGAAGCCCCCGCCAGTGGCGAGCGCCCCTCACGAGCACGAGATCCGGGGTGGCCGCGTCCACGACGTGATGCTCCCGGGAGTCACCGACGCCACGAACAACCCGGCGTCGCTGATCGCCGCGGTCCAGGCCGAGCTGCGCGGCCGGCTCGGGGCGATCGCGTCGAGCGACTTCGTCGAGACCCACCGCAACATGGCGGCGATCAAGAACGGCGCCCGGCTGCAGTTCGTGACCCTGCGCCAGACCGTCGGTGGCGTCCCGGTCGACGATACCTACCTGCACATCGGTATCCGGTTCGATGCCAAGGGTGCTCGGCTCGTCAGCTCGAGCTACCGGCTGTTCGAGAACATCCCGGTCGATACCCACGCCGCGATCCCGCATGACCGCGCGGTCGTGCTCGCCCAGAAGGGCCTGCGCATGCGCACGGCGGTCGCGCCGTCGACCGGCGACCTCGTCGTCCACAAGCTCGATGGCCGGCTCCAGCTCGCGTGGAGCTTCACGTTCCCCGGCACCTACAAGCGCGCGTTCGTCGTCGCCAGCGGCGCCGAGCAGGGCCGCGTGATGTCGGTCGACGAGCGGCGCTACGACAGCGCCGGCACGATCACCGGCTCGCCGGTCCACGGCGGCGCGCCCGGCGGGCTCGGCGTCCCGACCCCGAGCGGCCTGCCCGACACCACGGTCACCGGCGGCGCGACCTCGGTCACCGCCGACGCCACCGGCGCATACTCGATCGGCGTGCCGAACGGCACCGCGCTCACCGCGAGCCTCAACGGCAAGGCGTCGGCGGTGAGCGACCAGAACACCGGCACGCTCAGCGCGACCGGCACCGCGAACGGCGCCGGCACGAACCTCACGTTCGCGAGCACCACCGAGGACAACCTCGCGCAGATCACCGCGTACTACTTCGTCGATCAGGTCCGCGCGTTCCTCGAGGCCAACGGCATGGATCCGGCGCTGTTCGGCAGCCCGCTGCCGACGCTGACCAACGAGGACGATATCTGCAACGCGTTCTACGATCCGGGCGCGCGCGACATCAACTTCTTCCGGTCCGGCGGCGGCTGTAACAACAGCGCGATCGACACCGTGATCGCGCACGAGTACGGCCACTTCGTCGACGACTTCAACGGCGGCATCATCGATGGCGGGCTCAGCGAAGGCTGGGGCGATACCCTGGCCTGCCTGTGGTCGAAGCAGTCGACCGTCGGGTTCGATCTGTTCCCCGGCTCGGCGATCCGCGACTGCCAGAACGACTACGTCTACCCGCCCGGCGGTAACGACGAGGTCCACAACCTCGGCCAGGCCTGGGCCGGGTTCAACTGGGACGTCCGCACCAACCTGATCGCGGCGCTCGGCCCGGTCGACGGCGACGCGCTCGCCCGCGCGCTGATCCTGCCGTCGTTCCAGAGCAACGCGCCCGACATCCCGACCGGCGTCCGCGAGGTCTTCCTGCGCGACGACGATGACGGCGATCTGTCGAACCACACGCCGCACTGGGACGCGCTGATCGCGGCCGCCAACCACCACGGCCTGGCGTTCGCGGTCGATCCCGACCTGACGCCGCCCGCGCCGGTCACCGATCTCACGATCTCCAGCACGCAGGCGACCCAGATCGGCATCACCTGGACCGCGACCGGCGACGACGGCAACGAGGGCGTCGCCGCCGCGTACGATCTGCGGTGGTCGACCCAGCCGATCACGCCCGACAACTTCGCCGCGGCGACCCAGATCCCGACCAACCCGCCGCAGCCGCCCGGTAGCACCGAGACCACGACCGCGATCGTGCCACCATCGACGACGGTCTTCGTCGCGATCGAGGTGCTCGACGAGCAGTTCAACGTCTCGACCCTGTCCAACGTCGCCAGCGTGATGACCACCGGCGGCACCACGGTATTCCAGGAGGGCGCCGAGGGCGACACCAGCGGCTGGACGACGTCCGGCTTGTGGCACGTCACCACCACGCGCGCTTCGGAGGGCACCCACTCGTTCTGGTACGGCCAGGAGTCGACCGGCAACTACGACAACGGCCTGCCGAACTCGGGCGACCTGACGTCGCCGCTGATCGACCTGACCAGCGTCACCGCGCCGATCCTGGTGTTCGACCAGTTCATCAACGTCGAGCCCGATCCGTTCGATCTCGCGCAGGTCATCATCACCGACGCCGACGATCCGAACCACACGACCAACCTGCCCAAGGACACCTTCTTCTCCAACGGCGCGTTCGCCCCGCGGGTCGTCCCGCTGACCGGGTTCGACGGCAAGCGGATCCACCTGACCTACCACTTCGACACGCTGGACGAGATCGCCAACGACACCGACGGCTGGCTGATCGACAACATCCGGATCATCGGCTCGGACAGCGGCTGCGCCCACGGCCTGTGCGACACCGGCAGCGCGCTCGATCCCGACTGCTCGCCGTGCGTCGCCTCGGTGTGCGAGTTCGATAGCTTCTGCTGCGTGGTGGCGTGGGACGCGGTCTGCGTCGCCGAGTCACAGCAGACCTGCGGCACGACCTGCACCACGTGCGGCAACGGCATCTGCGAGGCCGGCGAGACCCCGCAGAACTGCCCGCAGGACTGCCAGCCGGCGTGCGCGCACGACACCTGCGACCCGGGCGTCGCGCTCGACCCCGCGTGCGATAGCTGCGCGTCCGCGGTGTGCGGCGAGGACCCGTTCTGCTGCACGATCTTCTGGGATCGCGTCTGCGTCCAGGAGGTCGAGACCACGTGCGGCAAGCAGTGCGAGGGCTGCAGCCACGACTTCTGCAACGTCGGTGGTCCGCTCACGGACAACTGCGACCCGTGCGCGGCCAGCGTGTGCGCGAGCGATCCGTTCTGCTGCGCCCAGCAGTGGGATACGCGCTGCGTCCAGGAAGCGGCCAACGGCTGCGGCCTCCAGTGCAGCGTGTGCTCGCACGACCTGTGCGCGCAGGGCACCCCGCTCGAGACCGGTTGCGACCCGTGCGTGAGCGCGGTGTGCGCGAGCGATCCGTACTGCTGCGCCAACACCTGGGATCAGCGCTGCATCGACGAGTCGCAGACCACCTGCGGCCTCGCCTGCGCAGCGAGCCGGGATGGCGGCACGGCACCGAGCGGTGACCGCCGGGCCCCGAGTGGCCGGCAGACCCGGTAGCGCGAGCATGCGAGCGCGTCTGGCCTCCCGGGCTCCGAGCCCGCCGTAACCAGACGTCGCGCCGTAACCAGACGTCGCAATGTCCGCCAGCGCCGCGCACCCTCGAGGTCCGCGGCGCTGGCCAGTTTCGGCGCCGCCATCCCCAGCCGATCAGCCGGCGCCACCCCGGCGCGGCCATCCCGGCGAATCTGCGAAAACGGCGCAGGTCAGATTTTGTGCAAGCCCGCCCCAGTTGCTCCCACCTCTCCATGCTGGGCCACGGTTGTTTGGCCCCAGAAGGATTGGTCCATGATCACGATTCGCCGCACCGCCCTGTTCCTCGCCCTCGCGTTCACCGCCGCCACCGGTGCCACCACCAGCACCGCCTTCGCGAAGCCCTCGGACCAGGCGCGCAAGGACGCCGCCGCGCACGCCAAGAAGGGCAACGACTCCGCGGCCCGCGCCGCCGAGAAGCGCGCCAACGACCGCGCCGCGGCCGAGCAGCGCGCCCAGCGCAACGCCTCGAAGAAGCGCTGAGCAACGGGAACCGCCGAGCGCCGCGGGCCCGACACCCGACGCGACGGCGAACGCGTCCGACGGCCCCGATCCACCGGCCGCAGCGGCGAGCATCGCGCAAAACCGCCCGCCGACCGGACCCGCTCCCGACCGAAACGTCGAACGCGGCGCACGCACCGAGCGTGACGCCGCGTCTTCGCGCGTGGCGGTGGCGGTTACGCCATGCCGGCGGTCTTGGCGACTTCGGCGGCGAAGTCGTCCTTGGCCTTCTTCTCGAGGCCCTCGCCGAGCTCGAACCGGGCGAACCGACGGATCTTGATGTTCTCGCCGATCTTGGCGATCAGCTCCTGCTGAACCTGATCGATCGTCTTCTCGGGATCCTTCACGAAGCCCTGATCGAGCAGGCAGATCTCCTTCATCCACTTCGAGATCTGGCCGTCGACCATCTTCTGGACGACCTGCTCAGGCTTGCCGCTCTCCTTGGCCTTGGCCAGCAGCACCTCGCGCTCGCGGTCGACGACGTCCTGCGAGACTTCGTCCTTGCGGACGAACTGCGGGTTCATCGCCGCGATCTGCAGCGCGACGTCGCGCGTGAACGCCTGGAAGTCCTCGTTGCGCGCGACGAAGTCGGTCTCGCAGTTGATCTCGACCAGCACGCCGATCCGGCCGCCGCCGTGGATGTACGACACCACGGCGCCCTCGGTCGCCTCGCGGCCCGCCTTCTTGGCGGCCTTGGCGAGGCCCTTGGTGCGCAGGTAGTCGATCGCCTTGTCGATATCGCCGCCGACCTCGGTCAGCGCCTTCTTGCAATCGGCCATGCCCGCGCTGGTGCGCTCGCGCAGATCCTTGATCAACGCTGGAGTAACTTCCGCCATGACTCAGGGCTCCTGATCGGGAGAGGCCGAGGCCTCGGGGTTGAACATGCTGCCACCGGTCGACATCTCGACGCGCGGACCGTCGCCACCCGAGGACACGTGGATCACGCGCTCGCCGGTCTCCTCGCGCTCCTGGCCGCGGTTGCGCGCGGTCTCCTTCCAGATCTTGGCGCCGAGGATGGCGGCGTCCGCGATCTTCGACGCGAACAGCTTGATCGCGCGGATCGCGTCGTCGTTGCCCGGGATCACGTAGTCGATCTGGTCGGGATCGCAGTTGGTGTCGGTGATCGCGACGACCGGGATCTCGAGCTTGCGTGCCTCGTCGACCGCGATGTGCTCCTTGTGCGGATCGATCACGAACAGCATGCCGGGGACCTTCGACAGGCCCTTGATGCCGCCGAGCGACTTCATCAGCTTGTCGCGGTCGCGCTTGATCATCACCTGCTCGCGCTTGGTCAGCGCGAACAGCGTGCCGTCCTCTTCCATCTTCTCGAGGCCGCGGAGCCGCTCGAGCGAACCCTTGACGGTGCGGAAGTTGGTCAGCGTGCCGCCGAGCCAGCGCTGCGTGACGTAGTGCTGGTTCGAGCGCGTCGCTTCCTCGACGATGACGTCCTGCGCCTGCTTCTTGGTGCCGACGAACAGGATCGTGTCACCGCGCGACGTCGTGTCGACCACCGCCTGGAACGCCTGGCGGAACAGCTTGACCGTGTGCTGCAGGTCGATGATGTGGATGCCGTTGCGGGCACCGAAGATGTACTGCTTCATCTTCGGGTTCCACCGGCCGGTGTTGTGCCCGAAGTGCACGCCTGCTTCGAGCAAGGCGCGCATGCTGATGGGGTTTTGCGCTGTCGCTTCTGCCATCGTTTCCATTGTCAGATCCTTCGTTGGTGGCCACCGACACCGTCGTCGAGCCCCGGAAACTCCCCACGGGAGCCACGACCGGAGATCTCGGATGTCGTGCGTATTGCCTCGATGATTCGAGGTCGGGCGGATCTAGCACGCCCTCGCGGCCCCCAGCAACTGGTTCCACCTCCAATAATTCCTGTGACTTGAGGACTTTGCGACCGCGGTCGCCGCGGCGTTCGCGCTTGCACCGGGGCCAGCTTGGCGCTTTATGTAGCCGCCATGAGCAGCGCCCCGAGCGGTCATGAGCAGTGATGAAAGCACGGCGGTGGCCCCACCCACGGTGGACGAGGCGGCGCTCAGCCCTGGCCTCGACGACGCCACCGGCCCCGAAGGCGCCGCCGGCCCGGCCGGCCGCGAGGGCCCCAAGGGCCGTGAGAGCCGCGAGGGCGCAGAGGGCCGCGAGGGCCCCAAGGGCGCAGAGGGCCCCGAGTGCCTCGAGGGCGCAGAGGGCCCCGAGGGCGCAGAGGGCCCCGAGGGCGCAGAGGGCCCCGAGGGCGCAGAGGGCCGCGGGGGCCCCGAGGGCGCAGAGGGCCGCGGGGGCCCCGAGGGCGCAGAGGGCCCCGAGGGCGCAGAGGGCCGCGGGGGCCCCGAGGGCGCAGGAGGCACGCCGGCGGACCCCGCCGCGACCGAGGGCCGCCGAACACCGCGACCGGTGCTGGCCGGCCGCTACCGGCTGGCGCGCCGGATCGGCAAGGGCGGGATGGGCGAGGTCATGGCGGCGCGCGACGAGCAGGTCGGCCGCGACGTCGCGATCAAGCGGATGCGGGCCGCGGCGCCCAGCGCGCGCGCGATCCAGCGCTTCCTGCGCGAGGCGTCGATCCAGGGCCGGCTCGAGCACCCCGCGATCGTCCCGGTCCACGAGATCGGCCGCGACGCGGACGGCCTGCCGTTCTTCGTCATGAAGAAGCTGACCGGCACGACGCTCAGCAAGGTCATCACCGACCCGGCGCTGCGCGAGCGGTTTCCGCTGCAGCGCGTGCTCGGCGCGTTCGCCGAGATCTGCCTCGCGCTCGAGATGGCGCACGTCCGCGGCATCGTCCACCGCGACATGAAGCCCGACAACATCCTGCTCGGCGACTTCGGCGAGGTCTACATCCTCGACTGGGGCGTCGCCAAGCTGATCGGCGAGGACGACGGCGAGTTCGCCGACGTCGGCAGCGGCTCGGGCGAGCACGCCACCGCGGTCGGCACGACGATCGGCACCGCCGGCTACATGGCGCCCGAGCAGGCGTGCGGCATGCCGGACATCGATGGCCGGGTCGACGTCTACGCGCTCGGCTGCGTGCTGTTCGAGATCCTGTCGGGCCAGCCGCTGCACCCGCGCGGCGTCGCCGGCATGCGGAGCGCGCTCGCCGGCCCCGACGCCCGGCCGTCGCAGCGTGCGCCCGGCCGCGAGATCCCGCCGGAGCTCGACGCGCTGTGCGTGGCGGCGACCGCGACCGAGCGCGACCAGCGGATCCCGCGCGCCCGCGAGCTCGGCGACCACGTCCAGCGCTTCCTCGACGGCGACCGCGACCTCGCGCGGCGCCGCGACCTCGCCCGCGCCCACCTCGCCCGCGCCCAGGCCGCGTTCAGCGCGACCCACCACGAGGTCGAGAACGCCGTCCATGTCGCCGGCGGCGGCGCCGACGAGCTCCATCACGACACCGCCGGCGACGACGACTTCCGGCGCACCGCGATGCGCGAGGCCGCCGCCGCGCTCGCCCTCGACCCCGCGCTCGACGGCGCCGCCGCGCTGGTCGGCCGGCTGATGATCGAGCCGCCGCGGACCACGCCGCCCGAGGTCGAGCGCGCGATCGCCGACGACGAGGTGCTCACCGTGCGGGCCAACGCGCGCGGCGGGCTGTGGGCGCTGATCGCGTGCGTCGGGTTCACCCCGCTGCTGTGGTGGATCTCGCCACCCGGCTATCAGTACGTGCTGGCGTTCTCCGGGGCGCTGGTGATCAGCGGCCTGCTCTACCTCTACGCCTACCACGGCGGCGCGCCCAAGCCCGGGCTGGTCATCGTCGGCAACGTCCTGATGATCGCGATGCTCGCGCGGATGTTCTCGCCGATCCTGGTCGCGCCGGGCGTGGCCTCGGTGCTCGGCCTCGCGCTGGTCGTGACGCCGCAGCGCTCGCGGGTCGGCTCGCCGATCGCGGTCAGCCTGCTCTACATCGCCGCGACCCTGATCCCGCTCGCGCTCGAACGGCTCGACGCGGTCAGCCGCACGGTGTCGATCACCGCCGCCGGCATCGTGCTCCACGCCCCGGCGGTCGGCGCCGCCGAGACCCCGACCCTGGTGGTCTGCGTGCTCTACATCGTGGGCCTCATCATCGGCACCTGCTGGATGGCGCACGCGATGCGGACCCGGGCGCGCGCCGCGCACCGCCACCTGCACCTCCAGGCCTGGCAGCTGCGACAGCTGGTCCCGAGCTGATCACCAAGGTGGAAATCCGCGCGAAGGTGGGAATCCGCGCGACATGACGCGCGGCGAGGGTGAAATTCCACGGCTGTGCCGCGGAAGAGGGGGCGGGAAAGCCCCCTACCTATCTAGGGTGAAATCCGCGCGACACGACGCGCGGCGAGGGTGAATTCCGCGGCTGTGCCGCGGAAGAGGGGGCGGGAAGGCCCCCTACCTGTAGAGGCGGAAAGCACACAGCAGACGGCTGGGTAGCCCCGCGACGTAGCGACCCCAGATCGGCCACCCGGCCGCCAGGCAGGAGGCCGCCGACGTCCTCGCGCTCGAGACCGAGATCGCCCGGATCTCCAAGGACAAGATCGCGCGCCGCGATCCGCACGGCATGTACCACAAGCTCAAGCTCGATCCGAAGACCTGGACCGCCATCGCGGCGGCGATCCCGGTCAACCTCGGCGGCATGGGGATGGTCGTCGGCCACGAGCTGACCCACGGGTTCGACGACCAGGGCGCGCAGTACGACGCCGCCGGCAACCTGGTCAACTGGTGGCAGCCCGAGACCGAGCAGCAGTTCAAGCAGC
>DATBBB010000591.1:0-8709 GCA_036271215.1 Kofleriaceae bacterium | reverse complement strand
AGCCCGCTGCCGGTGTACGGCCCGGGGTTCATGACCACCGGTGCCGGACCGATCATCGTCGACGCCATGTGCGAATGGCCGGGCGGTACGGCCGGTACTGGATACAACGGGGCCATGTGCGCCGGCGGCACCTGGTACGCGCCGGTCACCGGCGGCGCCGGATGCGAGCCGGTCACCGGCGCTCCGTACGGGCCAGTCACCGGGGCTGCGTGCGAGCCGGTCACCGGCGCCTGCTGGAGGTGCGGCGCCGGATGCGAGCCGGTCACCGTGATCGCGCCCGGCGCGATCGCCGGCACGCGCTGCACCAGGTGCGAGCCGCTGAGCGGACCCGACGCGATGTTCGGCACGCCGGGCGGCACCGGCGTCGCGTGCGGTCCCGGCAGCTGCGGCGGCGGGGTCCGATCGAGCCCCTGGCCCGCGAACGGCAGGCTCGGCCGCTCCGCCGAGCGCCGCAGGCTCGGCCGCATCCCCTCGGTCACCGCCCGGCCGCCGACCTCGGTCTCGGCCGCGGGCGACGCCTCGCGCGGCGACGGGATGAGGTCCTCGAGCGCGCGCTGGACGTCGCGCTGGCTCGACAGCACGAGGGTCTCGTTGTTCTCCTCGTCATCGTCATCGCCGACCATCGGCCCGTCGCTGGTGACCACCGTGCGATCCGAGATCGCGCCCGGCGCCTCGATCCACGGCTCCTTCTTGGTGCCGAACAGCTGCACCATGAACCGGCCCATCGCGGTGTTCGAGCCGGTCAGCTTGGCGCGCACGGTGAACGCGTCGAGCGCCTCGATCAGCTCCTGCGCGGTCTGGAACCGGGCCGCCGCGTCGTTGGCCAGCGCGGTCAGGATGATCGCCTCGAGCTCGCGCGGAAACCCCTGCACCACCGTGGTCGGCAGCACCAGGTCCCCGGCGACGATCCGCTTCATCGTCTCGAAGTCATCGCGGCCCTTGAACGCTCGGCGCAACGTCGTCAGCTCGTACAGCACGATACCGAGCGCGAAGATGTCGCTCCGGCGATCGATCGGCTTGCCCTTGCACTGCTCGGGCGACATGTAGCCGTACTTGCCCTTGATCGTGCCGCCGATCGTCTGGGTCGCGCGTTCGTCGGCCTTCGCGATCCCGAAGTCGAGCACTTTGACGCTGCCGTCGTAGCCGACCATGATGTTGGCCGGCGACACGTCGCGGTGGACGATGTTGAGCGGCTGGCCGTTCTTGCCATGGCGCTCGTGCGCGTGGTGCAGCCCCGCCGCCGCGCCGCTGATGATCATCACCGCCAGCTCGAGCGGGATCGTCCAGCTGCGGCGGAGCGTGGTCTCGAGCAGCGCACGCGCGTTCTCGCCGTGCACGTACTCCATGGCCATGAAGTAGGCGCCATCGGCCTGATCGACCTCGTAGACCTGCGCGATGTTCTGGTGGTTCAAGGTCGCCGCGAGCTTGGCCTCATCGAGGAACATCGTCACGAACCGCTGATCTGAGGCGCGCTCGCGCAAGATGGTCTTCAAGACCACATGGCGCTCGAACGAGCCGAGGCCGGACTGGCGCGCGAGATAAATGTGCGCCATGCCGCCGGTCGCAAGGTGGCTCAACACCTCGTACCGGCCGATCCGTATCGGACTGGCAACCGTGGGCTCCGGCGCCACCTGGGAAGGATCGGCTGCTTGGCACAGCCTGTCAAGCCGGGGGCCCGGCGCCCCGCGTATACTGCATGCCGCCGTGAATGCCCATCTTCAGGTCGCGCTGTCCGGGGTGATCCCGGCGATGGTCGCGATGTGGATTGTCGACCGGCTCGATGCCAAGCGTCCGGAGCCGGCCCGGACCCGCCGACTCGTCGTGTTCTTTGGCATGTTGTCGGTGATCCCCGCACTGGTGCTCGAGACCGCGCTGTCAAAAGTGGTCGGCGCCGAGCTCGAGCCCCAGCTGACCTACCAGGGCTCGAGCTTCCAGGCGTTCGTCGTCGCGGCCGCTGTCGAGGAGGCATGCAAGATCGGGGTCGTGTACTGGGTGGTGTGGCGGAAGCCCGAGTTCGACGAGCGGATGGACGGCATCGTCTACGCCAGCCGGGCCGGACTGGGCTTCGCGCTGGTCGAGAACGTCCTGTACCTGCTCGGCCAGCAGTCGCTGCAGGGCCAGCTGATCGTGTGGGTTGAACGCGCACTGCTGGCGGTGCCGGGCCACGCCATGTGGACCGGCATGATCGGGGCCGCGGCCGCGCGCCGGCGGTTCGATCGCCAGGGCGTCGGGCTCGTCGGCGGCTACCTCCTGGCTGTCGCATTCCACGGCGCCTACGACGTGTCGGTGTTCGTCCAGCAGCCGCTGCACTTCGAGGGCCGCGACGTCCTGGGCCACGTGCTCCTGCTGGTACCGGTGGCGTTGACCCTGGCCGCGTTCTTCGTGCTGCGCTCGATGGCGCGCACCGCGCTCCGGCTCGACGACGCGCAGGCCGCCCAGCTGGCCGCGCAGGCCGCGCTGCGGCCGCCGATGCCGTGGATGCCGCTACAGCAGCAGCCGCCGCCCTGGCAGTAGTGAGCTCAGGACTGCGCGGCCGGGCCCGGTGCCGCCGGCGGAGACCGCAGCACGCGGACCGCGGCGACCAGCCCGGCGATCACCGCGACGCCGAACAGCACCATCCCGCGATCCGGCGAGAACGGCATCCCGTTCTCGGGCCGCCCGGCGATGAACCCGATCGCCGCCAGCGACGCGGTCGCGATCGCGACCAGCGAGGTCTTCGCGGCGAGCCGCGGGACCCGGCGGGCCGCGGCGCCACCTCCGACGATCACCAGCACGAACATCGCGATCAACCCGGCGGCCCAGGTCGCCATCCCGAACCGCGCCCAGCGCACGGTGCCGCCGGCCCACGCCAGATCGCTCTGGCCGCCGAACGGACTTCGCGAGCCGAATGGCCCGATCTTGACCTCGCCGATCGACCACCACTGTCCGGCCTGCACCGACAGGGCAAACGCCGAGGCGGCGACCAGCGCGAGCACGACGACGAACCAGCGGTACTTCAAGGCGGCGCATTCTGCTGGCCACGCTTCGCGATCGCAACGCGAATCTGGCACGCCCTGACAGTTCCTACAAAATTCGCATACCTACATTGCACGGAGCCGTGGATCCCAAACAATGGGTCCCCTTGAAGCGATCCGCCGTTCACCGCCTGTGTCTCGTGGCTGCCGCCGCGGTCTGCCCCGCGTGCGCCACGGCGCCGCCGGCCGGGCCGGTCGCACCGGGGTCTTCCATGTCGACCGGGCCGGCCGGGCCGGCCGTTGCATCCCTGGTGGCGGCGCCTGCCGACCCGGCGAGCGCCGCGCTCGTGGCGCCGGTCGCCACGGACGCGACCACGGCCAACGCGCTGGCGATGCTCGGGTTCGCCCGGCTCGCCGGGGCGTTCGAGCTGCCGTTCGTGCCCGGGCTCGGTGAGCCGATCGCGCGCGCCCAGGTCGTCATGCGCGAGTTCTTCCACGATCTCGAAGATCAGATGTCCGATCTGGTCGATGACTCCGGGCTCAGCGTCCACGACCTCACGATGCTGACCGTCGAGCCGGTGGCGCATACCGAGTCGTCGGGGTTCGGCTGGCGCGACGATCCGATCCGCCACACCCGGCGGTTCCACAGCGGGACCGACTTCCGCGGCAAGCCGGGCACGCCGGTGGTCGCGGCCGGTGACGGCGTGGTGACGTTCAGCGGCCGGATGGGCGGCTACGGCAACATGGTCGAGATCGATCACGGCGGCGGCGTCATCACGCGCTACGCCCACCTGCGCCGGATCGACACCCAGAAGAACGCCGCGATCACGGCCGGCCAGCAGATCGGTCAGGTCGGCTCGACCGGCCGGGCGACCGGCCCTCACCTGCACTTCGAAGTCCGGCTCGACGGCGCCCCGGTCAGCGCGATCACCGCGATGTCGGTCGCGGCGCTGCAGCGCGAGTCCCCGATCGCCGGTCGCGTGGCCGCGCTCGCGCTGTCACCCGAGCTCCAGGCCCACGCTGAATCCGATGTCGATCCGCCGAAGCAACACGGCCACGGCCAGGCCGCGCAGCCGAGCCATCGCCCCGAGCGCGCCGGACGCGGCAAGCGCAAACAAGTGCTCTGGTAGCAGTCGTGCCATAGTCGACGCGTGCCGCAGAGCCAGCTTGCTCGCCGCTATGTCGCGTGGGTCCAGCGCCGGACGATCGCGATCATCATCGTGCACCTCGCGCTGCTCGTGGGCGCGCTCGATCTGATCGCGTTCCACCTGCCGCTGTTCGCGGACTTCTCGTACCTGTTGCCGCAGGACGCGCCCGCGGTCCGTGACCTGCGCCGGCTCGAGGCCCGGGTCAAGGCCAACGACACCGCGCTCGCGGTGGTCACCGCCCCGAGCCCCGAGGTCCGCGCCGCTGCCGTGCGCGAGCTCGCCGCCGGGATCCGCGTGCTGCCGCCCGAGCTGGTCGAGCGCGTGATCGACGACGACTCCGACACCCGCGCGTTCTTCAAGCAGCGCCGCCACCTGTTCGTGCCGCTCGCCGATCTCGAAGCCGCGTCGGCCGCGCTCGAGCGCCGGATCACGGCGGCCAAGCTCGCGGCCAACCCGCTGTTCGTCCAGTTCGACGACGACGACGCGCCGGACGCCGCGCGCGACAAGCGCAAGCTCGAGGAGCTGCGCCAGAAGCGGCGCGACGCCGAGGCCCGGCTCGACAAGTCGACCAGCGTCAGCGCCGACGGCCTGGTCGCGCTGGTCCAGATCCGCACCAGCTTCCGCTCGACCGACGCCGGCCTGGGCCAGAAGCTGCTCGATGGCTTGCACGCCGCGCGCGATCAGGTGGTCGCCGCGCACCCCGGGGTCCAGATCGGGTTCACCGGCGGCGTGATCACCGCGGTCGCCGAGCACGACGCGATCTTCAAGGGCATGGTGATGTCGAGCCTGATCACGACCCTCCTGGTCGCGCTCGTGCTCGCGATGTACTTCCGCAGCGCGACGATGCTGATCCTGCTGATCACCACGCTCGCGATCGCCACCGCGGTGTCGTTCGGCGCCGCGGCGCTCACCGTCGGCCACCTCAACGCGGCGACCGCGTTCCTGGGCGCGATCATCGCCGGCAACGGCGTCAACTACGGCATCCTGCTGATCGCGCGCTACCTCGAGGAGCGCGGCGACCACACGCTGGAAGACGCGATGGCGATCGCGATCCGCGGTACGCTGCAGCCGACCGCGGTGGCCTCGCTCGGCGCCTCGATCGCCTATGGCTCGCTCGCGGCGACCAGCTTCAAGGGGTTCGCCGACTTCGCGGCGATCGGCGCGCTCGGCATGGTGCTGTGCTGGCTCGCGACCTACGTGCTACTGCCGGCGCTCGTGCTGCGCTGGGGCCGCGCGCCCCGGGCGAGCACGCGGCCGCCGCTGTTTGGCGCGACGCTGGTCCGGCTGTTCGGGTTCCGCCGGCCGGGCGTGGTGTGCGCGGTCGCGGCGGCCGGCGCCGTGCTCGCGTTCGTGGTCGTCACGCGCTACGTGATCCACGATCCGTTCGAGTACGACATCACGCAGCTGCGCTCCGAGGGCGACGACGCGGTCACCGCGCGGCGCTGGATGGGCGTCTCGGACAAGAACTTCGGCCGCGGCTACGCCGGGCGGACCTACATCGCCGCGGACCGGCTCGATCAGATCCCGCTGATCGTCCATGCGCTGCGCGCCTACGACGCCAACATCGAGCCCGACAACCAGACGATCGGCTCGGTGACGTCGATCCTCGACTTCGTCCCCGACGAGCAGCCCAGGAAGCTCGCGATCCTCGCCCACATCCGCCAGCTACTCGACGACGACGCGCTCGCGGCCCTGAGCGACAGCGAGCGCGCCGAGCTCACCGAGCTGCGCCCGCCCGACGACCTCGGCATCATCACCGCCGAGGGCCTGCCGCCGATGGTGCGCGATCAGCTCGAGGAGAAGGACGGCCGGATCGGCTACATCGTATCGATCCGCCCGGCGCCGCGGCTCAACGAGTGGAACGGCCACGACCTGATCCGGTTCGCGACCGCGGTCCGCAAGATCCAGCTGGGCGACGGCGAGACCGTCACGACCTCGGGCGCCAGCGTGATCTTCGCCGACATCCTGACGTCGATCTCCGGCGATGGCCCGCGGGTCACCGGCGTGGCCGCGCTCGGCCTGGTCATCATGGTCGTGCTGATCGTCGGTCGCAACCGCCGCGCGGTGGCGGTGCTGGTCGCCACCGCGGCCGGCTCGCTGCTGATGATCGCGGCGTGCGCGGTGCTCGACCTCAAGGTCAACTTCCTCGACTTCATCGCGCTGCCGATCACGCTCGGGATCGGTGTCGATTACGCGATCAACATCGCGCACCGCCACGACGAGGAGCCCGATCCGATCGTCACCCTGCGCACCAGTGGCAGCGCGGTGTTCGTGTGCTCGCTGACCACGATGATCGGCTACGGCTCGCTGCTGATCAGCGAGAACCTCGCGATCCGCGGGTTCGGCCAGGCGTCGCTGATCGGCGAGATCGCCTGCGTCACCACCGCGCTCGTGCTGGTCCCCGCCCTGCTCGCCCTGCGCCGCAGGCCGGGGATCGACCCGCGGATCGATCAGACCGACTCGATCGCCGCGTAGCCCGGCGGCCGGGCGGCGGAAACAGCAGCTGCCAGGTCACCGTGTCTTCGCAGGCTGCTGGGATCCTCGAGCTGACGTGTCGACGCAATCGGCCAGCCGATTGCTCAGCGACCTGCTTGCACGGACGGTGAGCTCGGTGAGCGGGCTGTGACCCCGCGCGCAGCGGCCGCAGGCAATCTTCATGGGCGCGCCGCGGGTGCGCCTCTTATAGCTGCCGGAGTGAGTGGCTTCGCCGTCCCGGGGTCGATCGCACGCGCCGCGGGCTCGCTCGTCGGGCTCCGCGCGCTCGCCACGCTCGGGGCGCTCGCCACGCTCGCCACGCTCGGGGCGCTCGCCGGCTGCTTCCCGACGTATCAGCCCGGCAGCTTTCCGGTCGCCGCCGAGCCGCTCGGCTGCCTCGACGTCGCGGTGCTCGCCACCCGGCGCCCCGAGGCGGCCGGCCCGGTCGCCGTCGTGTACCTCGGCAACCGCTGCGATCATCGCGTCGCGATCGACCTGACCCGGCTCACCGTGGTCGGCGGCAGCGACGACGGCGCGCAGGTCGCCATGATCGCCTTCGATCCCGATCGCGAGATCGCGCCGCGCCGGCTCGACGCGCTCGGGGTCGGCGAGGAGTGGATCGAGTATCACCCGGTGGTGGCGACGACGGCCCCGGTGTCCGCCGCGCCCAGTGACATCACCGCGCCCGTGGCCTGGCTCGATGTCGATGTCGGACGGATCGCCACCGACGAGCCGCCCGGCGTGCGCTGGATCCGCGCCGCGGTGTCGCCATGACCGCGCGCCCGCGCCCGAAGATGACGCGCGCGCTCGTGATCCTTGCCGTGATCTGCGCGGCGGCCGGCCCCGCCGCGGCGAGCCACTGCACCGAGGTCAGCCCGATCGTCGGCCGCCAGCACTGCGGCAGCTTCGGCTCGCGCTGGGCGCACCGCTGGTGGATGGGGCTCTACATCTACGATGCTGCGTTCGTCGTCGATCGGGTCGCGCTGCCGGCGTTCAACGAGACCGGCACCGTGTACAGCCCGTCCGGCCCCGCGAGCTACCGCGCCCAGCTCGCGGCCGGCGCGCACGGCCCGCTGTACACCGCCGGCACGCGGCTGCGGATCGGCTACCGCGGCGAGCACTTCACGCTCGGCGCCGAGGTCGTGCCGACGTTCATGCTCGGCGCCCCCACGCTCGAGACCCAGATCGAGGGCCAGCCGCTGGCCCACGACGCGAGCGGCGAGGTCTACGACGTGCTCGGCGTCGCCGGCGTCCACACCCGCGTCACCCACGCGCTCGACGTCGGCGCCGAGCTCGGCCTCGGCGTCCGCGAGGTCCTGCTGTTCTCGTCGCTGCCCGGCGGCTACACCACGTGCGAGGGCGGCGCCACCGGCAAGAGCTGCGGGTTCAGCGTCAGCGACTCGCGGCTGCTCGTCGAGCTCCGGGCACGCGCCGACCTGTGGATCCGGCCGCACGCCACGCTCGGTGCCGCCATCGGCGTCGATCTCTCGGGCCGCGGCGAGTCGCTGTCGATCAACCTCGCCTACCACCTCAGCGCGTTCGACGGCGCGTAGCCCGCCCGGCCGCGGGCGCGCTCACGCCTGCTTCTTGCCGTCGGGCGACCAGCGATAGAACCCCTCACCGGTCTTCTTGCCGAGCTTGCCGTCGGCGACCTTGGCGCGCAGGATCTCCGGCGGCGTGAACGTCGGCCCGAGCGCCTCGCTCAGGTACGCGGCGATCCCGAGCCGGACGTCGAGCCCGACCAGATCGGTCAGCTCGAGCGGCCCCATCGGGTGGCCATAGCCGAGCTTCATCGCGGTATCAATGTCGGCCGCTGACGCGACCTGCTGCTCGACCATCCGCATCGCTTCGAGCCCGAGCACCAGCCCGAGCCGGCTCGACGCGAACCCGGGCGAATCCGCGACCGTGATCGGCGTCTTGCCCAGCTTCTCGGCCAGCCCCACCGCCAGCGCCACCGCGGCCGGCGCGCTCCCGGCGTGGCGCACCACCTCGACCAGCTTCATCACGTGCACCGGATTGAAGAAGTGCATGCCGACCAGCCGGCTCGGGTCACCCACGCTCTTCGCGATCTCGCCGACCGGCAGCGACGACGTGTTGGTCGCCAGCAAGGCGTGAGATGGCCCGATCTTGTC
>DATBBB010000590.1:0-6962 GCA_036271215.1 Kofleriaceae bacterium | reverse complement strand
ACGAGCCCGTCGCCGGTCATGTCGGCGAGGAAGATCGTCTGGAGCTCCTCGGCGAACACGATCGCCGGCCCGCGCTCCTGATCGTGCGATCGCGGCACCCGCTCGCGCGGTTGATAACCGCGCTTGTCGCCGTGGTACCAGACCAGGGCATCGTCCTCGGAGATCAGCAGGTCGGCGCGGCCATCGCCGTCGAGATCGAGCATTCTCAAGTTTTTGTCGTCGAGATCGATGCGGACCATGCTCGGGAACGGGCGGAACGGCAGGAACTCGCCGTGGATGCCGCGATCGAAGTAGCCCTGCAGCTGCGGCGTGTGGACGACGATCTGCTGCAGCCCGTTGCCGTCCAGGTCGGCGAGGTGCAGCGAGCCGGTCGCCATGCCCAGGACCGATGGCCTGGGCGCGACGAGCCGGGCGGCATCGAGCTGGACCCGGCCGTCCTCGTCGGTGTCGCCGAGGTTGGCCTTGTAGAACCAGCCGTTGGCCTGCTCGGTGAACAGCCCGGCGATGCCCTCGCCGTCGAGGTCGAGCCAGTCATAGCCGGTGGTCGCGCCCGCGGGCAGGTTCGCGAGCGACGCGCGGTCGACCGTCTGGATCTCGGTGTTCCACGCGAGCGGCTGGTACGCGAGCTCGAGCGGCGGCAGCGCGCGGCGCGCATAGCTGCCGTCGGCGCCGCGGGCGTAGCCGCACTGCGTGATCGACGCGAGGTAGCTGACCTCGGTCGCCTGCGGCGACGCCGCGCCCGACGAGGCGTAGGCCAGATCGAGCGAGCGCACGAGGCTCGGCGCGCCGCCGTCGAGCTCGTCGAACTCGTGGAACACCAGGACGCGCTGGACCAGGCGCGACGTGCGGACATCGAACCCGCTGCGGTAGGTCGAGAATGGATCGGGGCGCGCGAGCCAGGCGCGGTCCGGCGCCTCGGCGAGCTCGGGCGCGAGCGGATCGTGCTCGCCGTAGTCGATGACGGCGTGGAACAGGAACGTGCGCGGCGCGCCGGTCGCGGGCACGGCCGGCCGGTAGGGATCCTCGGGGTCCACCGCATACGGCGTGCGATTGCCGTAGTGCACCCGCTTGAGGTGCCGGTTGGTGTACGCCGCCAGGCCGCTGCGGCGGTTCGCGTCGGCGCGCGACGGCGGCACCGAGACCAGATCTTCGAGCTTGTACTCGTAGACGGTGCAGTTACCTTTGTCGTCGAAGCTGAGCACGGGCAGCCACTGGAAGACGTGCGCGGGGTTCGCGGGGTCGAAGATCCGCGACCCATCGTCGAGGCCGTAGAACGTGGTGACGTTGTCGCGCGAGGTGACGCGCCACCACGAGCCGAGCGTGGCGTGGTCGATGCGCTCGATCCGGGCGAACGCGGCCTCGATGCGCGGGCGATAGCGCGTGACGGTGTAGGCGCCGACCGGGCCGCGCGCGTTGTGCCACGCCGAGCCGTCCCACGTCGACACCACGACGAGCTCCTCGGCGCCGTGCAGCAGGTAGACGTCGGTGCCGCGGTAGCGCGGGAGCTGGTGATCGGTGCGGCACCGGATCGATGGCAGATCGAGCGACCAGCCGAGGCCTACGACGCTGTTGCCGATGCCGGAGTCGTAGCGCAGGCCGATCGCCGGCGCGGCGCCGGTGCGATCCGCCGTGAGCGGCAGCGGGATCGCGAGCGACGACGTGCCGGTGGACGGGCTCGTGCTGTAGGTCTCGTCGATGCTCTTGAGTGCGCCGCCGCCCTTGGGCAGCGACAGGCTCGGCGGCTCGACGCGGAGCTTGTCGCGCGGCGGGCGGGCATCGTTGGCATGGACGCTCGCCGGATCCTGGGCCGCGTCGGCCGCCTGCGCCGCGGCGCGACCCTGCGCCGGCGTCGCGCGGTTCCCGTTCCCCTGGTCGCTCTGACCACGATCTCGCTCTCGAGCCATTCCCCTGGTCCGATCCGCCAACCTGCGCTCGCTGCGCGGTCCAGCATGGTCACGTCAGGCCATACGATCGGTAGACGGCCTTATTTCAACCGCCCGTGCGATTTGTGAATTGCTGTGCCCTGCGCTGCCGCCGGCGCGACCCTGAGCGTGCGCGCCCTACGCCGCGTGCGCACTCGCCACGGATCGCACGTGCTACGGCCGTCGCGTGATGGTCGTGGCGACCGGTGGATCGAGGGTCTGCGCGACCACGGTGCCGGCGGCGTCGACCACGAGCTCGCCGGTGACGGTGGTGCCGTGCTGCGTGGTCGCGACGGCGAACACCCGCTGGCCGCCGCGATCCGGCTTGCGCGCGACGGCGTAGCGGATCGTGGTGATCGCGACCGCCGGGTAAGCGTCCAGCGCCAGCGCCGTGACCGTGCGCTTGGTCCCGGGCCGCATCCCGGCGAGCTGGTCGACCAGCGCGAGCGCGCCGGCGATCCCCGGCGCCGACAGGAAGCCGCCGGGCGGCATCGGCTGGCTCAGCGCTACGGCCTTGCCGCTCAGATCGTGGCCGGTGACGACCAGCTTGCCGGCGGTGACCACGCCGGCGACCGCGAGCGTCATGGTGCGAGCGCTCGCGGTGACGGTCACGCCCTGGGGGCCGCGCTGGTACGCGGTCTCGACGCCCTCGCCGAAGTCGGCGATCTGCCCGACGATCGTGCGGGTCCCGCGGGCGGTGCCGATCGCGAGGCGCTCCTGGCCCACGGTGGTGCCGGCGATCGCGAGGTCGTAGCGCGCCTGGCGCACCGGCGTCCCGTCGGCCGCGAGCGGCGGCGCGCCGTTCCAGCGATCGGCCGGCGGCGCGGTGTGGCGCGCGATCTCGGCGAGCCGGGCCTCGAGCTCGCCGCGCGGTAGCCAGCGGCCGCGGACCATCACCCCGTCGGGGACCAGCGGCAGCGGCGCGGCCAGCGGGTCGCTCGTCACCAGCACCAGATCGGCGCGCGCGCCGACCTCGATCACGCCGGCCTCGTGCGGCTGGCCGAGGTAGCGCCACGCATCGGCGGTCGCCGCCCGCAGCGCGCGGGGCCGCGGTACCCCGGCGGCGATCATCAGCTCGAGCTCGTCGTGCAGCGCCTCGCCCGGGACCTTGTACGCACCGCCGGTGTCGGTGCCGGTCAGGATCGGCGCGTTCGCCGCGACCAGCGCGGCGAGGATCCTGGCCAGCTCGGCGTTGTTCGCGCGCGTGGTCGCCGTGGCTTCGGCGGAATACGCCTGGGCCTGGAAGTCGCGCGCCCATTGCGCGCGCACCGCCGCGGGGACCAGGCCGAGCCAGCGCACGCGGCGCTCGATCGCCGCCACGCCGTCGTACAGCTCGGGCGTCCGGTCGTAGGCGATCAGGGTCGGGCAGTTCCACGCGCCGGCGGCGAGCGTCTGCGCGATCAGCCCGGGGAGCCGCGCCGGATCGAGCCTGGTCAGCACGGCGCGCATCCAGGGCTGCGCGTCGTCCGCCGACGGCAGCGCCACCCCGGGTGGCACCAGCGCGGCGAGGTAGCCGTCGAGGTGCTCGATCGAGTGCTGGTGGGCTGCGAGCGCGGCCTCGAGGCCGACCGCGAGCGCGACGTGGCCGGACATCACCATGCCGTGGCGCTGGGCCGCGGCGGTGAGCGCGGCGTAGACCTCGGGCGAGAGCCGCGAGACCGGCTTCAGGAAGTCGTAGCCGGCGGCCTGTTGCGCGACGACCACCGGCTCGGCGTCGGCGGGATCGGTGATCGTGATGCTGCCTGGCCAGTCCGGCGGGTCACCGTCGAGCAGCGCGCCTGCGGTGACGATCGTCGGGCCGAGTCGCTCGCCGCGCGCGATCTGTGATCGCCAGGCGAGGTGTTGTGGAACGCCCCACATGTTGCGGATCGTGGTCACGCCGGCGGCGAGGAACATCGTCAGATCTTCGGCGTGCCAGGTATGAACGTGCATGTCGGCCAGCCCCGGCATCAGCCACTTGCCCGCGCCGTCGATCACCCGGACCCCGGCGGGCAAGCTCACCGCCGGGCGAGGCGCCACGGCCACGATGCGGTCGCCGCGGACCACGACCGTGTGGTGCGCCAGCACACCGTCGCTCGCCATCGGCACGACCGATACATCGGTGAACGCGGTATCGCCGGCCTGCGCCGTGATCGCCTGCGCCGTGATCGATGGCGCCGTGGCCGTGTGACCGGCGGGCGCCGCCGGCCCGACCGCCTCGGTCGATCCGGCGGTACAGCCGCATGCCAACCAGATCCACACCGAGCGAGCAACCATGGGCGGCAGTATGTCGCAAAGCCGACCATCATTGGCATTCCAGAGCGTCGCATTCCAGAGCGTCGATGTCGCATTCCGAGCTCGAGCCTGCGTGCGATGAGGTGATGCGAGCGGCGCGCCGCGCGAATGCCGGCACCGGGCGAGCGCCGGGATGCTCGCATGCGATAGGGTCGGCGAGTGAAGTGGGCTTCCTTGCTGTTCCTCCTCGCGTGTCGCACGCCGCCGCCGTCACCGTCACCGTCACCGTCGCCGTCACCGCCGTCACCGCCTTCGCCGTGTCCCGAGGCGGGGGAGACTCCCGCGGACTGTCCGTGGGCCGCGGTGGGCCGCGCCGCCGCGCGCGATGCGCATGGCGTGCTGCAGCGCGAGGTGCCTGCGGTGGTGGCGCAGCTCGCACGCGACGCCAGGGCGCCGGCGATGCTCGCGACCTGGGGCGCGGCCCTCAACTACAATCAGGAACCCGGCGGGGGCTTCAGCGCGGATCCCATCGTTGCCCCGGCGATCGTCGACGAGCTCACCGCGCTCGCGGGCGCCGCGCCGCGCCGCGATCGAGTCGTTCACGCCGGCGTGCAGCACACCTACGGTTACCTGTTCTCGGTGCTCCCCACGCCGTACGGCTTCAAGCGTGCGCGCTGGGTCTCACCGTCGGTCAACGACGGCTTCGGCCTGCCCGCCGGCACGATCGCGCCGGTCCCCGTGGCCGGCACGCTGCTGGGCAACGTCACCTGGCTCGCCGGCTCGATCGCGTTTGCCGGTGAGCCCGAGCGCGCGGCCGCGCAGAGCGCTCCGTCGCTGGTGGCGCCGGCGGTCCAGGCATTCGCCGTTGCCGCGCTGCACGTCAAGCGGCTGACCGAGACCGTCGACGTCGCCGGCCGCACCGTCGAGCTCCGCACCGACTTCGTCGAGCTACCGCACCCGACCGACGCCACCGCGGCCCTCCTCATCTACTCGATCCGCGACCGTGGCGCGAGCCGCCTCATCACCGCCTTTCCGATCAGCGCCGCCTCGCGCGACAAGTACGAGGCAGCCCCGCTGGGCGAAGCCATCCCGATCGCCACCCAGTACAACGCCTGGGTCGACGGCCTCACCGGCACCCAGCTGCCGGGCCGCCGGACGCTGCGATAATCCACATCCGACGCGCCAAGCGTGCCTCACGGTTCCTCGCCGCACCGCCGCGCTGGCCGCGCTCCCGATGCACGGTGAGCCGGCGGCGCGCGTTGCGACCCCGGCGTCGACCGGGATGGGCGTGGCGCTCGGATGGGACAAGGCGCACAGCTGGGCCGGACCGCGCGCTGTTAGGGGCCGCGAGTGGCCACGTTGCGCGGTTCGGAGCGGCCGCTCGTCCGGCCCGGGAGTCGCATGGCTAGCTTTCGTAGCTTCTAGAGATTCAACTCTTTTGTAATAGAGATTCAACTCTTTGTCATCCAATCCCGGAGCGCGTATGACCAGCATCAATCAGCAGCAACCCGAGGACAACCGTGCGGACCTGCGCGGCGACGAGGCGCTCGCGAAGATGCGCGAGCTCGTGGACCAGGGAGCGACGTGCTTTTTCTGCACCGCGATCACCTCCGGTCAGCCGGTGCCGACGCGGCCGATGTCGGTCCAGCAGGTGGACGACCAGGGCCGGCTCTGGTTCCTCAGTGCGAGCGACAGTCACCAGAACAGCGAGATCGTTCACGACGCTGCGGTCCAGCTGCTGTTCCAGGGTTCGCACTCGGATTTCCTGACCCTGTACGGCCGCGCGACCGTCAGCACCGACCGCGCGAAGATCAAGGAGCTGTGGCGGCCGATCCTGAAGACCTGGTTCACCGAGGGGCCCGACGACCCGAGGATCACCGTGCTGTCGGTCGAGCCGTCCAATGGCTACTACTGGGACACCAAGCACAACCGGGCGGTCGTGCTCGCCAAGATGATCGCCGGCGCGATCACCGGCAAGACCTTCGATGACTCGATCGAGGGCACGATCAGAGTATAGACCGCTCGCAAACCCCAGCGATCCTGCACTCGGGGCCGGATAGTCCCATCGGATGATCGCGCTGCCATCGATCGAGTGGGCATGTGTGAGCCTGATCGAGCATTGCGCAATTTCGATGAGCGACGCTGCCTCGACAGCATTGGCATCTATCTTGAGCCAATGCATCCGAAGTAAAAGCCTCCGTTCACGATCGGCACCTCAGGGTCACACTCGCCCTCATCGGCTAGGATCATTCTTGCTCCCTCGTAATCCCTGAGGTAGTGCCGGTCCATGCCGGGAACGCCCCACGAAGTGGTCCTCCTCGCCATCCGCGAAAACCCGGAGCTGTTCGCCGAGGTTCTGCGGCGGGTCGTGGGGACCGACATGCCAGGCCCCATCGAGGTGATGGATTCCAACGTCCGGTTTGCCGCTTCCCTCGAGACGCGCCCGGATCTCGTTCTACGCACTCCCAACGCCGCTTCCAAGTGGACCATCATCGAGCTGCAGAATCGAAAGGATGACAGCAAATGCCGGAGCTGGCCTCTGGCGGTGAGCGTCCTGTTGCAGCGCGACGGCATGGGGGATGTTGTCGTGATCACCGCGAGCCGCAGCGTCGCCGCGTGGGCCAAGGGGGCGGCACACCACCGCGGCGAACGGGGGACCAGCCTGGGGCTGACGCCTGTGATCCTCTTGCTCTCGAAGGACCACGCTGCCGCGCTCCTCGATCCGGCGCGGCCGGAGCTCGCGATCTTCGCCGTGTGGGCGGGCTGCCGCGGCCATGGCCCCGAAGCCCGCCGCGTCGCGAAGCGCGCCATGGAGCTGGTCGGGGA
>DATBBB010000589.1:0-7062 GCA_036271215.1 Kofleriaceae bacterium | reverse complement strand
GTGATCGTGCGACCACGCGACGAACCGGGCCAGCACGGTCTTCATCCGGCCCGCGAGCTCGAGGCTGGGATCCGGCGGCGGGGGCGGCGAGGGCGGCTTGGCTTCAGGCGCAGGCGCGATCGGCGTCACCACCGGTGCGCTCGGCGACGCCGCCGGCGCCACCGCGGGCGACCCGGATGGCGATGACGATGGCGCTGACGACGGTGACGTGCCCGCCGGCGCGTTCGGCCGCTCCGCGTCCCCGCCGCTGATCGCCGCGATCGCGACGATGCCGCCGACCACGACCAGCCCGACCGCCCCGAGCACGACCTTGCGCGACCCCGACCGCGCCACCGGCAGCGACATGCCCGACGCCGCCGACAGCGTGGTCGCCGCCTGCGCGCTCGGGTTCGTCGGGTACGACGGCCGCGGCCCGCTCGCCATGCTCGGGTGGCCCTGCACCGTTCCGAGCAGGCCGCCGATCGCGCCGGCGAGCTCGGTGCCCGACGTGAAGCGCTGCGCCGGATCCTTGGCCAGGCAGCGCAGGATCAGCGCATCGAGCTCGCGCGGGATCCCGGCCGCGCGGGCCGACGGTGGCCGCGGCTGCTCGCGCAGGTGCATCGCGATGATCTCGCCGGCACCCTCGTCGGTATCGAACGGCGGCGCGCCGGTGCACAGCGCGTACAGCACGCAGCCGAGCGAGTACACGTCGGCGCGTTGATCGACCCGCCCGGCGCCGCGGCACTGCTCGGGCGACATGTAGGCTGGCGTGCCCATCACCGCCGACGTGTTGGTCTTGGACTGGACGTCGCCGGTCAGCTTGGCGATCCCGAAGTCGAGGACCTTGGCGCGCTCGCCGCCGGCGACCTCCGGATCGCGCACCAGGTAGATGTTCTCCGGCTTGAGATCGCGGTGCACGATGCCCCGCGCGTGCGCGACCCCGAGCGTGCTCGCGACCTGGCGCATGATGCGCATCGCGTCGTTGACGCCGAACCGGCCGAGCCGCGACAGCCGCTTGTCGAGCGGCTCGCCCTCGAGCATCTCCATCGCGATGTACGCGGTGCCGTCGACGTGCTGGCCGAAATCGAAGATCTGGACGATGCCGGGATCCGAGATCGCCGTGGCGGCCCGCGCCTCGTTGAAGAACCGGGTCACGATGTCCTGCCGCACCGTGAACATCGGATGCAGCAGCTTGATCGCGGCGCGTCGCCCCAGCATCGTGTGCTCGGCGAGCCACACGGTCCCCATACCGCCTTCGCCGATCTGCTGCAGCAGGCGATACGCACCGACCTGCGTGCCCGGCACCATCTACCGCAATTCTATGAATGTCGGTCCGACTCCGTCAAGGCCATGCGGTCCCCCGAAATCCCCCGAAAACAGACTCGGCGACCCGAAGGGGCCGCCGAGCACACTCGTTCGTGGTTGGACGCGGTTTTGGTCGCCCGCCTACGCATCCGTCGATGCGTTTCGGTCTGCCGCGTCCTCATGCGCGTTGCATGATCCAGGGTCGAACGTTCGCTTCGTCAGGCTTGCTATTTCACCAGTGACCGACGTCTCGCCTGGTGGATAGCACTGTCCTCGCTCTAAGAGACTCCTGTACCGAAGCTCGCATGTCCCGGACTCTTCTTCGCTGGACATGCATGTGCTGAGCGGTCCATTCCGATCGCCGAGTCTGATGCGCAATCTACAGAGGAGCAATCGACGTGCCCGGGGGCAGCGGCTGCAACCGCGCGATGCCACGCGATCCCGCCTGGCATCACCGCGCGCACACGCGCGCCGACCGTGTGCGGCGAGCGTCGGCGCGCGCACATCTCATCCAGCTGCCCGGGTTCACGTCCCGCGTGCCGAGCGAGCTCCCGAGGCGGGGCGGTCGAGGTCGATCCGCGCGGTGGTGGCCGCGTTCAGCCGATCCACGAGCTCGGCCGGTGATGGCTGCGCGAGGCTCGGGACCTGCCACAGCCGGAGCGTGCCGTCCTGCGATCCGGTGACCAGCTGCGCCGCGCCGCGCCAGCCGATTCGCATCACCGCGCCGGTGTGGCCGCGGAGCACACGGTGGCGCTTGGTCGCGAGGTCCCAGACCCGCGTCGTCTTGTCGTAGCTCGCGTCGGCGAGCAAGTTGCCATCGGGCGAGAACGCGACGTCGTAGACCACGTCGCTGTGGCCGCGCAGGATGTCGAGCACCTGCCCGGTCTCGGCGTCCCACAGCCGGATCGTACGATCGCTGGTGCCGGTGGCCAGCCGGCGGCCGTCGGGCGAGCTGGCCACGCGCCCCGCCGGGTAGCCACCGGTCGCGAGCTCGATGATCCGGGAACCGTCGACGATCGCGAGGCTGCGGTCGCAGCGGTGCAGCACCAGCCGGTCCTTCACCGGCTCGAACTCGGCGGACTGCAGGCACCACGCGCCACCCTTGCCGAGCCGGGTCACGGTGCCATCCGCGGCGACCAGGTAGGAGAGATCGCCGGCCTGCGCCGCGACCCGGCCATCGCGCGCGACGACGAACCCGCGGACCGGGATCGCGCCTTCGATCAGCATCACGCCGGCGCCGGTCGCGACGTCCCACCGCCGCAGGGTGCCATCGGACGACGACGAGAACAGCGTCCGGCCATCGCGCGTGAACTCGACATGGGTGACCAGCCCGCGGTGGCCGCGCAGCACCAGCGGCGGCCCGCTCCGGCTGCGCAGCTCCATCGAGCCGTCGGCGTTGGGGATCACGAGGTGCTCGCCATCGCGTGACGGCGTGCCGTAGCCGAGGTTGTGCGACTGGTCGGCCCACGAGAACAGCAGCTCGCGCGCGCCGGTCGCGAGATCCCAGCGCGCGATCGCGCTGCGGGTGATCGCGAGCACGCGGTCGCCATCGAGCCGCAGACCTTCGATCGCCGCGCCCTCGTCGAACGTCGTCGCGCTCGGCGGGTCGAGCTGCCAGATCCGCACGCTGCCGTCGAGGCTCGAGGTCGCCACGCTGCGCTCGTCGGGCGAGAACCGGGCGCGGTAGACATCGTCGTCGTGGCCGCGCAGCACGACCGCGGTGCGGTTGGACAGCCGCCACACCCGCGCGGTCGCGTCGTCGCTCGCCGACAGCAGCCGGGTGCCGTCGCGGGTGAACGCGAGCGTGTAGATCGCGTCGGTGTGGCCGCGCAGCTCGCTGACCGCGCCGGTCGCGGTGTCGACCAGCAGGATCTCCGGCCGGGCACCGCCGATCGCGATCGTCTTGCCGTCGGGCGACCACGCGATGTCGGCGATCTTGTCCTGGTACGGGGTCAGCGCGCGCCGCGCCCCGCCGTCGAACGGGACCAGCCAGATCGTCCCGCCGTCGTAGATCACCACGCTGTCGCCGCGCGGCGAGATCGCGATCAGCGCGACCGCCTTGTCGGTGCGCGCGAGCAGCCGGGTGCCGCCGCCGCCGCCCCCGCCCCCGGGTTGCGTGACTGCGCCCGTGACCGCGCCCGTGACCGCGCCCGTGACCGCGACCGAGACCTCGTTGGGCGCGGTCGTCATCACGACGTGCGACCAGTCGTCGGCGGCGACCGCGAACCGCAGGCCCGTGGTCGGCCCGAGCCACGTGGGCTCGCCGCCATCGAGCGACGCCACCGCCGGTGGGCTCGACTCGCGCTCGATCAGCACCCGGCCGTCGGGCGACAGCCGCAGGCCCGAGATGCTGCGGCCGCCGGCCTCGGCCAGCACGTGCGGCGGACCGCCGGCGACCGGCCACGCGATCACGTTGCCGACCGAGTCGCCGGTGACCACGAGCTTGCCGTCGCGCGACATCGTCATCATCTCGGGCGGCGCCGGCGCCTGGCCGAGGTCGGTCTCGAACCCGGAGCGCAGGTCGTAGCGCCGGATCACGCCGTCGCGCACCGCGGCGACCAGGGTCGCGCCGTCGGGCGTGAACTGCGCGTCGTACACCCAGTCGCCGGGCCAGAACACGTGGCGCGCGACGCCGAGCGCGAGCGCCTCGTCGATCACGTCGACCACGGTGCCGCGCTCGGCCGGGCCGACGTCGTAGGTCTTGAGCCACGCCAGCGCCGCGGTCGGATCCTTCTGCAGCGAGGTCTCGGCCTGCAGCAGCACCAGCTCGCGCTTGCGCTTCTCGGCGGACGCGAGCGCGTCCTCGGCGACCTCGCGCTGGCTGCGGGCGATATTACGCTCGGCGACCACCCGGCGGACCGACACCGCGCCGCCCACGCCGAGCGCGATCACGCTCGCGACCACGACCGCGACCATGCCGCGGTGGCGCGCCAGCCGCTTGCGGATCAGCGCCCAGGTCGAGTACGAGTGCGCGCTGACCAGCTGGCCGGTGGTGAACCGCCGCAGATCCTCGGCCAGCGCGATCGCGTTGGGGTAGCGCGCGTCCGGATCGCGCGCCATCGCCTTGTGGACGATCGTCGCCAGCTCGCCGGGCACGCCCGGCATCACCACCGGCAGCGGCCGCGGCGGCCCCGCGATCACGCGATCGAGCACCGCCTGCGGGGTGGTATCGGCGTGCGGCGGCGTGCCGGCGAGCACCTCGTAGAGCACGGCGCCGAGCGCGTAGACATCGCCGCGCTCGTCGACGACGTCGCCCCGCGCCTGCTCGGGCGACATGTACGCCGGCGTGCCGACGACCTTGCCGGACACCGTCGACGCGCCGGACCCGCACGCGGTCAACAGCTCGTCGGTCGGCTCGAGGACGCCGCGCTTGCGATCGCAGGCGAGCCCCCAGTCGATCACGACGGTCTCACCGAAGTCGCCGACGATCACGTTCGATGGCTTGAGGTCGCGGTGGATCACCTGCTGGCTGTGCGCGTAGCCCACGGCATCGGCGACCGCGATCACGTGCGGCAACAGGCCGAGCCGCTCGCGCAGCAGCCGGCGCTCGCCGATCAGCTCCTTGAGCGTGCGGCCCTCGACCAGCTTCATCACATAATACGGATCGCCGTTGGGCCACCGGCCGGCCTCGTGGACCGGGACGATGCCCGGGTGCTCGAGCTTGGCGGTGATCATCGCCTCGCGCAGGAACCTCGCCTCGTTCGACGCGTCGTGGCGCAGCAGCTCCTTGACCGCGACGGTGCGGCCGAGCCGGCGATCGACCGCGCGGACCACCCGGCCCAGGCCGCCGCGGGCGTGCTCGTTCACCGCCTGGTAGCGATCGGGATCGTCGGCGGCGAGGTACGCGACGTCATCGTCCTCTGGCTCGGGCTCGTGGTCGTGCTCGCCGGCCCCCGGGAGCTGCCCGGCCGCGCCGGACCGCGGTGCGAGGGTCTCGGTGTGATCGGGCATCGGCAACGGCATGGCGCGTTCGGCTCGGCGAGGTGAAACCTCGCCCGCACGTCACAGATTCCCATGATTCGGGATCGGTTGACGGCGAGATTTCGATTCGAACGCCAGACGCGGCGCACCGCTTCCCGTTGCAAGCGAGCCGTTGCGTACTTGGGCCTACATGTTGTTGATCCAGGTCGAGACCGCCAAGATCCCGGTGGGATCGACGATCTCGGTGCCGAGGAACGGCATCTGGCCGTCGCCGCGGATCGACATCCGGCGGATGATCGCGCTGCCGGCGGCATCGCCCGGATCGACGCGCTCGGTGGCGCCGAGGCCGCGGCCCTGGACCGCCACCCCCACGGTGGTCCGCCAGCCCGGCTCCTGATCGGCCGCCTCGCTCGCGGTGTCGAGCCGCAGCACCTGGTTATTGAACTGCGCGGCGAACCCGGTCGGGTTGTGGCAGTGGCCGCAGTTGCCGTGCAGGTAGCCGAGCGCGGCGACGTCGCCCGCCGCGCCGGTGGGCCCGAGCACCGTCCCCGGCGCCACCGGCCGCGCCAGCCGGCCCGCGCTCGACAGCGCCGCGAGCGTCGCCGGCGACAGCTGGAGCGCCGAGAATCCGAGCGCCATGCCGGGCTCACCCTCGTGGCAGGTCCAGCAGTCCGACGCCTGCGGCACGTCGTGGCCGGTGCCGTTGACGTTGGTCGCGCCGTCGGTCGTGAGCGTGGCCTCGGTCTGCTGCGGGTTCCACACGAACGTCCGCAAGGTGTAGTCGGCGGCCTCGGGGCCGATCCGCTGCAGGATCCGGGTCTCGACCAGCACGCCGTTGCGCCGGAACTCCTTGATCAGCCGGGCGCCGATCGGCAGCTTCCAGTGGTCCTGATCGGTGTTGTCGATCGGGCCTGCGCCCGCCGGCAGGATCAGCCAGCGCCGCTTGGTCGCGCCGTCGGTCCACAGCGGCCAGCGCACATCGTAGGTGATCGCGTCGGACGGCAGCGCGCGCTGCGCGAAATCTCCGTAGACGCCCTGCATCGAGAGCAGGGTGGGATTGCCGCCGGCATCGACCGAGAGCGGCCCGGCGTCGCCCGGGAACGGGACCCCGGAGCCGGCGTCGACGGGAAATCCCGCCGGGCCATCGGCGATCCCGGCGTCGCGGCCGCCGCCGCCACCGTCGAACCCTGGGCTGCCCGGGCCACCGCCGCCGCCGTCGAGGACGTGAGGCTCCGTGATCGGACCATCGGTACTACAGCCGAGCGCCGTGGCGCCCAGGTACATCAGCAACCAGGAAGCGCGCGTCATGGCTACGCGTGGTGCAGCGCGCGCGCCAGTCCAGGCGGCCATAACTCGTGCGCCGGCGAGCCACCGGAGCTTCACATCGAGCCTGCGCGGCTCGCCGTCTCATCCCCGCACGGCGAGATCGCCGCCGAGGCCCTGCACGGCAAGACCCGCCGTCGAGGCCGATCGCCTCGGTCGGATTCCGGCGGATTCCGGCGGCTTCCGGCGGCTTCAGGCGTCGGGCAGCGGGGCGAGCAGGTCGTCGATGTCGCGCTCGCTCAGCTTGCCCGTGGGGCGCGCCTCCTGCTCGAGCACCGCATCGGCGAGATCGCGCTTGTGGCGCTGCAAGCTCAGCATGCGCTCCTCGACCGAGCCCGCGATGATCAGATCGTGGACGAACACGGGCTTGGTCTGGCCGATGCGGTAGGCGCGGTCGGTCGCCTGGGCCTGCGCCGCCGGGTTCCACCAGGGATCGTAGTGGATCACGGTGTCGGCGCCGACCAGGTTGAGCCCCGAGCCGCCGGCCTTGAGTGAGATCAGAAACACGTCGGCGCGCCCGGTCTGGAACGCGTC
>DATBBB010000588.1:0-1600 GCA_036271215.1 Kofleriaceae bacterium | reverse complement strand
TTCGAGCTGCTGTGACAGGCCACCGTGAGCGCGAGCGGGACAGCAAGCCAGGCGATGGAAGTGAGGCGCATCCGCCCAGATCTATACACGAAACCACGGCCAACCCTGTACAGTCATCGACCGATGGCACAGCGAGTCGAGACCGACATCACGGTGCAGCGGTTCGGGTTCGTGAGCGACGCCACCGGGCGGCGACTGCGATTTCCGCGGGCCGAGACCCGCGACGTTGCCGGCACGGCCGGCGCGGTCGGCTACGGCGCCAAGGATCTCGTGCTCGACGAGCTCGAGGGCCGGCTCGACACGATCCGGTGGACCGCCGAGGCCGCCTCGGTCGGTGGCGCCTGGCTGCGCGACGACCAGGGCCGGTTCGACGTCGCGGTCGAGCGTCTCGAAATGCCCCGCGGGCTGCGGATGGTCCGCGCCGATCGCGGGGTCGAGATCGTGGCGCCGCACGTGACGCTGTCGGAGATGAAGCTGACCGTGAAGGGGCCGTTCGGCAAGAGCCAGACCGCGACGCTCGCGGGCGATCCGATCACCACGCCGCCGCCCGCGCCGCGCGGCGATCTGCGGCAAGCGCAGCTGCGGTTCCTCGATAGCCTGTCGGGCCGGATCGCGTTCACCGTGAAGGTCGTGCTCGACCTGCCGGTGATCGGCGACCGCTCGCTCGACCAGGCGCTCAACGTGCCGATCGCCGACGGCAGCCTCGACTACCGCGCGCTCGACGACAGCCTCGACTGGCTCGAGGGCGCGTTCCTCGACATCAAGCACGAGGGTGACAAGCTCGCGCTGGTCTGGAAGGTCCCGCTGTTCGGCTCGCTGCACGAGCTGATCGCGTGGAAGCTCGACCACGACGCGACCGCGCTGGCGTCGTTCGGCCGGGTGCCGGTGCGCTCGCTCGCCGACTACCGGATCGGCTCGGGCCGGCCCGGCAAGCCCGATGACCGCAAGCGCAAGACGCTGCAGTCGCTGGCGCTCGCCGCGGTCGACGTCGCGCTGTCGCTCTTGGCGCCGCGCTCGGTCGAGGCCGGCGGCGGCGTGATCATGTTCGGCGGCGACGATCAGCCCGGCATGGTCGACCTCAAGGTCACCGGCTCGATCAACGACCGCGGCCCGGGCCGGCTGACCGGCGCGATCGGCAGCGTCGACACGACGATCAAGGACGTCCAGCTCGGGCCGGCCAAGCTGACCGCGGATCGCCTGCACTTCGACGGCATCGACGAGCTCGAGGTCGTGTTCGACGGGTTCTCGCCGGCGATCATCAACGTCACCGTGCACCGCGTGACGGTGACCAACCTGTCACTCCAGATCAGCAGCCGATAACGTAGAACCCGAGCGAGGGGCGCGTGCCATCAATGATCGTTCGTGATCACTCCGTGGCGGTAGACGGTCCGGATCTCTCGGGGCGGATGCTGGGCGACTACGAGCTGCGGGAGCGGCTCGCCGTCGGCGGCTATGGGACGGTGTTAGCGCGCACGGACAGCTGCACCAGCATGCGCGCGATGACCTGCAGCGCTGACCCCGATGACGCGCATCAAAACGGGAGGTCGTGATTGCAGGGACGGCAGATCCGGAACGCGGCGATCGCGGCGCGGCGGTAGCG
>DATBBB010000587.1:0-9012 GCA_036271215.1 Kofleriaceae bacterium | reverse complement strand
CGCGGCGCCGGTCGGTGGCCCGTCGATGGGCCACAAGGATCCGGTGGCGCCGCCGCCGGCCGCCGCGGGCGATGACCGGAGCCGGCTGCAGGCCAGCGAGGGCAAGCTCTCGATCGAGGCGCCGGCCGACGCCAAGGCCGGCAGCGAGGTGGTCGCCAAGATCACGGTGACCCCGGGCGCCGGGTTCCACGTCAACACCGAGTATCCGGTCAAGCTGACCCTGGAGACGACGCAGGGCGTGACCCTGGCCAAGGCCGAGCTCCACGCCGGTGGCCACGATCAGGGCAAGGGCGACGCCGACGCGTTCGACGAGAAGCAGCTCACGTTCTCGGTCAAGGTGACCCCGGCGGCGAGCGGCAGCTACACGGTCAACGGCAACTTCAAGTTCGCGGTGTGCGACGCGAGCCAGTGCCTGCCGAAGAAGGAGACGATCGCGATCACGATCGCCGCGAAGTAGCGGGAAGCAACCGCGCGGTCGGCCGGTTGTGGGGCCATGGCGCGAATCACGAGTCGAAGCAGGCCGTGGGCTCGATGGATCCGGGGGGCGCGCTGGGCCGGGCTCGCGTGGCTCGTCGCCGGTGGCTGCCGCGCGGAGCCGCCGCAGCAAGCGCCGGCGCCGGGCGAGTCCGGCGCCGCGGCGGCGACGGCATCGAACACCGAGCTGCTCCCCGAGGAGGGCGAGCTCGCGGTGGAGGTCGCGCCGGCGACCGCGGGAGTCGCGACCACGGCGCACGTCCGGCTGACCGCGAGCCACGGCTACGAGATCAACGAGAAATTTCACTACAAGCTCACGCTGGAGCCGACGCCGGGCGTGACCCTGCCGCAGACCGTGTTCACCCGGGCCGAGCACCAGGATGGCCACGAGCTGGCGATCGCGATGACGCTCACCGCCGACCGCGCCGGTGACTACACCGTGCACGGCAAGCTCGATTTTGCCGTGTGCAAGGCCGACAGCCAGTGCCGCCCGAAGACGGTGCCGGTCGCGGTCCAGCTCGCCGCGCGGTAGTGCTACCGTTGCCGGCGATGGCCGACACGCCCAGCGAACCCCGCGGCTCCGCCGTCGTCAAGGATCTGCTCTCCGAGCTCGGCGATTCGGTGCGCGCCGACTTCACGCGCAACCGCCGCGTGCTGTCGTTCGCCGAGTACCTGAACCTGGTCGTCGCCGAGCCGATGCGCCAGCTGCGGTCGTCGACCCAGTACATGGTCGATTGCTTCGAGCACTACGGCAGCTCGATGGTGGCGTACCCGTGGGGCGAGGTCCGGCGGTTCCACCTGTTCGACGCACCGTGGGCCCACGGCGAGGACCGGCTGTTCGGCCAGGAGCCGGTGCAGAACGCGGTGTATCGCGTGCTGCGCAGCTTCGTGCAGGACGGCCGGCCCAACAAGCTGATCCTGCTGCACGGCCCCAACGGCTCGGCGAAGTCGACGTTCATCCGGTGCTTCGGCCGCGGCCTCGAGAACTACTCGACCCTCGAGGAGGGCGCGCTGTACCGGTTCTCGTGGATCTTCCCGACCCAGAAGCACACCCGCGGCGGGATCGGGTTCGGCGGCAACGCCGAGGCGATGCCCGATTCGATCGACTCGTTTGCGTACCTGCCCGACGACGTGGTCGACGCCCGGCTCGGCGACGAGCTGCGCGATCACCCGCTGCTGCTGGTGCCGCACGACGAGCGCCAGCGGTTGATCGATCGCCTGCTCGCGGATCAGATCGCAGGGACCAAGGCCGCGGCGTTCAACGTCAGCGACTACCTGCGCCAGGGCGCGCTGTCGCCGAAGAACCGCGCGATCTACGACGCGCTGCTCGCGAGCTATCACGGCGACTACATCCAGGTGCTGCGCCACGTCCGGGTCGAGCGGTTCGAGATCTCGCACCGCTACCGCACCGGCTGGGTCACCGTCGAGCCGCAGCTCTCGGTCGACGCGACCGAGCGCCAGGTCACCGCCGACCGCACGCTGAGCGCGCTGCCGCCGTCGCTGCAGTCGGTGTCGCTCCACGAGTACGGCGGCGAGCTGGTCGGCGCCAACCGCGGCATGATCGAGTACGACGATCTGCTCAAGCGGCCGCTCGAGCACTACAAATATCTATTGACCACGGTCGAGCGCGCCGCGCTGTCGATGACGAGCACGACCCTGTTCCTCGACCTCGCGTTCCTCGGCAGCTGCAACGACATCCACCTCGCGGCGTTCCGCGAGATCCCCGACTTCCAGAGCTTCAAGGGCCGGATCGAGCTGGTCCGCGTGCCGTTCATCCTCGACGTTCGCCACGAGGAGGCGCTGTACCAGGAGCGGCTGCGCGAGGCCGCCGGCCACCGCCACGTCGCGCCGCACACCGCCTACGTCGCGGCGCTGTGGGCGGTGCTGTCGCGGATGCGCAAGCCGCAGATCGAGCGGTTCCCGTCGACGCTCGCCGAGGTGATCGGCAAGCTGTCGCCGCTCGACAAGGCCGAGCTGTACGCGACCGGCCAGGTGCCGCGCGAGCTGCCGCCGGATCGCGCGCGCGAGCTCGCGGCGCACGTCAAGGACCTGTGGCACGAGTCGGACACGTACCCGATCTACGAGGGCCGGGTCGGCGCGTCGCCGCGCGAGATGCAGGGCGTGCTGCTCGCCGCCGCGTCGTCGGGCGTGGGCCGCTACGACTACGTGTCGCCGATGGCGGTGCTCGACGAGATCGTCGAGCTGTGCAAGCAGGTGAGCCTCTACGAGTTCCTGCGCCAGGACGTCCAGCCCGGCGGCTACCACGATCACAAGAAGCTGGTCGACGTGGCGCGCGGCCGGCTGTTCGACAAGATCGACGACGAGGTCCGCGCCGCGGTCGGGCTGGTCGAGGAGTCCGAGTACGGCCGGGTGTTCGACCGCTACATCACGCACGTGATGCACGCGATCAAGAAGGAGAAGGTCCGCAACGCGCAGACCGGGCGGACCGACGAGCCCGACGAGGGCATGATGAAGGAGGTCGAGCGCACGCTCGAGATCTCCGGCCGGCCCGATGACTTCCGGCAGGGCCTGATCGCCAAGATCGGCGCGTGGTCGCTCGATCACCGCGGCCAGAAGCCGGTGATGTCGGAGATCTTCAGCGACCTGTTGCGCAAGCTGCGCGACGCGTACTTCGAGCGCCACAAGAAGACGATCGCCAAGGGCATCGGCGACCTGGTGAAGCTGTTGTCGGGCAACGAGGGCAGCCTGGCGGGTGACGCGCGGACCCGGGCGGATTCGGCGCTGCAGATGCTGGTCGAGAAGTACGGCTACTCGCGCGAGTCGGCCCGCGATCTGGTCGGCGCGCTGGCGAGCCTGCGCTACCGCTAGCCCGAGCAGACGGCTAATGCTTGCAGCGGCCCACCGCGGCCTCGTATGTTCGGCGGATGCGGCTCGCATGCCTGGGCGTGGTGCTGGCCACCGTGTCGGTGGCGCGTGCCGATCCGCCGCGCATGCTGAAGGGGCCCTACCTCCAGAACCTGGCGCCGACGTCGATCACGGTGATGTGGAACCTCGACCAGCCGGCGCCGGCGCACCTGGTCGTCGAGGGGCCCGGTGGGCCGCGCGCGGTCGAGGCCGCCGCGGCGCGGATCGGCGAGGCCACGATCGATCAGCTGGCGCCGTCGAGCCGCTACCGCTACCGGGTCGAGATCGCCGGCCAGGCGTGGGACGGCGAGTTCGCGACCGCGCCGGTGGTCGGCGCCGAGCTGCCGTTCGCGTTCGTGGTGATGGGCGACACCCGGAACGGGGTCGACGCGCACCGCCGGGTCGTCGAGCGCGTGGCCCAGGACGTCCCCGACTTCGTGGTCGGCACCGGCGACATGGTCGACGAGGGCTCGCGCGAGGACCAGTGGCAGCAGTTCTTCGAGATCGAGCGCCCGCTGCTGCGCGACAACGTGTACTTCCCCGCGGTCGGCAACCACGACCGCCAGGGCCGCGGCCGCACCGCCGATAGCTACCGCGCCCTGTTCTCGGTGCCCGACAACGGCGGCGACACCGAGCGCTACTACGCGTTCAGCTACGCGACCGCGCGGATCCTCGTGCTCGACTCCAACGAGTACAGCTTCGCGCTGACCGATCAGACCGCGTGGCTCGAGCGCGAGCTGATCGCGGCGCGCCAGGATCCGCGGGTCCACCACATCTTCGCGGTGATGCACCACCCGCCGTACTCGATCTCGCTGCACGGCGGCTCGGTCGATCTGCGCGAGCGCTGGACGCCGCTGTTCGAGAAGTACCAGGTCAGCGCGGTGTTCTCGGGCCACGATCACGTGTACGAGCGCGCCGAGCACAACGGGCTGCACTACTTCGTGTCGGGCGGCGGCGGCGCGCCGCTGTACCCGCGGCGGCCCAGCCCGAGCCCGATCGACGTCGAGGCGGTCAAGAAGTTCGAGCGCGCGTTCCACTACCTGCGGGTCACGGTGACCGGCGCGCGGCTCGAGGTGACGGCGATGCGGACCGACGGCACGGTGATCGAGACCACCGCGTGGACCGACGCGATGCCGGCGGTGGCGGGAGCGCCGGGGCTGGACGAGGCGGTGCCGCCGGCCGCCGCTGCTGCTGCTCCTTTGGGCGCCGCGTCGGGCGTCGCTGGCGCCGCATCTGGCGCCGGGTCAGGCGACGACCGCGCCGCCGGGGCAGCCCCGCCGGGATCGCCGGGCGGGCCGACGATCGGGTCACCGGGCGAGCCGCCGGTCGGGTCACCGGGCAGCAGCGGGCTGGTGTGGATCGGCCTGGGCGGGGTCGGGCTCCTGCTTGCGGCCGCCGTCATCGTCGTGCGCACCTTGCGTCGGTGATATCGTTGCCAGGTGGCGACCGCCGGTATCGTGATCATCGGTGACGAGATCCTGACCGGCAAGTTCGCCGACGAGAACGCCGCGTTCCTGATCGGCGAGCTGCGCGCGCTCGGGGTCGAGCTCCGGCGGATCACCGTGATCCCCGACGTGCTCGACGACATCGCCGCGACCGTCACCGAGTTCGCGGCGCGGTTCGATCACGTGTTCACCTCGGGCGGCGTCGGCCCGACCCACGACGACCTGACGATGGCCGGCATCGCGCAGGGCTTCGGCACCCGCGTGGTGCGCGAGCCGGTGCTCGAGGACCGCGTGCGCGCGTACTGGGGCGAGCGGCTCGCGGCGCCGAACCTGCGGCTCGCCGACGTCCCCCAGGGCGCCGAGCTGGTCTACGGCAAGGACCAGGTGTGGCCGGTGGTCGCGTACCGGAACGTCTACATCCTGCCCGGCGTGCCGGCGCTGTTCCGCCGCAAGTTCATCGACATCCGCGACCGGTTCCGCGCCACGCCGATCACCGTGGCGCGCGCATACCTCGACGCCGAGGAGGGCCAGATCGCCGGCGAGCTCGACGCGGTGGTCGCGGCGTTCCCCTCGGTGCGGATCGGGTCGTATCCGCGGTTCACCGAGCGCGACTTCAAGGTGCTGATCACGTTCGAGGGCTTCACGCCCGGGGACGTCGCCGGCGCGCTGGCGATGCTGACCGAGCGGCTTGGCGCGCGGGTCGTGCGCCACGAGCCACCGGCGCTGGCCGGCGCGACGGCGTAGCCGGTCGCCCGAGCTCGATGTAGGTGCGGATTGTACAATCCGCATGATCGGGTGTTTTGAATTATGAATCTTTGATAGCGGACTGATGATGTTGTTGACGGTTTCGCTTCAAGTCGATTACAAGTCTCTGTCATGCTCAGCTCCTCAGCCCAATACACGCGAATCGCCGCATGCTGCGGTATGGTGATGCTGGCGGGGTTGGCGGCGTGCTCGGACGCCGTCGTGCCAGATGCGCCCGACACCGGCAGCGATCTGGGGGCCCGCGAGGACCCGACCATGGCGACGATCACGGTGAACCTGGGCGGCGCCGCGACCGGCAGTGTGTCGGCCCAGGGCGCGGATCTGGCGTGCGGCGACGTGTGCACCGCGACCGTGCCGATCGGCACGATGGTCACGCTGACGGCGAGCCCGGACGTCGGCGCGACGTTCAGCGGCTGGGGCGGCGGCGGCGACTGCACCGGCAGCGACCCGGACTGCGCGTTCACCGTGGCGCGGGACGTCACGGTGACGGCCGGGTTCGACGTCGCGATGTACACGCTGACCGTCGGCCTGCCCGGCGATGGATCCGGCAGCGTGATGTCGATGGACGGCAGCGTGGCGTGCCCCGGCGCGTGCACGGTGACCGTGCCGTACAACACCACGATCAGCCTCGCGGCGTCGGCGGCTGGGGGCACCACGTTCCTCGGCTGGAGCGGCGGCTGCACCGGCTTCGACGTGGCGTGCACGCTCGCGATCACCGCGGACACCGCGGTGTCGGCGGCGTTCGTCGTGGACAACCAGCTGGTCGTCGCCAAGGCCGGCAACGGCAGCGGCACGGTGACGTCGAACCCGATGGGCATCAGCTGCGGCACGATCTGCTCGCAGACCGTGTCGCCCGGCGCGGGGGTCACGCTGACCGCGGTGCCGGACGACGATTCGACGTTCACCGGCTGGTCAGGCGGCGGCTGCACCGGCACCGACACCACCTGCACGGTCACGGTGGGCATGTCCGTGCAGGTCACCGCGGAGTTCACGATCAATCGGTTTACGCTGACGGTGACCAAGACCGGCACCGGCAGCGGCACGGTGATGTCGACTCCGGGCGGCATCAGCTGCGGCGCGACCTGCTCGGAGGCCGTGGTGCTCGGCGCGGTGGTCATGCTGAGCGCGGTCCCGATGGCCAACTCGACGTTCACCGGATGGTCAGGCGGCGGTTGCTCCGGCACCGGGACGTGCGTGGTCACGGCGAACGTGGCCACCCAGGTCACCGCGAAGTTCACGCTCAAGCAGTTCACGCTGACCGTGACCAACACCGGCAGCGGCGGCGGCAGCGGCAAGGTCACGTCGAGCCCGGCCGGCATCAGCTGCGGCGCCACGTGCAGCCACACGTACAACGCGGGCACCGTGATCACGCTGACCGCGTCGCCGACGCCGGGCTCGAAGTTCACCGGCTGGACCGGCGGCGGCTGCTCGGGCACCGGCACCTGCAAGGTCACGATCAACGCCGCGACGGCCGTCACCGCGAAGTTCGCGCTCGGCTCGTACGTGCTGAGCGTGCAGCTGGTCGGCAGCGGCGACGGCGCCGTGACGTCGAGCCCGGCCGGCATCAACTGCACCGGGGGCACCTGCACGCACACGTACGCCGGCACCACCGTGGTCACGCTGCGCCCGTCCGCCGGCGCCGACTCGAACTTCATAGCCTGGGGTGGCGCGTGCAGCGGGGCCGGCAACTGCACCGTGACCATGGACAGCGCGAACACCGTGACCGCGCAGTTCAAGCTGGTGATCGTCGGCTGCCGGTCCACGCAGTGTCCGTGATTCGACGGTAGTGGCCGCCAGCGGCAGGTTGGCCGCCGGCGGCAGCGCGAGCGTGACGGTCGGCTGCGTGGGGTTGGTGTGGTGCGCGTCGTGGACGAGCAACGAACGCGCGGTCAGCGAGCCGGCGCGGGCAAGCGGCCGGGCGGCCGCGACCAGCCAGCGCGGCGGGCTGTGGATCAGGTGGCCGGCCCAGAACGGCGCGAGCAGCTGTGCCGTGATCGCGACGGCCACGTAGAGCTGCAGCCCGGGCGGGCCGGCGGTGAGCATGGCGGCGGCGAACAGCGCGACGCCCGCGTGCTCGGCGGCCTGCCAGCGCCGGTCGCGGGGGATGGCGGTGCGCCACGCGGTGCACACCAGGATGACGGCGCGCGGCGGCGCGGTGACCAGCGCGCGGTGCGCCGGCAGCCGGGCCGGAAAGCCCTCGAGATCGTCGTCGGCGAACGGGTGCGCGTGGTGGTGCAGGTGCATCGTGCGCAGCGCGTGGCCCGAGGTCGCCATCGCGACGCCGGTCACCGCGAGCGCGAGCTCGTTGGCCCACCGCGGCAGGCCGAGCGCGCCGTGCGCGAGTTCGTGGGTCAGCATGAACAGTCCGAAGTAGAGCGCGAGCACGGGGAGCAGCCCGAACACCAGCGTGAAGCCGGACCGGGTGATCAGGTCGGCCAGCGGCCCGGCGTCCGTCGAAGTCGATCCGGGCGCGCGCGCCGCGAGGACGATGGCGATCAGGAACGCCAGCGGGCCGGCGATCCGGATCAGGTGATGAGCGAGCGCGGCGCGATGGACCATGCCGGCTCGTTGTGCGAGTCCGATGCCGCGGCGGATTCGCAGGATCTACCGCGGGTTACGCCGGGTGGTGTCCACGGCGTGGACGGCGTGGCTGCCCACGCCGTGGACATGCGCCGGGCGCGCCGCGGGGCCCGCGCACACGATTCACGGAGTTGACCGGCGGCGCGGCGCTTGCTCGGTCGGCGGCCATGCTGGTTCCTGGGCTCCTGTTGCTCGCGATCGGACTGCTCGGCGCGTTCGATGTCTTCTACTTCCATCGCCGGCAAGCGCGGCTGACCGAGCGGCCGGCGGCGCGGCGCGAGGCGTGGATCCATGTCGCGCGCGGCGCGATCTACACGCTGCAGTTCGCGGCGCTGCCGAACGTGAGGTTCGACGGCGCGTGGTACGCGGCCCTCGTCGCGCTCTACGTCGCCGACGCCGCGATCGCGGTCGCCGACGTCGTGGCCGAGCCGGCGAGCCGGCGCGAGGTCGGCGGTGTGCCGGGCGGCGAGTACCTCGCGCACATCGTGCTGTCGGTGCTGGTCGGCGCGCTGCTCGCGAACCTCGCGGCCACGACCCCGGCGTGGGCCGCGGCGCCGACCGCGCTGCGCTGGGCGCCGGCGATGCCGCTCGCGCTGCGCGCCGCGCTCGCCGTGCTCGGCGCCGGGTGCCTCGCGACCACGCTCGCCGACGCCGCGGCGCTCGTGACCCAGGCACCGCCGGCCCCGGTGCACGTCGCGGTGCGGCTGCGCGCGCCGCTCGCCGAGGTCTGGCGGATCACGCAGGACCACCGGCTGCACCCGGCGTGGGACCACCGGTTCTCGACGATCACGATGCTCGCCGACCGGATCACCACCGGGACCTGCATGCGCTACGACAAGCGGATCGCCGGGCTGACGATCCGCGGCCACGGCCGCTACAAGCT
>DATBBB010000586.1:0-3179 GCA_036271215.1 Kofleriaceae bacterium | reverse complement strand
CGGGGTGGCTCCAGCGGACCGTGCGACGCGTGGGGTGGCTCCAGCGGACCGTGCGACGCGTGGTGGCCACGGCGGACCGTGCGACGCGGGGGGTGGCTCCAGCGAACCGTGCAACGCGTGGTGGCCACGGCGGACCGTGCGACGCGGGGGGTGGCTCCAGCGAACCGTGCGTTGCGCGACCGTGCGTGGTGCTACGGCGCGTCCGTGGCGAGCAGGCGATCGACCTCGCGCACCAGCGGCGAGGCGGGCGGGGTGACGCCGTGGCGCACGAAGCCGACGATCTCGGCGATGACCGCGTCGTCGCGCAGGATCCGGCGGTGACCGAGGCCCGAGGTCGCGTGGAGCTGCGCCTGGCGCCAGGTCGCCATGAGCCGTTCGGCCTGGACGAACGAGACCTCGCGGTCGTCGCGGTCGTGGACCACGAGCAGCGCCGCCTCGCGCTGGCCGACCAGCTGATCGAGCCGCAGCGACTCGGCGGGGATGCCGTTGTGGCTCGCCAGCTGGACCTCGAGCGACGACCGGTCGCCGTCGTCGAGTGCGACCGCGCGCGCGAACCGCGCGATCGCGTCGTCGACCAGCACGTTGGGCGAGATCATGACGTTGCGCCGGGCGTCGATCCCGCCGCGCTGGTGCGCCAGCAGCACGGCCGCCGCCCCGAACGAGTGCGCGATGATCGCGTGCAGCGGCCCGATCGCGCGCGCCACGTCGGCGATGCAGTCGGCGAGGTCGCTCAGGTACAGCCGGTGGCCCGAGGAGTCGCCGTGGCCCGGGGCGTCGAACGCGACCACCGATAGCCCCGCGCGCACCAGCGGATCGACCAGCGCTCCGAGCTGCGAGCCGCGGCCCTCCCAGCCGTGGACCAGCAGCACTGCCGGCCCGTGGCCCCACCGCCAGGCCGCGACCCGGCGCCGCTCGCCCCGCGCGTGCGGCGAGCGCAGCGCGACGTCGATCTCGAACCGCCAGCCGCTGGCGAGCACGGCGCGCTCGCGGTCCGGCCGGCGGTGCCGGCGCGGCGATGTGAACAGTCGTTCGGCGAGGCTGGTCCCGAGATCCTCGGAGAGGATGTACGCGGCCTGCAACGCAGCCTTGGTCGCACGCAGCGCCGTTTTAGAACGAACGACCGTGCTATTTTTATGCGATCTACCTGACGATGCATGCAGCATGAAATCTCCTGTCTCGTGACTCGTGGGCGGCTAGCCCGTGGCCGCGCGGCGGCCGGCGAGCGGTGCGCTGCGCGCGCTGGTGACCAGGCGGTCGAACGCGCCGCGCGCCCGATCGATCGACACCGGCTCGCGCAGGAACTTCTGGTACGTGTGGAACCCCAGCATGATGCTGTAGACCTCGAACGCGAATTGATCCGGATCGACGTCGGCGCGGAACTGGCGCTCGGTCACCGTGATCCGCGCGGCGGTCGCGAGCGCGTCGAGCCAGTCCTTGCAGGCGTGGATCAGCGCGTCGCGCGCCGGCCCGGGGCGATCGTCGAGCTCGGCGATGGTGGCCACGAAGAAGCAGCCGCCCGGCCGCTCGCCCCACCGGATCCAGTTGTCGAACAGCGCGCGCAGCCGGGGCTCGCCGCGCGGCTGGCGCAGCGCCGGCGCCATGACCAGCTCGACGAACTGGCGCGCCGCCTCGCCGACCACGGCGACCTCGAGCGCCTCCTTGGAGCCGAAGTGCGCGAACAGCCCGCTCTTCGACAGCCCGGTCGCCTCGGCGAGCCGGCCGATCGATAGCCCCGATAGCCCCACGGTCTTGGCGAGCTCGAACGCTCGGGTCAGGATCGCCTGCCGGGTTGCCTCGCCTTTCGCCACGTGCTCAGAATAGAACGCCCGTGCGATTTGTCAACCCGGGGCGTTCCAGGGTAGTCCTTCGCGGTGGCGCGCGAACGGCTCGACAAGCTGCTGCTCGACCGCGGCCTGGTCGCGAGCCGCGAGCGCGCGCGGTCGCTGATCATGACCGGCGGCGTGCTGGTGCGCGGCCAGCCCGAGACCAAGCCGGGAACGATGGTCGACCCCGCCGCCGAGATCACGCTGCGCGCCGAGGATCACCCGTACGTGTCGCGCGGTGCGCTCAAGCTGGTCCACGGCCTCGACCGGTTCGCGCTCGATCCGGCGGGTGTGACCGCGCTCGACATCGGCGCGTCGACCGGCGGGTTCAGCGACGTGCTGCTGCGCCGCGGCGCCGCCCGGGTCTACGCGATCGACGTCGGCTACGGCCAGCTCGCGTGGTCGATCCGCCAGGACCCGCGCGTCGTCGTCCTCGAGCGCGAGAACGTCCGCACGATCGATCTGACCCTGGTCCCCGAGCCGTGCGGGCTCGCGGTCATCGACGTCTCGTTCATCTCGCTGACCCTGGTCCTGCCGCGGATCCGCGAGCTGCTCCAGCCGCCGCCGGGCAAGCCGATCGTCGCGCTGGTCAAGCCGCAGTTCGAGGTCGGCCGCGAGCTGGTCGGCAAGGGCGGCGTGGTCCGCGATCCGGCGGCGCGGCGCGGCGCGGTCGACAAGGTCCGCACCTGGGCCGCCGGCCACGGCTTCATCGCCGGCGACGACGTGGAGTCGCCGATCACCGGGCCTGCGGGCAACGTCGAGTACCTGCTGCTGCTCCACACCGCCTGAGTCTCGGCGTCAACGCGGCGCGGCGCGGGCCACGAGGCGCAACGGCCTCGCTGCGACCGCCGGCCGTCGCAGCATATTCGGAGTTCCCCGCCGTCGGAGGTTCGCGTAGTGTCCGTCGCCATGCCGGCGCGCTCGCGGGACACTGCCTTCTTCGGCCATCCGATCGGCCTTGCCACCCTGTTCTTCACCGAGATGTGGGAGCGGTTCTCGTACTACGGGATCCGCGCGCTGCTGATCATCTACATGACCGCCAAGCTCGAGGTCGGCGGCCTCGGCATGACCCCGACCAGCGCCGGCCTGGTGATGGCGCTGTACCTGTCGTCGGTGTATCTGCTGTCGCTGCCCGGCGGCTGGATCGCCGACCGGTTCCTCGGCCAGCGCTACACCACCCTGCTCGGCGGCATCGGGATCGCTGCCGGTAACGCGGTGCTCGCGCTGCCGATCGACGCGCTGTTCTACCCCGGCCTGGTGATGATCGCGCTCGGCACCGGCATGCTCAAGCCCAACATCTCGACGATCGTCGGCCAGCTCTACGACGACAAGGACGCGCGCCGCGACAGCGGCTAC
>DATBBB010000585.1:0-8311 GCA_036271215.1 Kofleriaceae bacterium | reverse complement strand
GTGAGCCCGTCGATCTCGTAGGCGGTGCCGCCGCTCGGTAGCGAGACACGCCGCGCGCCGAGCTTGGCAAGATCGCGCGACAAGGTCGCCTGGGTGACCTCGTGGCCGCGCGCGTGCAACAGATCGCGCAGGTCGGCCTGGGTCGCGACGTGGCGCGCCCGCACCAACTCGACGATCAGCGCCCGGCGCGCCCGGGTATCTTCTAGATCCGCCATCGTGCAGCCTCGCGATGGGGCGTCATGCGTCGCCCCGGATGATCGTGCCAACGCCGGTATCGGTGAACAGCTCGGCGATCAGGTTGTGTGGGATCCGGCTGTCGATCAGGTGGACCGCGTGCACGCCGTCCGCGAGCGCCGCCACGGCCTGGATCCCCGCCGCGACCCCGGCGAACCGAAATCTGCGCGGCAGCTTCACGGCCCCACCTCGCGCCCCGGCAGCCCCGCACGGCTCCTGCCGCGCCCAGTGGGTGCCTCGCGAATCGACGTGCCCGCATGGCTCCCGCCGCGCCGCGGAGTGGATCGGTCACGCTGCATCATCATCCGTGCCTCGCGAGGTGGGTCAGCCCGGCCGTCCGCTCGAGCCCGAGCATCAGGTTCAGGTTCTCGATCGCCTGCCCGGCCGCGCCCTTCAATAGGTTGTCGAGCGCCGCGGTGATCACCACGAACCCGCCGGCGACGCCCTCGGTCGCCACGCCGATCGCGCAGGTATTGGTGCCGACCACGCGGCGCAGCGACACCTGCTCCGCCGAGGCCGCGATCGTCACCGTGCGGTCGCCCGCATACACCTCGCGGTAGCGGTCCGCCAGCGCCTCGCCCGAGATCGCCACGCGCAGCCGCGCCGTCACCGTCGCAAAGATCCCGCGCGCCACCGGCAACAGGTGCGTGGTCAGCGCGATCCGCGGCCGGTCGATCGGCCCCGCCATCCCCGGCGAGCCCGGCGTACCAGCCCTGTTCGGCGAGCCCAGCGTACCCACCATCCCCGGCGAGCCCAGCGTACCAGCCCTGTTCGGCGAGCCCAGCGTACCCGCCATCCCCGGCGAGCCCAGCGTACCTGGCGCACCCTCGCCCGGCGTACTCGGCGCGGGCTGCGCGCTCGCCGCCACCCGCGCCAGCGCGAGCTCGATCTCCGGCACGTGCTGGTGCCGCAGGACCTTGTACGCCCGGACCTCGCCGTACATCTCGCCGAGCGACATCGCCTCGTCGGCCGTCCGCCCCGCGCCGGTCACCCCCGAGCCCGCCGCCACCGCGATCATCGGCTCGATCAGCTGGTATCGCACCGCCGGGGCCAGCGCCGTGATCACCGCGGTCGCGTAGCACCCGGGGTTCGCCACCAGCGCCGCGCCGCCGACCTCGCCGCCGAACAGCGACGCCAGCCCGTACACCGCCTTCGCATCGGCCCGGTGCGCATTCGACAGATCGATCACCCGCGTCCCGCGCGCCACCAGCGGCTGCGCCAGCTCCACCGCCGGCCCCGGCGGCGTCGCCAGCAGCGCGACCTCTGCCTCGGTCGCCATCGCCGCCTGCGTCGACACGAACGCCATCCCGGTCTGCGTCCCGGTCAGCTCGTCGATCGGCATCCCGGCCCGCGTATCGCTCGCCGCGCACACCAGCCGCACCCCGGGATGCCCCGCCAGCAGCTTGATCAGCTCGAGCCCGGCATACCCGGCGGCCCCGAACACGGAGACAGTATGCATCGTGCGCATAGTTATGCATATGCGCTCCAAAACGCAAGCGTCCCGTACCCGCCCGGGCTCCGTGCCCGCCTACCTGGCGAGCCGCGCGATCGTGGAGACCAAGATGCGGCCCTCGACCGAGACGCAGAGCAAGGCCGGTCACGAGGAGCGTGGTCTTACTTCGTGCCTCTGAACTTGCCGAGCGCCGCGCTGCCGGTCCACGCGAGACGCGCCGCGGGCGACCGCGAGCGGACCGGGTCGGGGCAGCGACTGTGACTACGACGATGGGTCCGCGCCCGCACATACCTCGCGCCGTCCGCGCACGCGCCGGCGGTCCTTCGGCAGGCGCGGCCCCGACGCCCCGGCCGCGCAGCAGCCCGCGGCGCTCTCGCGTGTCCGCGGTCTCCACCGCGCCATGCGCGACAACCTGCTAGCCGTGGCGCTTCATCGCGCGATCGATCTCGCGCTGGTCGTCGGCCTCGCGCTTGGCGGCGCGCTTGTCGTGCTGCTTCTTGTGGGTCACCAGCGCCAGCTCGACCTTGACCCGCGCGCCCTTGAAGTAGAGCGACAGCGGGATCAGCGTGAAGCCCTTGATCAGCGTCTTGGCGCCGAGCTTGTCGATCTCGCGCTTGTGGAGCAGCAGCTTGCGGACCCGCCCCACCTCGTGCTGCCAGCGGTTGGCCTGGGCGTACTCGTTGATCTGGAGCCCGTGGACGTAGGCCTCGCCCTTGCGGATCTCGACCCAGCCGTCGGAGATGGTCACCTTGGCCTCACGCAGGCTCTTGACCTCCGAGCCGACGAGCGCGATCCCGGCCTCGAGCCGGTCGTGGATGTGAAAATCGTGGGTCGCCTTGCGGTTGGTGGCGATCACGCGGACGGCGTCGGCGGCGGGCTTGGCCATCACCACTCGCCGACGTTGGGCATCGACGTCCACGGCTCGGCCGGCGCGAGGGCGGCGCCGCGCTGGAGCAGCTCGACGGAGATCAGGTCCGGCGACCGGATGAACGCCATCCGGCCGTCGCGCGGCGGGCGGCTGATCTTATACCCGGCGGCGATGAACCGCTGGCAGGCGGCGTAGACGTCGTCGACCTCGTAGGCGACGTGCCCGAAGTTACGGCCCACCGAGTAGGCGTCCGTGTGATCCCAGTTGTGCGTTAGCTCGATCTGCGGCGAATCCCCCTCGCCATGCTCACCGAGGAACACCAGCGTGAACCGCCCCTGCTCGTGATCGCGCCGCCGGACCTCGGTCAAGCCGAGCCCCTCGCAGAAGAAGTGCACCGCGGCGGGCAGGTCGCGGACGCGGATCATCGTATGCAGGTAGCGCATAGCGTTTCGTTAGCAGATTTTGGGTATCCTGCGCGCGATGAGCGAGCCCAACGTCCTCGTGAATTTTCGCCTCGATCGCGACCGCCCGATGCGAATCAAGTGGCACGCGACCGACGGGGTCCCCGGCGACGGCTACAAGGCCCAGGTCACCGTGATCAAGCTCGACGACGGCGCCACCCTCGAGATGGACAGCACCGCGATCCTCGAGCAGACCGCGCCAGACCCGGCGGGTGGTATCGGCGCCTACCTGGTGACGTTCAACGGGATGGTCGGCTACGCGAGCGACCATCCGGACCGCGTGCGAATCGAAAAGCTCGACAGCGAGGAGATCGCTTTCGATATCATCTTCCTGCGCGAGGACGACGGCCGGATCGCCGTCCAGGGCGAGGACTACGAGATCCGCGAGCACCCCCGGGCGATGGCGCACAAGCTGAGCAGCCGCCGCCCGCCGACCAACATCCCGGCCTGAGCCCCGAGCCCCCTGGGGCCGCCCCTGGTTACTTGAGGCCGCCGCCGAGCACGCGGTACAGCGTGACCCGGTTGCCGAGCGCGGCGAGCTGGGTGGCGACCAGCGAGCTCTTCGCCGCGTACAGCGCCCGCTCGGAGATCAGCGTGGTCAGGAACGTGTCGACGCCGGCCTTGTAGCGCGCCTGGGCGAGCTCGAAGCTCTTGCTCGCCGCCTCGACCAGGGCGACCTGCGCGGCGAGCTGGTCCTCGATCGTGCCGCGGGTGGCGAGCGCGTCGGCGACCTCGCGAAACGCGGTCTGGATCGCGAGCTCGTAGCTGGCGACCATGATCTGCTTCTGGGCCTTGGTGAAGTCGAGGTTGGCGCGGTTGGCCCCGCCGTTGAACAGCGGCAGCGCCAGCGCCGGCGCGAGCGTGAACACCGCCGCCGGCCCCGAGAACAGCGCGCCGAGCGCGGCGCTCGCCAGGCCGCCGCTCGCGGTCAGGGTCAACGACGGGAAGAACTGCGCCCGGGCCGCGCCGATGTTGGCGTTGGCCGCGATCAGGTCGTGCTCGGCGGCCTGGACGTCGGGCCGGTCGAGCAGCACCGATGACGATAGCCCGACCGGGACCTCGGCGAACCAGTCGAGCTGCGCGGGCAGCGCGTCGGGCAGCAGCGCATCGGCGACCGGGCCGCCGGCGAGCAGCTCGAGCGCGTTGCGGTCCTGGACGATCGCCGCGGACAAGAGCGCGATGTCGGCGCGCGCCTGCTGGTAGACCGTCGCCGCCTGCCAGACATCGCCGCGGTTCGACGTCCCACCGCCGACCAGCTGCTCGGTGAGATCCATCGTGCGCTTCGAGCTCGCGGCGGTGTCGCGCGCGATCGCGAGCCGGCTCTGGTCGGCCGCCAGGGTCAGGTACGCGCTCAGGATCTCGGCGACCAGGCTGACCCGGGTCGCCCTGGCGGCTTCGATCGTCGAGAAGTACGCCTGCAGCTTGGCGTCCGACAGGCTCTTGAGCCGGCCGAACACGTCGATCTCCCACGACGCCAGGCCGGCGCCGACCGAGTAGGTCGTCAGCGTGGCGGTGTTGTTGCCGGGCCCGACGATCGCCCGCGTGCTGGTCACCCCGGCGATCGCGTCGATCGACGGCAGCGCCTGGGCGCGCTGGATCCGGTACTGCGCGCGCGCCGCCTCGATGTTGAGCGTGGCCTTGCGCAGATCGCGGCTCTGGGCGAGCGCTTGCTCGACGATCTTCTGCAGCCGCGCGTCGCGCACGAAGGCCTGAACCGGGACCGCAGCCGCAGGCTGGGCACCGCTGCCGGGCCCCGCCGGCTGGCTCCCCGGCGGTCCACCGGGCAGGTTCGCCGGCACCGGCGCCGCCGGGCGCTCGTAGCTCGGCGCCATCGAGTAGCAGCCACCGGCTCCCAGGGCGGCTCCCAGGGCGACCCCCAGGGCGGCTCCCAGGACAGCCGTGGCCAGCGCGGCCCCGACCAGCCCGGTGATCGCGTGCGATGCGCGCCTCACGACGGCAGCCGCTTGCCGCGCACCAGCTTGCGCACGAGGATGAAGAACACCGGGACGAAGAAGATCGCGAGCAGCGTGCCGGTCAACGTCCCGCCGACGATGCCCGAGCCGATCGCCACGCGGCTGTTGGCGCCGGCGCCGGTCGAGATCGCGAGCGGGAACACGCCGGCGACGAACGCCAGCGAGGTCATCACGATCGGCCGCAGCCGGAGCCGCGCGCCGGTGACCGCGGCGTCGATCAGCGACGCCCCGCGGTGGTACGCCGCCTCGGCGAACTCGACGATCAAGATCGCGTTCTTCGACGCCAGCCCGATCGTCGTCAACAGCGCGACCCGGAAGTACACGTCGTTCTCGAGCCCGCGGAACTTGGCGGCGAGCACCGCGCCGACCACACCGAGCGGGATCACCAGCAGCACCGAGAACGGCACCGACCAGCTCTCGTACAGCGCGGCGAGGCACAGGAAGATCACGAGGATCGAGATCGCGTAGAGCTGCAAGGTCTGGCCGCTCGCGAGCCGCTCCTGGTACGATAGCCCGCTCCACGACGACGTGGTGCCGGGCAAGGTCTTGGCCGTGTTCTCGATCTCGTCCATCGCGGTGCCCGAGCTGACGCCCGGCGCGCCCGCGCCCTGGATGTCGTACGCAGCGAGCCCGTTGTAGCGCGACAGGGTCTCGGCGCCGTACGTCCAGTGGGTCGAGGCGAACGCGCTGAACGGGGTCATGCCGCCGGTCTGGCCGCGCACGTACCACGCGTCGAGGTCCTCGGGCTTGCTGCGGAACTGCGCGTCGCCCTGCACGAACACGCGCTTGACGCGCCCGCGATCGATGAAGTCGTTGACGTACACGCCACCCCACGCGGCGGACAGCGTGTTGGCGATGTCGGTCGCCGCGAGCCCGTGCGCCGAGGCCTTGGCCTGGTCGATCTCGATGTTGAGCTGGGGCGTCTCCGGCAAGTCGCCGCGCCGCACCGCGACCAGCTTGGGGTTCTTGGCCGACGTCCCGATCAGCTGATCGCGCGCCCGTGTGAGCCCGGCGCGGTCGGTGCCCGCCGTGGCCTGCAGCTCGAAGTCGAAGCCCTCGGACTGGCCGAGGCCCTGGATCGCCGGTGGGGTCAGCGCGAACACCTGGGCGTCGCGGACCGCCTGCAGCATGCCGGTCGCGCGGTTGGAGATCGCCGCGGCGGTGTTGTCCTTGCCCACGCGCTTGTCCCAGTCGCTGAACTCGATGAACGCCATGCCGGCGTTCTGGCCCACGCCGATGAAGCTGAACCCGGACACCGTGAACATCGAGTCGACGTTCTTCTTCTCGACCCCGAGGTAGTGCTGCTCGACGGCCTTGGAGACCTCCTGGGTCCGCGACAGCGACGCACCGGACGGCAGGGTCCAGATCGCGAACCCGATCCCCTGATCCTCGGGCGGCAGGAACCCGGTCGGCAGCCGGACCAGGATCAGCGCCATCGCGCCGACGATCACCGCGTACGGCAAGAGCCAGCGGATCGGCCCCTTCAGCATGCGCGCCACGCCGCCCTGGTAGCCGTGGGTCAGCCGATCGAACCCGCGGTTGAACCAGCCGAACGGGCCGCGCCGCGGGGCGGTGTGCTGCGCGGTCGCCCGCAGCAGCGAGGCGCACATCGCCGGGGTCACGGTCAGCGCGACGAACACCGACAGCAGCATCGAGGTCACGATCGTGATCGAGAACTGGCGGTAGATCACGCCGGTCGAGCCGGTGAAGAACGCCATCGGCAGGAACACCGCCGACAGCACGGTCGCCACGCCGATCAGCGCGCCGGTGATCTCCTTCATCGAGCGCACCGTGGCGTCGAGCGGCGACAGGTGCTCGTCGCGCATCAGCCGCTCGACGTTCTCGACCACGACGATCGCGTCGTCGACCAGGAGGCCGATCGATAACACCAGGCCGAACATCGTCAGCGTGTTGATCGTGTAGCCGAGCACGCGCAGCACGCAGAACGTGCCGAGCAGCACCACCGGCACCGCGATCACCGGGATCAGCGTCGCGCGCCAGCTCTGCAGGAACACGAACATCACGACGATCACGAGCAGGATCGCCTCGATCAGCGTCTTGACGACCTCCTCGATCGACAGCCGGATGAACTTCGTGCTGTCGAACGGGTACGAGATCTTCCAGCCCGACGGCATGATCCGCTCGAAGTTCTGCGCGACCTGCTTGACGTTCTTGGCGACCTCGAGCGCGTTGGCGTTGGGCGCGAGCAAGATCGCGATGCCCGACGCCGGGTGGCCGTTGAGCCGCACCGTGACGTCGTACGACTCGTTGCCGAGCTCGACCCGCGCGACGTCGCTCAGCCGCACCGTGGCGCCCGAGACGTCGTACTTGAGGATGATGTCGCGGAACTGCTGCGCGGTGTGCAGCTTGGACTGCGCGGTCACCGTGGCGTTGAGCTGCTGGTCCTTGGGCGCCGGCTGCTGGCCGATCTTGCCCGCCGAGACCTGGACGTTCTGCGCCGCGATCGCGTTCTCGACGTCGGATGGCATCAGGCTGTAGGCGAGCAGCTTGGCCGGGTCGAGCCAGACCCGCATCGCGTAGCTCGCGCCGAACACCTGGATGCTGCCGACGCCGTCGACGCGCGCGATCGGATCCTGCATCGTGCTCGCCAGATAATCCGAGACGTCACCCGCGCTCGACTTGTTCGACTCGTCGTAGACCGCGACGATCATCAGGAAGTTGGTCTGCGCCTTGGTCACCACGATGCCCTGCTGCTGCACCGCCGGCGGCAGCCGCGGCACCGCCTGCTGGACCTTGTTCTGGACCTGGACCTGGGCGACGTCGGGGTTGGTGCCCTGGCGGAACGTGACGTTGATGTTCGAGCTCCCCGACGAGCTCGACGAGCTCGAGAAGTACAAAAGGCCGTCGATCCCGGTCAGCTGCTGCTCGAGCACCTGGGTGACGCTGTTCTCGACGGTCTCGGCCGACGCACCGGTGTACCCGGCCGAGATGCTGACGCTCGGCGGCGCGACGTCGGGGTACTGCGCGACCGGCAGCGCCAGGATCGACGCGGCGCCGGCGAGCATGATGACGATCGAGATCACCCAGGCGAACACCGGGCGACTCGCAAAGAACCTGGCGAGCATGTCAGCGCTCCTTTGCAGGCGCCGCCGCCGACGCCTGATCCTTGGTCGAGGCCGGCGCGGCGGTAGTGCCCTGCGCTGGCGCCGTGGCTGATGCAGCGGGCTTGCCCGCGGGCGTGGCCTGCGGCTTGCCCGCGGACGGCGGTGCAGACAGCTTGTCCGCGCGGGCTGCCGGCGCGGTGGGCTTGTCGGTCACGGGCGTGGGCGCGGGCGGCGCCATCGCCGGCGCAAGCGCAGGC
>DATBBB010000584.1:0-20160 GCA_036271215.1 Kofleriaceae bacterium | reverse complement strand
GCGCCGCCGGTGACCGCCGGTTCCGGACCCGGCGGCGGCATCGCGCCACCGATGACCGCCGGCTCCGGACCCGGCGGCGGCATCGCGCCACCGGTGACCGCGGTGTCCGGGCCGGTCCCGGTGGCGCCGATCGCGCCGGCCCCGCCCGCGCGGGGACGCTGGAAGCCGTGGGCGATCGGCGGCGCCGTGGCGCTCGCGATCGTGGTCGCCGTGGCTCGCCGCGGCGCCGATCCGGCCGCGCCCGGCGTGCCGGCCGTGGCGCCGGCCCCGTCGGCTGCGGCCGACGCCGGCAGCGCGCCCGCCGAGCCGCGGCCCGTGCCGCCAGGCAAGGACGGCAAGCAGGCCAAGGAGTGGAACAAGATCATCGAGGAGCGCAACAAGCGGCACTACGAGGGTGCGCGCCACAAGCTCGACGAATTCGAGAAGCACTTCGGCCAGACCGCCGAGACCCGCGCGCTGCGCTCCGAGCTCGAGGCGCTCGGTCCCGATGCGCCGCACGGCCCGGATGCGCCGCACGGCCCGGATGCGCCGCACGGCGACCACGCCGACCACGCCGACCGCGATGACCAAGACCGCGACGAGCCCCGCGGCCCCGACGATCCACAGCCCGACAGCGCGCGCGGCCCCGCCGGTCCGCCCGGCCCGCCCGGTCCCGCCGGCCTGCCGGTCCCGCCCGGCCCTGATGATCCGCGTGGCGGTCCGCATGGTCCGCACGGCCACAGGCACCGCCACGACGACTGACCGTACGACGGCGTACGCGCGCGACGACGACCACGCGGCGCCGCATGGTCCGCACGGCCAAAAGCACCGCCACGGCGACTGACCGTACGACGGCGTACGCGCGCGACGACGACCGCGCGGCGGTCCTCATGTACGGGTCGTAGAACTATCGCGTCCCGGGCCACACAAACCCCGCGCGCCGCCGGCCACGACGAAATTTTCAGGCGAGGTGTCTGTGCAGATCTTGCCGCGTGTCGCAAAACGCATACGCCGCCGTCGCAAAGCGTGAGTCACCATGCGATTCCAATCATCATCCTTCATAGTCCACAACTGACACACATTTATTATTGATTGTTTTGTTCACGCGCCAGCGCTATGGATGAATGCAGGAGGGAACATGAGGCACGCGCTCGCGCTGCTCGTTGCATGCGTCGCCGGCTGGCCATCGCTGGCCGCCGCACACGGTCATCCAGATGCCATCGTCGCCGGGACGCTGACCACCGAGGTCGTGGCGTGCCCGTCGCTGTGCACCGAGAGCGACTGGATCGGACGGCTCGACGGCACGTCCAGCTTCTCGCTGATCTCGATGGAGGACGAGCAGATCCCCGGCGAGAACGTCAGCCGGTTCCACGGCAACCTGACGCTGTCGACCGCGCGCGGCGAACTGGTCGGCCAGGATCTCGGCGTATGGAACCTCGACTCCGGGCAGTACGTCGACGTCTACACCGTGACCTCGGGCACCGAGGACTACGCCGGCGCGAGCGGGGTGATCTTGCTGTGGGGCACGCTCGATCCGGAGACCGGCCAAGGCATCAGTCGCTATCAAGGCGTCCTGACCTGGCGTGCGCATTAGTGACGCGCGCGCGATACGCCGTGGCGCGCCAGCGTCACCGCCCGCGCCGCCCGCCATGTGAAATCACCAGCTCGCCGCGCATCGTGGTGTGGCACGACGGGTGCGTGGCTCGCTGGCGTGCGCTCCCTGGTGCTCCTGGCGCTCGTCGTGGGTTCCTGCGCCGCCGCGCCGCGTGCGCGATCGAGCTCGCGCCGCCGGCCGCCGGGTAGCGAACGCTCAACGCGAGTACAGGAACGAGCTTGATTTGCGAGCGCTCAGCCCACGCGCTCAGTGCGCCAGGCCGCGCATGATCTTGCAATTGTCGCGGTGGTGATCGGCCATCCCGGCGACGTCCGCGGCGCGCGGCAGCGCCACCGCGAGCGCGGCCTCGAGATCGGCAGCCTCGCGCACGCGATCGAGGTAGTCGAGGTCCGCGCGCGCGATCGCGGCTGCCTCGCCCGCGGTGAGCCGCGGCCCGTGGCCCGGGATCACCTCGCGGATCGCCGGCAGCACCGCGAGCAGCCGCACCAGCGTGGCGCGATACGCCGCCGCGTCGTCGACAAACGGGATCTCGCACGGCGACAGGTAGTCGCCGACCAGCAGCACGTCCTCGACCACGAGCCCGAGGCCATCGGGGCTGTGGCCCGGCAGGTACAGCGTGCGCGCCGCGATCCCGTCAAAGTCCGCCTGCTCCGCCTCGCCGACCCCGCGTAGCTCGGCCGGCCAGCGATAGCCATCCGGCCGCGGCACGTACCACCGCGTGTCGAACTCACGCGCCGCCGCCAGGTACTCCGCCGCCTTCGGATCGTCGCGCCCGATCGCCTCGGCGAGCGCCGCGCTGACGTAGACCGGCGCACCGGGCAGCGCGGTGTGCCCCATCACGTGATCCCAGTGGCCATGCGTGAAGATCACCGCTGCCGCCGCGCCGAGCTCGCGCACCCGCGCCGCGATCGCGTCGAGCTCGCGCGGAAAGTACGCCGGATCGACCACCGCGCACCGCCCCGCGCGCGACACGATCGTCGAGTTGGTCTGCCAGATCCCGCTGGTCAACACATCGATTCGCACGTCGTTCCCCACGCAACGACCATACCGCGCCAGCGGCTCACCGCGGCACCCGGTGCTACACTGCCGCCTGCCTGCCATGCAGTCGACCGTGTCAGTCTCGTGGATCTACGCCGACGAGGACGCGTCCATCGCGCGCGAGCTGGTGCGCCTCGCCAGCGTCCTCGAGCGCCAGGGCCTGCTGGGCAACCACACCATGGGATCGGAGCTGGTCGAGCCGCTGTTCGTCCGCCAGCATGCGATCGGCGCAGGGATCGCCATGTTCATGGTCAGCCCGGCGGCCTTGGCGAGCCCCTCGTGGCTTAGCCGGCTGCACCAAGCGCTCGACGAGCGGGGCGTGCGTACCGTGCTGGTGATCATACGGCCGGTCGACATGATGCAGCTGCCCGAGCGGGCCCGGAGCGCCATCGTACTGCCCAAGGACGGTACGCCGATCGCCACCCGTCGCGACCGCGACGATGCCTTGCTCGAGGTGATCCAGGCACTGCAGGAGCTCGCCGCGAGCAAGCCCAAGTCCGCGACCATGCCCAATGCCGCTCGCCGCGGCCGTACCGAAAATGTCCTGTCGATCAACGAGATCTTCCGGCTCAACGGGCCGCCCACGGTCACGTTCGTCGAGCCGCCGCAGTTCCGCGAGCTCCAGCTCGAGCTCGGCACGATGGGGACCGGGCTGATCGTCGAAGGACCGTCGAAGACCGGCAAGTCGACCGCGATCCACAAGGCGATGGACGCGCTCGGCATCGCGCCGGGCGATCAGCTGTGGTGGGCCGGCCAGAGCCCGCCGCCGCTCGACGAGCTCCAGCGCACGCTCGACGAGCTGCGCCGGTCCGAGCACCGGCGCTGGCTGGTGATCGATGACTTCCACTACCTCGAAGACCGGCGCTATCTACAGGCGCTCGCGTTCACCATGAAGGCGCTCGCGGATCAGTCGCGGTCGAGCGCCAAGGTCACGCTGATCGGGATCAACCCGCTCGGCGCGTCGCTGGTCCAGACCATGCCCGACCTCGCCGGCCGGTTCCGCATCATGCGGATCGACCGCGAGCGCGACTGGGAGCGTAGCTCGCTGATCACCGAGCTGATCGTGCTGGGCGAGCAGGCCGCCAACATCCGGTTCCGCCGGCGCGACGAGTTCGTGCTGACCGCGGGCGGCAGCTTCTTCATCGCCCAGCTGCTGTGCAACCGCGCCGCGGTGCAGGCCAGGGTCTACGAGACCCAGCAGGACACGGTCGAGATCGAGCGCGGCCCGGCGGACGTGATCAACTCGATCCGCGACGAGCTCGCGGCGCGCTATCGCAGCCCGATGCTGCACTTCGCCGCGTTCGACGCCCAGCCGCCGCCGCGCGGCGCCGGGCTATCGCTGCTCTGGCTCCTGGCGCGCAGCCCGGACGGCTTCGTGTCGCTCAAGGACGCGCGGCTGCGGTTCCCCGGCCTGGGGGCCGTGTTCGACTGGTTCCTGCAGAGCAACCTGAGCCGCTGCTTCGATGAGTATCCGGACCTGCGGGGCCTCTTGTACTTCAACCGCGCGACCGGCACGCTCACGATGGAGGATCCGCAGCTCGCGTTCTATCTCCGCGCGCTCGACTGGACCGAGTTCGCCGAGGCCAGCGGCCATGGCCACGTGACGTTCCATCCGGCCGACGGCCCGCTGTGGCCGATCACAGGTCACGCTAACGTCGTGCTCGGTGGTAGTAGCGCGCAGAGCGTGCTCGGTGGCAGTAGTATGCAGAGCACCGCGCGCGTCGAGCAGCCGGTCCGCCGCCTGCTCCACCTGTCCGATCTGCACTTCGCCACGACCGATCAATCGATCATCGCCTACTCCCAGCTCGCGGCCGATCTGCGGCAACAAGGCGTCGATCAGCTCGACGCCCTTGTGGTGTCCGGCGACCTGGTCAACCGCGCCACCGCCGCCGAGTACGCCGCGGCCGATCTGTTCCTCGAGCAGCTCAAGTCCGGGTTCGGGCTCAAGGCGCATGCGATCGTGATCGTCCCGGGCAACCACGACGTCAGCTGGTCGCATGGCGACAGCGCCTACCAGCTGGTGCGGCGCGCCCAGTATCGCGGCACGCTGGTCCCCGGCACCTACGTCGAGCACGGCCCGGAGATCGTCGAGGTCCGCGATGACGAAGCCTATCACCAGCGGTTCGCGCCGTTCGCCGAGCTGTACGAGAAGGTCAAGGGCGAGCCGTACCCGCTGGCGTACGAGGACCAGGCCACGATCACCCAACTCCCCGAGGCCGGGCTCTGCATCCTGGGCCTCAACTCCGCGTGGGAGATCGATCGCCAGTTCCCGGATCGCGCGAGCCTCCACGCCGGCGCGCTCGCCCGGGCGCTGACCAGGCTGCCAACGCCGGCGCCAGCTGAGCTGCGCATCGCCGTGTTTCATCATCCGGTCCACAGCAGCGAAGACGCCCGGCTGCGCGACGCCGGGTTTCTGCAGCAGCTCGCGGTCGCCGGGTTCCGGCTGATCCTCCACGGTCACGTCCACCGCGCGGACTCGTCGCTCTACCGCTACGACCGGACGGCCGGTGGCCGCCAGCTCGACATCATCACCGCCGGGACGTTCGGCGCCCCGGTCCGCGAGTGGGTGCCCGGCTATCCGCTCGAGTACAACCTGCTGTTGATCGACCCGGACGAGATCGTCGTCGAGACCCGATGCCGGCGCGAGGTCAACGGCGCCTGGGAGCCCGACGCGCGCTGGCTGCAGGGCCCCAGCAAGGATCCGCTACCGCGCTACACCCTCTCGCGCTGACCCGCCGCACTGACCAGTCGCGCTACACTCTCTCGCACTGATCCGCCGCGCTACACTTTCTCCCGCCGCACTGACCAGTCGCGCTGACCGGCCGCGCTACCCTCTCGCGCTGACCGGCCGCGCTACCACCCACGCGCTGACCGGCCGCACTGACCTTCTGCGCTGGCCGGCCGCGGTCAGATCGGGGTCAGCGTGAAGTTGACCCGGACGCTGGAGTCCGAGCCGGTCAGGGTCATCGTGACGTCCTTGCGCCAGCCGGTCTCGAACGGGATGATCACGGTGTCGTTGTCGTTGCCGATGTTGTCGTCGCCGTTGAGCGGGCCGTCGGCGTCCCAGATGTTCGGGTGGAGCTTGATCGCCTGGCCGGCCTTGGGGCTGACGTTCAGCACGATCTCGGCGAGCGCGGTGGTGCCGCCGGCCATCTGGCCCTCGTGGACCGTGACGTAGTGGTCCGAGTCCTTGTTGAACAGGGTCTGCATGTTGGTGCCCTCGGCGATCAGCGTGCCGTACAGCTCGAGGTCGTCGCCGGCGTCGCCGCCCGCGTTGTCGACCGCGATGCTGTTGAGCGTGATCTTGACCTGCTGCGACACGCGCTCGCAGTTCTTGACGTCGTAGTCGGTCGTGAACGACATCCGCGCCGGCGAGTTGTCCTTGAGGTAAGACAGCTTGTAGGCGATCGGCGCGCCCGGGGACATCCGCGAGTAGTTGCCACCGGACTTGATGAAGCTGATCAGCGAGTCGTAGCTGTCGATGCTCTGGACCGCGGTGCCGGCGTCGCCGCCGAGGATGAACGCGGTGATCTTGCTCTGCGAGATGATGTCCTTGTAGGTCACCGAGACATCGCCCGAGACGTCGACGCCGCCCGAGTACGCGAAGTCGAGCGCCGCCGACATCTCCTCGGACGAGTACTCCGACTCGAACGTGAACACGACCATCCGGCCGTAGGTCACCGACGACACGTAGGCCGGCGGGCGGGTCTGGTCCATCTTGGCCTGGACGTCGGCGAGCGTGACCTCGGGGCTGAACAGCGCGCTCGGCGACTTGGGCGCGTCGAGATCGACCGTGTAGTACGCCTGGGTGTAGCGCACGACGTAGCGCGACCGGATGTCCTGATTGGACCAGTCGAAGCTCGTCTTGAGGCTGGCGATGCCCAGGCCCCAGCTCGCCTGGACGCCGAGCGCCATGTTGAGCTGGTTCTCCGAGTGGACCTGATCGATCTCCGACGACAGGTTCGCCGCGGTCGAGCCGGTGATCTCGGCGTCGAGGATGCTCGACAGCGCGTCGCGATAGCCCGACAGGCTCGCGTCCGCCACCATCGCCTGTTTGGAGCCGGCGAGGTTTTCGAGGCTGACCGAGATCGTCTCGGGCGCGCGCGGCAGCTCGATCTGGGTGAACAGACCGGTGAGCACCGAGTCGGCGCTGACGATCGCGCCGGGATACATCGAGTCGGAGTTCGCGGCGTACGCGACCACGCGGTCGTACTGCTGGGTCTCGGTCACCTGCTGGGTGGTGCACGAGTAGTCGCCGTCCGTGGCCGCGTCCGACGGCATGCCAGGGGTGAGCGCCGCGTCGGCGACCGCCAGGTACGGCAGACCCTCGATGTAGTCATCGATCGGGTTGGTCATCTCCTTCGGGGCCGAGGCCGAGGAGCAAGCCGTCAACAGACCGACGAGCGGGATCCAGCTGGAGCGCATGCCGCGCGACTTGAGCAAGGATCTCGCCAGTTCGTGAATCTTGCGGATCCAAGTGCTTGGATACAGACGGACACCGCGATGGTCAGGCCACTCGACTCCAGTGGCCACCCCCGCCGGCTAGTCCAGCTTCCGGTACGACAAGTCCTACCTGCCATCACGTGCAGCACCGGCGGCCTGGAGCGGCCAATCTTCGTCGGGCTGGGCGGCGATTGTGGCGGCGCTTCAGCTCCATAGCCCAAGCCGATCCGGCGGCAGATCGCCGCTCGCGGACTCGCAGCTCAGTTCTCGTTGTTGCGGCGCGCGGCATCGTCGCTCTGGCGGGTCAGCACCGAGGGCGCGAACACCGACTCGGCGTCCTTGCCCTCGACCGTGGTGCGCGACCCGGTCGGCCCCGGCATGAACCGCGCGACCACGCCGAGCGCTTCCTGGACCAGGCCCGGCGCAACGCCGTGGACCAGGCTCGCGAGCCTGGCCTGCGGCGAGATCGTGACCTCGGCATCGCCGCGCGCGAACCCGCGGATGATCTGATCGGCGGCCGACTCGGCGCTGATCGAGGTCACCGACAGGCTGTCGCCGATCGTGAACCACGCGTACTCGGCCTGATGGTTGCCCTTGAACAGGCCATGGCGCGGGCTGCCGGTGCGCATCAGCCCGGGGCACACCGTGGTGACGTAGATGCCGTCCTTGATGAGCTCGGCGCGCATCGCCTCGGACAGCCCGACCAGCGCGAACTTGCTGGTCGAGTACGGCGCGAGGTGCGGGATGGCGACCTTGCCGCCGATCGACGCGATGTTGACGATCCGGCCGGCCTTGCGGCGGCGCATCGCGGGCAGCACCGCGAGCATCGCGTGCAGCGGGCCGCGCAGGTTGACCGACAGCGCGTGCTCGAAGTCGTCGGCGGTCATGTGCTCGACCGGGCCGACCTGGATCACGCCCGCGTTGTTGATCAGGATGTCGATCGGGCCGAAGTCGTCCTCGACGCTCGCCATGAACCGCAGCACGTCGTCGCGGTCGGTGACGTCGCACTGGGCGCTGAACACCTCGCCGCCGAGCTGCTCGAGCTCCTGGCGCGCCCGCCCCAGCTCGTCGGCATCGCGCGCGCAGATCGCGACCCGGGCGCCGTGCTCGATCAGCGTGCGCGCGAGCACCAGGCCGAGCCCGCGTGACCCACCGGTGATCACGACGACGGTTCCAGCGACGTCGATCATCCGGCGATTTCGCAGGATGTTCCGGACGATCAACCCCGTGCCGACCACGGACGCGAGCTTCAGCCAGGTTCGGATCTTCATGGCGAGCCAGGTTTGCAAGCCGAGGTCCAGGCTAGCCGTTGGCTGACTGTGCGCCGGTGACATAGCTCGCCGCGAGCGGCGATGACAGCGATGACGGCGATGACGGCGATGACAGCGCTACGAGCTGGCCGCCCGGCGCTGGAACTTGCACAGGAACTTGGCCCACGCGTGGGTCCGGAAGTCGGTCCCCTGATAGGCGTCGATCAAGTCGACGTGAGTGTCTCTGGGGCAGAACAGCGACAGCCCGTGCACGCCGGGATGCCCCGCGTCGGCGGCATTGGCGATCACCGCGGCATCGAGCCGGGTGGCGATGACCTTGGCGGCCGCCTCCGCGTCCGGGTCCCCCTTGCCGAGCACGCGGATCAGCGACAGCAGATCGAGCTGATACGGGTCGTCCAGCCGCGTGGCCTGGTTCATGACGGCATGCTGGACAGCCTGCCAGTTGCTATCGATCAGCGCGGTGACCCGTTTGGCATACGGATCGAGTGCGTCGGCAAGCTGCTCGAGCGAGTCGCCGGCACGGATGGCCGACACCGCGTCATCGCGCTTGCCGGCCACGATGTCGGCGTGGACTGCGGATACGATCAGCCGCGCCAGATGCTCCGCGGTTTGCACCGGTGACTGCGATAGCGCGGCAATGATCGCGCCGTACGGCCACGGCCGCGCATAGACCTGCGACGCGACCTCGACATCCGCGACCTTGCGCAGCTCGTATGCGATCTCGAGGGCCGCCATGTGGCACGCGTTCAGCGCGAGCACGTCGACTCGCCCGCGCGCGCTCGCCGCGATCGCTTGCTTCATCGACACGTTGGTCAGGAAGTCCTTGGAGTTCGGATCGGGGCCCCACTGGCACCCGTAGCGGTCCGGGTGTCGTGCGGCCGGCAGCTCGATCATGCTCCGCGCGCTGAGCGGTGGCAGCTTGACGTCGCCACCGCGCAGTACTTCGTAGCCAAGCGCCGCGCTGTGCGCGATCAGCGCCGCTTGTCTGCGGCCTCCGAGCTTGGCGCCCGCCGGATGCCCGTCCGGCGGTTGCTTGGGATACGAGTGAACGTGATCGAGCCCGGCAGCGTGCGCCCACAGCACCAGCATGGTGGACGCTGCCGGAATTGTCCGGTTGGCCTCGTCGAGGAAGCTGGTCAGCGAGGACTGCCGGCTGGCGTCGACGACCTGCGGTAACACCTGCGTTCGTACAGGGTGCCCCGCCGACAACCAGTACCGTGTGGTCCGGCCGGGCGCATGGACCTGCATGACGATCTGACAGTCATCGGTGGTCAGCGCGCCGTGCATCTCCGCGATCGCAGCCAGGTTCGAGCTGTGCTCGCTGTCAGTACCAGAAATCGCGTACAGCAACACGTTCCATCGAGCTGAGCTCATCTGCCCACTCCCCCGGCCAGTCCCCGACTACTTTCCCGTGCCGCCGGTGCCACCGCCGCCGATGATCGGTGTCCCATCGGGCTCGAGATCCTGCTTGGACCAGAACGCTCGTAGCGCCGACTGCAACACGACCGTCGACATCACACTCCCTTCGGGAATGTCGCAGCGGATCGTGTCCTCACCGTTGTGCTTGTAGTGCACCGAGAACGCATCCTCACCGTTGCGACCGACCACGATCCACCACATGTAGTAGCGATGCTTCTCGTCGCGCGCATGCTCCTTCAGAACGACCGTGGCCATGCATCCGACCGGCGGCGTCAGCTCGACACTCGCGGTGAGCCTCGTGAGCGTGAGCTGGGGCGATGCCTTCGCGCCGCCACGAGTGGTCGACCTGCGCCGGCCGCGGCTCGAAGCGACTGCCAGACGGTTTGCAGGGCTCGGCGTGGAACGACGGGCAAGATTTGTCGCTAGTTTGTCCATGAGCGATTCCTATGTAGACGGAATATCAATCTGTCTTCGCTACGTCTTGCGCACAACGAAACCCGATATTGACGCCCATGAGCGATGGGGCCAGGCGGCTGCGCCCACTCGGATGAGCCATGTACGATTGTGCCCACGAGCCGCCGCGGAACGTGCGTGGTGCGTCGGGCTTGGGATGCGAGGCATAACCACCGCGCGGCCCGAGATAATAAGGCGTCGACGTCCACTCGGAGACATTGCCAGCGAGATCATGCACACCGTCGGGGGTGACGTCCTGCGCCGCGGAGCCAACCGGGCTCATCTGGACCTTCTCGGGGCACGCCGCCGACAACGCGAGCCGTCCGTCATTGGGAATCACGACCGCACCACACCGCATCGCAGCGTCGCCCCACGGAAACGGCCGGTCCTCGCGGCCACGCGCGGCGGCCTCCCATTCGTCCTCGGAGGGCAAGCGCTTGCCGCGCCACTCGCAGAATGCAGCCGCACCATACCAGCTGACCTGCGACACCGGCAACGACTCATAACCGGGCTTGACCCGATAACCTTCCTCAGGAATGTGCTCGATACCTGCGTACGTCTTGTCGAGATCGTATAGCACCTCGTCACCAGAGCCTGTGGCTGCATTTCGGTGAACGAAGCGAGGGACATGATGGTCCTGGTCCTCCTGCACCGCGAGCACACCACGAAGCTCATTCAACATCGCCGCGAACTGCGTGTTCGTCACTTCGGTCTTGTCCAGGTAGAACGGCGCGACCGTGACCTGGGCTCGTGGCGCCTCGATGATCATCCAGCTCGGATCGCAGCTGGCGCCGAGCTGGTGGCACTCGGTGACGATCTCGGGGAAGTCGCGGCCGACCTCGAGCGTGCCGACGTTGATCAACGCCATGTCCGCCGCCGGCGGCGGCAGCGCGCGATGACCTGGACGCATGACGATGAACAGCACGACTGCAGCGCATGCACACGCAACTCCGATGCCACTCGCAGGCAGCCTGGATCGCAGCCGGACCGGCACGTGACGTGGCAGCGCGCGCTGGGTCGGCGCCTTGCCGATCGTCTGCACGGTCGCCGACGGTAGTCGGCTGATCCGCGCCTGCGACGGCACGTCGATCTCGAGCGCGGTGAGCGCGGCGAGCACGCGCGAGCCATCGGCGAACCTCGCATCCGGCTCGCGTGCGAGCATGCGCGCGACCAGCTCGCGCACACCGGCCGGCAGATCATCCCAGGCGTCGCCGCGCAGCACCGGCCGCCACGCGAGCGTGGCCTCCGAGATCGCGCCGATCGTTGCGCCCGGGAACAACCGCTGGCCGGTGACCAGCTCGTGCAGGATCACGCCGAACGCGAACACGTCGACCCGCGCGTCGATCGGCCGACCCTCGTATTGCTCGGGGGCCATGTAGCCCGGCGTGCCCGACGCCGCCGCGATGCTCACGCCCTCGATGAAGCTGGAACGCCCGGGCAACCCGATGTCCTCCGCCGGGCGGACCGCGTAGCGCGCGAGCCCGAAATCGAGCAACTTGAGCCCGCCCTGCTTGGTCATCCCGACGTTCTCGGGCTTGAGGTCGCGGTGGACCACGCCCTTGGTGTGCAGCTCGGCGAGGCCTTCGGCGATCTGGAGCGCCACACCGATGATCTCCGGCAGCGGAACGCTGCGGCCGATCATCCACTGGCGCAACGTGCCGCCCTGGCAGTACTCCATCGCCACGAACGCCAGCCCCTCGTGCATCCCGACGTCATAGATGCGCGCGATCCGCTCGTGCTCGACCCGCGCGGCGAGCTGCGCCTCGCGGAGCAACGTCGCGTGGTGCGACGCGTCCTGACCCGGTGTGGCGTCGAGGACCTTCAGCGCAACGCTGCGCCCGAGCACCGAGTCGGTGGCCGCGTAGACCGTGCCCATCCCACCGTGGCCGAGCCGGCGCTCGATGATGTAACGGTCGCCGTCGCCCCAGCGCATGCCGGGGACAACGCTGTTCGGCACGCGGCGCGGTGGCGCAAAGGCAACCGCGCGCAGCACGGCATCGGCTTCACTGTCGAGCTCGCCCTCGCCATCGCCGTCACCATCGCCGCCATGCTCGTGCTCGCCGTCCGCGTTGCTCTCGCACCGCGCCGGCAGGGTCTCTAGGGCATCTGAATCGGAGGGGACCATCACGCTCCCTCAGACAGGGCCTTCACATTCGATGAATGTGAAGGTTCGAGTGACGATTTCTGTGACCGCGGCACGAAGCGGCAAACGCCGGCGCAAGTCAGCTCGCGAATGCCGCACGCGCCCGCGCCATCAACCGTTGCTTGACCAGCTGGAACCGCTTGCGGAGCCGCGCCGACTCGCGCCGGCGATCGTGGTCGCCGAACGTCTCCGGGTCTTCGGCGAACGCCAGCGCGATCTCGTCCCACGACAGGTTGCGATCCACGCGTAGAATCAACAAGGTACGATCCTCGATCGGCAGCTCGTCGCGCAGCCGCTCGAGCGTGTCGCGGCGATCGCGCGCGAGGGTCGAGCGGTTCTGGGTCTTCACCGCGGCGAGGACTTCCTGCAGCTCGGAGATCGGGACCCGGCCATCTTCGTGCCGCCGGATGCCGCGACGAAACCGGCCGAGCTCATGCCGTGCCAGCACATACGTCCACGTGCGAAGCGAGCAGCGGCCTTCGAAGCCAGTGAGCGATCGCCATAAACGTTCACTCAGGGTGGAAAACACCTCGTCCGCGTCATCGTTGCCGAGCACGCCCGAGAGGAAGCCGAGGATCTCCGGGCCGAGCTCGCGCAAGGCCAGGGTCGTCGCCTGTCCGATGTCCCCCGCCGCGAGAAGTGAGCGGATTCGCTCGTCAAACTCACTCATGGCGGCAGCGCCTCCGTTGGCTGCTGAAGGAGACCACGCTAGGAGCCGTCATAGTTATCATGAGATCTCTCCTTGGGTCTATACGGATTTCGGTAACCCCCAACACGCTTGCATCGATCGATTTTCGATCAAGCCTCGCGCCAAGGACTGCAAGGGGCTGAATGACGGTCCGGCGAGCGCAACCATCGCGACCCGCGGCGGGATAGGACCCCCGGCGGGATAGGAGGCGGGGGGTCCGAAAGAAAATCGCGAAAAAAACGCCGGCGGCTTTCACATCGGCTGCCCAGCACGCCCTATCGATTCGAGATGAGGGTTCCACCGCGCTGGTTAAGGCGCCGTGGCCACCGCTCATCCGACATCGTCTTTTTTAGAAATGGGGTCTGTTGCCGGCGTTGGGAGTGGTCGGGTACGGGGTTGGGCGGCGTGAGAGTGCGGGGTTGGGTGGCGTGAGGGTACGGGGTTGGGCGGCGTGAGGGTGCGGGGTTGGGCGGCGAGGAGGAGGAGGAGTGGGTTGGGCGGCGTGGGGTAGTTGGGCAGCGTCGGCAACGGACAGGGGTGGGTTGTTTTTCAGCGTAGCCACACCGTGTGGCGCGCAAGGGTGGCGGGCTCGGGTGGGTCGAATACGGCCGCGTGGCCTTCGGGCAACCAGGCCAGCGCTTCGAGCGCGAACGCGAACCGGATCGGCTGCGGGCACGGCCCGTGGCCGACCACGGCGTCGACGCCGTGGCGAACGAGGACATTGAGCAGCCGGGTCGGGCCGGCCGGGAGCTCGCATGCGATCGGGACGTCGCCGCCGACGTCGATGTGATCGCCGAGCACGGTCAACTCGTGGCGCACACCGGCGACGTCGAGCACGATCGGCGCCGCGCCGGCGAGGAACGACCACCGGCGATAGCCGGCGAACCGCGAGAACGGCCCCGGCGTGCGATCATCGGCGATGCTGATGCGAATGTCGTAGTCGGCGCCGGTGGCATCGCCGGCCCGGGTTCCGGTGTCCGGCCAGCGGACAATCTCGTGGGTGACGCCACCGCCGTTCTTCCACGGCTGCGAGCGGAACGCGGCGGGGCTCAGGATGCGCGGCATGTGGAAAGGTTACCCCCGGAGCTCGGCTGAGCTGATCGCCGCGCTGCGATCCAGGTCATCTCAGCCGATCTTTGGACGACCAGCCGATCTTTGGACGACCAGCCGATCTTTGGGACGACCAGCCGATCTTTGGATGATCAGCCGACCTTTGACTCGACCCGGCGAAGCTCGCCGCCTCGGGGTCAAGCGCCGCTACGGGCAGTACTGGATCGGCGACGTCGAATCGTCGTCGCCCCGGCGGCGCACGGCGGCGGATACGACCGGCGACTGACCCTGCTGCGCGCGACGGATGATGCCGCCGAACAGCGCGTGGCGGTGGCCGCGCCAGGTCGTCACCGGCGCATCGGCGTCGAAGTTGGTCGGTGGGTGGACATCGCGCCGGCCGAGGGCGCGATCGCGCACCCACTCGAACGCGAGCCGCTCGCCGTTGTACTCGGGGTGCCCCAGGTGCGCGACGTAGCGCCGGTCGGTGGTCTCGAACAGCGTGGTGCCGCTCTGCGCGCCGCGCGACAGCGGCCGGACGATGCCATCGCGCACCGCCGCGTCGACGTCGGCCTCGACCACCCCCGAGTGCCGGCTGTGCGCACACGGGAACGCGCCCGGCGGAACCAGATCGTGGCTTCCCACCAGCACCTGATCCTCGAACACCCCGAACAGCTTGCGGGGCAGCGCGCGCTTGCCGATCCCGAGCAGCTTGCCGAGCGCCATCCCGCCCCAGCACAGCCCCAGGGTCACCGCGATGTGGCCGCGCGCGTAGCGCAGGATGGCCTCGAGCTCGCGGAAGTAATGCACCTCCTCGAACGGCAGCTCCTCGACCGGCGCACCGGTGACGATCAGGCCATCGAGCGGCGCACCGGCGATCACGCGATCGAACTCCTGATAGAACCGATCGAGGTGAGTGTGATCGCTGCTACCGTAGCCATGGGTGCGCAGCCGCACGAACACCGGCTCGACCAGCTCGTCGTGATCGGCCAGCGGCGCGAGCAAACTCGCCTCGTACTCCTCCATCCGCGGCATGATGTTGATGATGCCGATGCGGACGCGCGGCCGGTCCTGGGTGTCCTCGATCCCCTTCTCGGCTCCCTTCTCGATCCCCTTCTCGGCTCCCTTCTCGGTGTCACTCTCGGCGACTGCGAGATCCGCGCGTGGATGCCCTTCGGGAAGGACGATGGCCATGGATGGCTCCGCTGGTGAGGGTGAGGAGGTGACGATGCGAACGACGGACGGATCCGGCCCCGGGTAGTCCTAGGTACGAGCGAGCGCCTGATCGAGGTCGGCGATGACGTCGTCGACGTGCTCGATGCCGACCGACAGCCGGATGAGGTCCGGGGTGACGCCGGTGGCGCGCTGTTCCTCGGGGCTGAGCTGCTGGTGCGTCGTGGTCGCCGGGTGGATCGCGAGGGTCTTCGCGTCGCCGACGTTCGCCAGGTGGGACACCAGCTTGAGCGAGTCGATGAACGTCCGGCCGCCGGTCAGGCCACTCTTGACGCCGAACCCGACGATCGCGCCCGCGCCGCGCGGCAGGTACTTCTTGGTCCGCGCGTGCTCGGGGCTCGACTCGAGGCCGGGGTAGTTGACCCACGCGACCTTGCTGTGGGTGCCGAGCCACTTGGCGACCGCGAGGGCGTTCGCCGAGTGACGCTCCATGCGCAGGTGCAAGGTCTCGAGCCCCTGCAGGAACAGGAACGAGTTGAACGGCGACAACGCCGCGCCGATGTCGCGCAGCAGGGTGACGCGGGCCTTGATGATGTAGGCGATGTTGCCGATCGGCGCGAGCGCCTGGATGAACTCGAGGTTGTGATAGCTCGGGTCGGGCGCCGAGATCAGCGGGAACTTGCCGCTGTTCCAGTTGAACTTGCCGCTATCGACGATCACGCCGCCGATCGACGTGCCGTGACCGCCGACGAACTTGGTGGCCGAGTACACCGCGATGTCGACCCCGTGGTCGAACGGGCGGAGCAGGAACGGCGAGACCGTGTTGTCGAGGATCAGCGGAACGCCCTTGGCGTGCGCGAGCTTGGACAGCGGCTCGAGGTCGGTGACGTCGAGCTTGGGGTTGCCGATCGACTCGGCGTAGACCGCCTTGCACTTGGGGCCGATCGCGCGCTCGAACGCGCCCAGATCGTGCGACGGCACGAAGTGGACCTTGATGCCGAGCCGCGAGAACGTGTGGCGAAACAGGTTGTAGGTGCCACCGTACAGGTTGTCGGCGGAGACGATCTCGTCGCCGGCCTGGGCGATGTTGAGCAGGGCGAGCGTGGTCGCCGCCTGGCCGCTGCCCACGGCGAGCGCGCCGACCCCACCATCGAGCGCGGTCATCCGCTTCTCGAACACGTCGGTCGTCGGGTTCATGAGCCGGGTGTAGATGTTCCCGAACTCCTTGAGCGCGAACAGGTTCGCAGCGTGCTCTGAATCCTTGAACTGAAACGACGTCGTCTGGTGGATCGGGACCGCGCGCGAGCCCGTCACCGGATCGGGGGACTGGCCACCATGCAGTGCGAGCGTCTCGGGACGAAACGAGTCGGACATAACTGACCCTTCTACTTATGTAGTGAGAAACCGCCGATGGCCGAATCTTGGCCACCCGGCCAGGAACTTTGCGACGTTAACGCGCTGTCCGCAAAGAAAGCGAGTCGAACCGGTTTGTTCCGCACGCGAGATACGCGAGGTGTGACCTCGGCTCCGATGTGGGCGAGCGTTCGACGGAGCCGGCCTCCGGAAGACAGCGTTCCCCGGGTAGTACAGTGGGTAAAACGGTGAGCCGACCTACAGCTGTAATTTTGCGCGCCAGCCGTCCTGTAATCGAGATAACGCAGCAAAACTAGCCTGTCGACACGAGGCGCTTCGCCGCGGCGCGTCTTATCGTGGAGCGCAGGGCACGATGCTGGACACCTTGCTCGACTACCTCCGCACGCCAATCCTCACCCTGTCGGGGACGCCGGTCACGACGCTGACCGTGCTGACCGCGATCGTGATCGTCGTGGTCGCCCGGATCATCGGCTCGATCATCGGCCGCAGCATCGACAAGATCTTCGTCATGCGCGGGCTCGATCAGGGCCTGCGGTTCGCGATCGGCAAGATGCTGCGCTACTCGATCATGACGATCGGCGTGATCGTCGCGCTCAGCACCGTCGGGATCAACACCAGCGCGGTGATGGCGGGCGGCGCGGTGCTGCTGGTCGGCATCGGGTTCGGCCTGCAGAAGCTCGCCGAGAACTTCATCTCGGGGCTGCTGCTGCTGATCGAGCGCCCGGTCCGCAAGGGCGACTTCATCGACGTCGCCGGCGTGCTCGGCACGGTCGAGGACATCGGGCTGCGCGCGACCCACGTGGTGTCGCGCGACGGGCTCACGGTGATCGTACCGAACGCGTCGCTGATCACCAACACCGTGATCAACCACTCGCAGCCGACCCACACCCGGCGGATCTGGATCCGGATCGGCGTGGCCTACGGCACCGATCTCGAGCTCGTGACCAAGATCCTGCTCGAGCTCGCCGCCGCCGAGCCCAAGGTCGCGGCCACCCCGGTGCCCGACGTGCGGCACGACGGGTTTGGCGACTCGGCGATCCAGCTCGCGCTGACCGCGTGGATCCCCGAGGCCAAGGAAGAGGCGCTGGTGTCGTCGAACCTGCGGTTCGCGATCGACCGCGCGTTCCGGCTCCACAACATCACGATCCCGGTGCCGCAGCACGAGATCTACGTCCACCAGCGCTGATCGGCACGCCGGGTGTAGGCTGGCGGCGCATGGACGCGGCCCAGATCGAACGGTTCGCCGCGATCGTCGGCGAGCGCAATTGCATCTGGCGGCCCGACGAGCTGCGGACCTACGAGTGCGATGGGCTGACCAGCTTTCGCGCGCAGCCCGGCGTGGTCGTGCTGCCGGCGACGCGCGACGAGGTCGTGGCGGTCGTCCGGCTGGCGTACGAGGCCGGCGTGCCGGTGGTGCCGCGCGGCTCGGGGACCGGGCTCTCGGGCGGCGCGATGCCGGTGCCCGGCGGCATGGTGCTCGGGCTGTCGCGGATGAAGCGGATCATCGAGATCGACTTCGCCAACGAGTGGATGCGGGTCGAGCCCGGCGTGATCAACCTCGAGATCTCGAAGCGGCTCGCGCCGCACGGCTACTACTACGCGCCCGATCCGTCGTCGCAGCAGGTCTGCACGATCGGCGGCAACGTCGCCGAGAACTCGGGCGGCGCGCACTGCCTCAAGTACGGCTTCACGACCAACCACGTGCTCGGCGCGACCGTGGTGCTGCCCGACGGCGCGGTGGTCGAGCTCGGCGGCCCGATCGCCGATCCGATCGGCTACGACCTGCGCGGCGCGCTGGTCGGCAGCGAGGGTACGCTCGGCGTGGTCGTCGAGGTCGTGCTGCGGATCCTGCGCCGGCCCGAGGCGACCCGCACGTTGTTCGCGACGTTCCCGTCGACCGACGAGGCCGGCAACGCGGTGTCGCTGATCATCGCCGCGGGCATCGTGCCGGCCGCGATCGAGATGATGGACCGGCTCGCGATCGTCGCGATCGTGGCGGCGACCGGGGTCGACTGGCCCGACGTCGGCGCGGCGCTGCTGATCGACGTCGACGGCCCGATCGCCGAGGTCGAGCACACCGCGGCCGAGGCCAACCGGCTGGCGCGCGAGGCCGGGGCGATCGAGATCCGCGTGCCGCGCGACGCCGCCGAGCGCGACACGATGTGGCGCGGCCGCAAGAGCGCGTTCGCGGCGGTCGGCCGGATCAGCCCGAACTACGTCGTGCAGGACGGCGTGATCCCGCGGTCCGAGATCGCCAAGGTGCTGCGCGCGATCGCGGCGCTCGCGACGGCGAGCGGGCTGCGGATCGCGAATGTGTTCCACGCCGGCGACGGCAACCTGCACCCGCTGGTGCTGTACGACGCCGCGATCCCGGGGCAGGAGGCGCTGGCCGAGCACACCGCCGGCGAGATCCTGAAGCTGTGCGTGGCGAGCGGCGGCTCGATCACCGGCGAGCACGGCGTGGGCGCCGACAAGGCGATGTACATGACCGAGATGTTCACCGACGCTGATCTGGCGACGATGAACCTGGTGCGCTGCGCGTTCGACCCCGAGGTCCGGATGAACCCGGGCAAGGTGTTCCCGACACCGCGGCTGTGCGGCGACCGGCCGGGCGTCTACGTCGCGCACGCGACCGAGCGCGCCGGGCTCGCGGGGCGGGGATGACGGCGCCGGGCACGACGGCGCCGGGCACGGCCGCACCGGGCACGGCCGCACCGGGCACGACGGCGCCGGGGATGACGGCACCGGGCACGGCCGAGGTCGCCGTTCGCGACGGCGATGTGATCGCCGGGGTGCGGCCGCGCATGGCGTACGCGCCGGCGTCGATCGAGGACGCCGCCGAGGTCATGGCGCGGGCGGCGCGCGACCGGTTGCGGCTCGGGTTCGTCGGCGGCGGCACCGCGCTCGGGCTCGGGGCAGCGCCGGCCGGGCTCGACGCCGTGGTCCGGACCGAGCGGATGGCGCGGATCCTCGAGCACGCGCCCGCCGACATGGTGGTGATCGCCGAGGCCGGGTGCACGCTCGCCGCGCTGCAGGCCGCGGTCGGCGCGCACGGCCAGCGGCTCGCGCTCGATCCGCCGTGGCCCGAGCGCGCGACGGTCGGCGGGCTGGTGGCGACCGGCGCGTCGGGACCGCTGCGCGCGCGCCACGGCGCCGTGCGCGACCTGATCATCGGCGTCACGCTGATCCGCGCCGACGGCGAGCTCGCGCACGGCGGCGGCAAGGTCGTGAAGAACGTCGCCGGGTTCGATCTACCCAAGGTCGCGTGCGGCTCGCTCGGCACGCTCGGGCTGGTCGCGGCGGCGGCGTTCCGGCTGCATCCGCTGCCGGAGGCCGCGGTGACGGTGGCCACGCGCGGCCTGACCGCGGAGGCGGTGGTGGCGCTGGTCGCGGCGTCGCGCCGGGCCCAGCTCGAGCCGGCGAGCGTGATCGCGGTGAGCACCGGCGGCGGCAGCAGCGCGGCGGACCTGGCGAGCCTTACAAGCCTAGTGGACCCGGCGAGCCCCGCCGATCCGGC
>DATBBB010000583.1:0-15386 GCA_036271215.1 Kofleriaceae bacterium | reverse complement strand
AGATTACGGAGACCCAGCCATCAGAAACGTTCCACGTGGAACATCCTCTCGCTCTTGCAACCACTCGACGAAAGGCCCTTGGAGTCCCTTCTGCCATCAAAGCGGTCAGGGGCTCGGGAGAAGGACTTCGAGGACTGAGGGGTCGGAGCTGAGGATGAGGACACGCCCCGGCCAGCGACGCAGGATCTGTTCGCGGTTGCTGTCGGGGCGTGGCTCGTCCGGGTGCTGAGAGAGCACGACGGCCGCCAGGCGAAGGCCGTCACGCTGGATTGCCTCGATGGTCAGCAAGGTGTGGTTGATGGTTCCGAGGCCCGCGCGGGCAACCACGAGCACGGGAAGATCGAGATCGCGCGCGAGGTTGCTCATATCCGCGGCGTCGGTGATCGGCACGCGCCAACCGCCAGCACCTTCGACGAGGGTGAACGAGGCGCCGAACTCGGGGCCCCGGCGGGCCGTAGCAACCACAAGGCCCAGGTCAATGCTGGAGGTAGCAGCCGCAGCAGCCACGGATGGCGCAGCCGGGAGGGGATAGCGGTAGAGGCCCCGGAGATCATCGCGCTGCCAGTCACCGGCCGCGCGAGCGAGCTGCTCCTGATCCGCTCCGAGATAGTGGCCCTCGGGGCCGAGCATGCAGCCCGTTTCGATCGGCTTGAAGGCGAAGACTTTGTGGCCTAGCTCCGTGGCCCGGCGAGCCAGCGCCGAGGTCACGAAGGTCTTTCCGACGTTGGTATCCGTGCCGGTGACGAAGTAGCCGGGAGCCATGGTCACTGGATCGTCTCCCGAAGCGCGGCCGTGGTGGCCTGCTCCAGGAGCTCCAGATCGCGCGGCTGGATCGTCAGCGGCGGCATCCACACGACGACGTCACCCAGCGGCCGGAGGATGACGCCGTACGAACGAGCGCGATCGCAGACCTCGGCCCCGAGGAAGCGGCCTGGCTGTGCGACGAGCTGGATCCCGATCATCAAGCCGCACTGCCGGATCTCTTGCACCCCGGGGAGCAGGTGGATTCGCTGCAGCGCCGCGCTGACGTGTGGGAGCTGCGAGCGTGCGTTGTCGAGACTGGACTCGCGGAGCAGCGCCAGCGACTCGAGGCCAACCGCACATGCGAGCGGGTTGGCCGTGTAGGTGTGACCGTGAAAGAACTGCTTCAGCTCCTCGCGTTTGCCGAGGAACGCCGCGTAGACATCCTCGGTGGTCAGCGTCGCTGCGAGCGGAAGGTAGCCGCCGGAGACGCCCTTTGCGAGGCAGAGGAAGTCCGGCGCCACCCGCTCCTGCTCGCACGCGAACAGCGTCCCGGTGCGGCCGAAACCGGTCGCGACCTCGTCGACGATGAGGTGCACGCCATGACGCCGGCACAGCTCGGCTGCGCGCGCGAGGAAGCCACGCGGATGAACGAGCATGCCCGCGGCGCCCTGCACGAGCGGCTCGAGCACGAACGCGGCGATGTCGTCGGCGTGGCTCGTGAGCTGGTGCTCGAGGGCCGCGAGCGCCGCGTCGCCGTCGGTGCCCGCCGGGGTCGGGAGCGCGATGCTCCGCACCAGCAGAGGCCCGAAGATCCGATGGAACAGCTCGATGCCGCCGACGCCGACCGAGCCGAGCGTATCGCCATGGTAGGCCTCGTCGAGGCGAAGGAAGCGCTGCTTCGACGAGCGGCCGCGCAGCTGCCAGTACTGGAACGATTGCTTGAGCGCGATCTCGACGGCGGTCGAGCCGGAGTCCGAATAGAACACGCGGGTCAGGCCGGACGGCGCGACCTCGAGCAGCGCGGCGCCGAGCCGGATACCAGGCTCGTGGGTCAAGCCGAGGAACGTCGAGTGCGCGATGCGCTCGAGCTGATCGCGCAGCGCGCGGTCGAGCCGCGGATGACGGTGGCCGTGCAGGTTGCACCATAGCGAGCTGACCCCGTCGAAGTAGCGCCGGCCGTTGCCGTCGATGAGGTAGTTGCCGTCGGCGGCGGCGATCACCAGCGGATCCCACTCCGCCATCTGGGTGAACGGGTGCCACATGACCTGGCGGTCGAGCTGCTTCAGGTCTGGCATACCGACCACGCCGGCGCCGGCCGCGCCCGGGGGCGACGCGACGTCTGGCGGTCGAGCTGCTTCAGGTCTGGCATACCGACTCCTGTTGACGCAGAGCGTTATCGAGGGCGGTGCCGAGGCGCTCGAGCTGCGCCTCGGTATGCGCGGCGCTGAGACCGACGCGCAGGCGCGCCGTGCCCGGCGGCACCGTCGGAGGGCGAATGCCCTGGACGAACAGACCGGCGTCGAGCAGCTGATCGGTGCACGTCATCGCGGCCTGATCGGCGCCGATCACGAACGGCACGATCGCGCTGGTCGAGCCGCCACCGGCCCGCGGGATCAGCGCGCGCAGCCGGCGCGCGTGACCGGCGAGGATGCGGCGGCGGTCACCGCCCTCCGCACCCCGGACGATGGCGAGCGCCGCCCGCGACGCCGCCGGCACGCTCGGGGGCAAGCCGGTCGAGAACACGAGCGGCCGGGCGCGGTTCCACAGCAGGTCGGCGATCGCCCGCGAGCTGGCGACGAACGCCCCGAACGATCCGAGCGCCTTGCCGAACGTCCCGACGACCACGTCGGGGACGACACCGAGCTCGGCGGCGAGCCCGCGGCCCTCGGGGCCGAGCGCTCCGACCGCATGCGCCTCGTCGAGCACGAGCGCCGCATCGTGGCGCTTGCAGAGCGCGGCGAGCCGTTCGATATCGGCGAGGTCGCCGTCCATCGAGAACAGCGACTCGGAGACCACGATCCGCCGTCGCGCCGACGCGCGAACCGCGAGCGCCGACGCGAGCGATGCGTAGTCGCGATGCGGAAACACGGCGATCTCGGCGCGCGACAGCCGGCAGCCATCGATGATGCTCGCGTGGTTGAGCTCGTCGGAGAACACGACGTCGCCCGCGCGCAGCAGCGAGGTCAGCACGCCGACGTTGGCGGCGTACCCGGCGTTGAACAACCGGACGCCACCGACCCGCAGCCAGTCGCCGACCGCGGCCTCGAGCTCGACGTGCTCGCGGTGGTTCCCGACGATCAACCGCGACGCACCGACGCCGGTCCCGCCGGTCTCGAGCGCGCCGGCGGCCGCCCGCACCAGCCGCGGATCGCCCGCGAGACCGAGGTAGTCGTTCGACGCGAAGTTGATGACCGAGCGACCGTCGAGGACCACGAACGGGCCCTGTGCGCCATCGACGATCCGCGGGACGCGCAGGCGATGCGTATCCGCCAGCCCGCGGAGCTCGGCTCGTGCTTCGTCGTCCAGGCTCACGATACAGATCCGGCAGCAACTATAGCCACGGGCGCCGCGACGCAAAGCGCCGGCGATCATTTCTCGAGGAGATCTCGACCCGCGCGCGCCGGTGCTACTTGCCGATGCAGAACCGCGCGAACACCTCATCGAGCACGCGCTCGCCGACCTCGACCCCGCGCAGCTGCGCCAGCGACCGAACCGCCTCGCGCAGCTCGACCGCAACGATCTCGGGCGGCCGCGCTGCCTGGCGTGCCGAGCGCGCCGCGGTCAGTGCAGCTCCCGCCGTCGCGGCGAGCGCCTGCTGGCGCACGGTCGTCACGAACGCCTGCTCGCCGCCCTCCCGATCGGCGACCCCGGCGACCTCGAGCACGCGGGCCCGCAGCGCATCGAGGCCCTGCCCGGTCGCCGACGATGTCTCGATCACCGCGCCACCCGGTCGGACGCCGTCCAGGTCGACCTTGCTGCGCACGAGCACCGCGCGGCCGGTGTAGCGAGCGCTGGCGTTCCACGGCGCGGTACCGTCGTTGACGACGACGACGACGTCCGCCGAAGCTACGCGGGACTCCCCGAGCTCGATGCCACGCTGCTCGAGCGGATCATCGGTGGCGCGCAACCCGGCGGTATCGATCAAGGTGACCGCGACGCCGTGCCAGACGTCGGCGACCTCGAGCCAGTCGCGGGTGGTGCCCGGGGCCGCCGCGACCAGCGCCCGCTCGCGGCCGACGAGGGCGTTGAGCAGCGAGGACTTGCCGACGTTGACCGGCCCGACGAGCGCGACGGTGATGCCCTGGCTCACCGCGCGGCCGTGGCGGAACCCGCCGGCGAGCCGGCCACACGCCGCGGCGAGCTCGGCGAGCTCGTCATCGATCACGCGGGCGCTGGCGAGCTCGAGATCCTCGTCGGGAAAATCGATCCAGCCCTCGAGCTCGGCCAGCAGGGCCAGGGTTCGCCGCTCGAGCGCCGCGACTTCGTCCCCGAGCCGGCCACCGAGGTTGGCCTGCGCGAGCCGCCACGCGCGCTCGCTGCCGGCGTGGATCACCTCGAGCAGCGCCTCGGCGCGGATCAGATCGAGCTTGCCGTTCGCGACCGCGCGCCGCGTGAACTCGCCAGGCTCGGCGACCCGCGCGCCCCGCTCGACGACGCTCGTCAGCAGCCGCGCAAGGTTGTGCGGCCCGCCGTGGCCGTGCAGCTCGGCGACGTCCTCCCCGGTGAACGACGCCGGCGCGCGCATCGCGAACGCCAGCACCTGGTCGATCGCGCGGCCGGCGGCGTCGCGCACCCAGCCGACCCGGACCCGGCGGTCGAGCGCGCCGGCCGCGACTCCAAGCGCCGCCGCGGCGATCGCGATCGCGGACGGCCCGCTCAGCCGCACGATACCGACCCCGCCGACCCCGGCCGCCGTCGCGATCGCCGCGATCGTGTCCCCCGCCAGTGCATCCCGCTCCGACTCCCTCGCCGCACCACCGACCCCGGCCGCCGTCGCGATCGCCGCGATCGTGTCCCCCGCCAGCGCATCCCGCCCCAACTCCCTCGCCGCACCACCGACCCCCGCGGCCGTCGCGAGCGTGTCCCCCGCCAGCGCATCCCGCTTCGACTCCCTCGCCGCACCACCGACGCCTGAGCCGCCGGCCTGAGCCGCAGCCGCGAGCGTGTTCCCTTCCAGCACATCTCGCCCCGCCTCCGGCACCGCAGCAAGATCGGACGGTGGGTGGCGGCCGGGCGGCGGCGACGTCATCGCAGCGGCTCCACGCCAGGCTCCTGCGGATCCGCTGGCGTCATCGCCCCTGAACTTCCGACTCGGCCGACTCGGCGGCGCTACTCGGCGCCGGCCGGCACGACGAGGATGTGGCGATCTTCGCCCTCGCCCTCGCTGCGGCTCGACAGCCCCGGGATCTCCGCGATCGCCATGTGGACGATCCGGCGATCGTGCGGCGTCATCGGCTGGAGCTCGACGATCTGCTTGGTCTGCAGCGCCTTCTCGCCCATCTTCTGCGCGATCGAGCGCAGCCGCTCGACTTGCTTGTCGCGGAACCCGCCGGCGTCGACCACCAGCGGCTTGGTGCGGTCCCCGGTGCGATCGCGGTAGACGACCTTGTTGACCAGGTGCTGCAGCGCGTCCATGACGACGCCGCGCCGGCCGATCACCAGCTCGGTGTCCTTGGTCTGGATCTCCAGCACCGTCTTGTCGGTGTCATCCTTGATGTCGATGTCGGCCGAGATGCCCATGCGCTCGAGCACACCCAGCAAGAACTCGCTCGCCTTCTCGGCGAGGTCTTCGCGGTCCGCGGTCGTTTCTGTCACAGCTGCCTCCATAACCTATTTCCTGCGCTTCTTGCGCCGTGGGCGATCGCGCGCGGGTCCCGCGCCCGACGTACCGGCGGGATCCGCCGCGTCGTCGTCTCCGTCATCGCCGTCATCGCCGTCGTCGCGCGCCGCGCTGGCCTCGGCCGGCGCCACCTCGGTGGCCTTGGCGTCGATCACGCGCTTGGCCTTGGCGACGCCGTTCTTGGCGACGCCGCTCTTGGCGACGCCGCTCTTGCCCGCACCGCTCTTGATCGATCCGGTGCCCAGCCCGCCTGGCTTTGGCGAGGTAGCAGCAGCAGCTTCCGCCGCGACGAGGTCCTTGTTCTTCTGGAGCTGCGACGCGATCTCGAGGCTCTTCTTGTCGAACTTGTTCATGTAGATCGAGTGCACCGCGCTCAGCACGGTGTTCGTGAACATGTAGATCGTGAGGCCGGCCGGGATGACGAACGAGAACGCGCCGAACATCAGCGGCATACCGTACTGCATGAACTTCTGCTGCGTCGAATCGACCGAGGCCGGCTGCAGCCGCGCCTGCACGAACATCGTCACGACGAGCAGGATCGGCAGCACGTAGTACGGGTCGCTGACCGTCAGGTCGGTGATCCAGCCCGGGATGAACGGCTGCTGGTAGAGCTCGCCAGCGTTGCCGAGCATCTTGTACAGCGCGAGCCAGATCGGCATCTGGAGCAGCATCGGCAGGCAGCCCGCGACCGGGTTGACGCCGTGTTGCTTGTAGAGCGCCATCGTCTCGGCCTGCTGGCGCTGCTTGTCGTCGGCGTACTTGGCCTGCAGCGCCTTCATCTGCGGCGCGAGCGCGGCCATCGCCTTCATCGACCGCATCGACTTGGTCGTCCAGTACAGGGTCAAGAGCTTGACCACGACCGTCAGGAGGATGATCGCGACGCCCCAGTTGCCGATGAACGAGTGGAACTGCTGGAGCAGCCACAGCAGCGGCCGGCCGACGAACGCGAACCAGCCGAGGTCGATGACCGTGCTGAACCCGGTCGGGAAGCCGGCGCTGGCATCCGCGGTCGCGAGGTCGTCGTAGTTCTTCGGGCCCAGGTAACCGACGATCTCCTTGGTCAGCGGCCGGTCGCCGTGGTGGATCACCGCCGGCGGGTAGAGCAGGTAGGTCTGCATGAAGCCGCGCGGCATGCCATTCGTGCCGTCCGACGCCGAGGTGTGCTTCTCGACGTGCTCGCCCTCGGCGAGCCGCGGCGCGTAGCCCGACAGCAGGAACGGGTGCTCGAACCCGGCCCACTGGATCGCCGGCTCGGTGCGCGGCCACTCGAGCACGCCTGCCACGTCGGTCTGGACCAGCGTGCCGTCGCGCAACGTCGACGATCCCCACACCCGCGCGGCGACCCGGCTCGAGCCTTCCTTGAGGCCCTCGGGATCCTGGTACGCGTACATGCTGACCGCGAGCTGCTCGCGCGCCTCGGTGCCCTCGGGCACGTGCACGGTGACCGCGACCACCATGCGCACGAGGTACTTGTCCGGCGTGACCGTGAACGTCTTGGTGATGTCGAGCTGAGGCGAGGCGTAGCTGTAGCGAACCTCGGTCGGCGACACCTGTGTGCCGGTCCACACCGCGTGGCGCGGCACGACGAACGTCGACGACGCGAAGTTGACGTCGAACGCGCCGCAGTCGGGCAGGTTGGTCAGCTTGTCGGCGGGCACGGCGACGTGCTTGCCGCTCGGGTCGACCATCGTCATCAGCGACTTCTCGGGCAGGATCGCGCCCTTGGTTCCGTCGCGCTCGTAGCGTTTGTCGGTCAGCTGCCAGGTCTTGAGGCCGCCGCAGTAGCTCGAGAACGTGGCCACCACGTTGGGGAACGTCAGCTTGAGCGTCTCCTCGGGCGCGCGGGGCTGGTCATCGGCCGGCGGCACGGCCGGCTGAGACGCCACCGAGCCAGCCGCCGACCCCGAGCCAGCCGCAGGCCCCGAGCCGGCCGCCGACCCCGAGCCGGCCGCAGGCGCAGCCGAGCCGGCAGCCCCGGCGATCCCGACATTGGGCTTGACCGGCCCCGACGGAGTCTGGCCGCTGCCCGTGGCGCGCGGCGGAGGCTCGTCCTTGTGGGAGTACATGCTCCACACGAGCATCACGCCCAACGCCAACGCCACCGCGAGCATCAGCTGCTTACCTTGGTCCTGCATCAATGCTCCTGGCAGTGGCGCGAGCGCCGCGCGGGAACGGGGTCAAAACCACCGTGACAGAGCGGGTTGCAGCGCAAGATGCGCCACACCGCGAGCGACCCACCGACGACGATCCCACGCTGCTTCACTGCATCGAGCGCGTACTCCGAGCACGTCGGCAAGAACCGACACGTCGGACCTCGCTTCAACGGCGACAGCGCCACGCGGTACACGTGCACCGGTAAGAGCACGAGCCACACGAGCGCTGAGTAGACCGAACGAATCATGAAAGCTGGCGAAGGATCCGCAGGAGATCGGAACCGAAATCGTCTGGATGAAGCTGCCGCGCCGCGCTGTCCTTGGCAACCAGGACCATGTCCCAGCCTGTAGGCACCCAACCGTGCAACCGCAACCACTCTCGCAACAACCGCTTGATTCGATTTCGAACGACCGCGTTTCCCACTTTCTTGGTGACCGTCAGGCCGAGCCGACCCCGGGGGCTCGATTCGGCGCACGGTTGCGCGATCGCCAGGACATGGCGTCCGTGCAGCTTCTTACCGCCGGTCTGTACCGCAACGTAGTCGCCGCGTTGTCGCAGCCGCATCTGCTTGGCGATGCCCAACATGCGACGCGGCACGGCGCGCTGCTACTTCTTCGCGATCGTGACCGAGATCCGCTTGCGGCCTTTGGCGCGGCGGCGGCGGAGCACTTCACGTCCACCGCGGGTCTTCTTGCGAGCGCGGAACCCGTGGGTGCGCTTGCGGCTCTTATTGTGTGGCTGATAGGTACGCTTCACGGTTTCACTCCACCCTGCGGGGAGGGGGATCGATACTCAAGCGCGCGAATGAAGTCAAGCTGGCGTCGAGCCCGTCGTTCGATCGTTGTTCGATCATGGTTCGGCTACGGCTCCGCTACGGCTCCGCCGCGGCTCGGTGGGGGGGCCCAGGTTCCCCCTGGTGCGACAGTAGTTTCCGACGAGTCCGGAGTTCGCTTCCACGCGTTTTCAGCTTGCAGGTTGAATTCGCGGTCTGGTACCAACGCCGAGTTTTCCTCGCCTGTGGACAAGCCGTGGAGCGTGGCCGCGGGTGAGCACCAGAAGTCCTTGTGGATAACTTCTGGATTGGTTGTTTTTTGTCTGTGCGCCAACTCAGCCAACCGCAAGATTTCACAGGACTTAAGGGCGAATGACAGTACCCTTGCTTTGGGATGAAGCCGTCGGGAGGCTTCGCTCTCGCGTTTCTCCACAGAATTTTGATATGTGGCTCCGGCCCATCGAGCTGAGGTCGTTCGATGGGGCGATTCTCAGGCTCCGCGCGCCCAACAGCTACGTCCGAATCTGGTTCGAGTCCAACTTCCTCAGCACGCTGCTGCAGGAGATCCAGGAGCTCGGCCACAACGTCCGGGTCGAGTTCGAGGCCGACGGGCCCGACACCCGGCCGCTGATCCAGCCCGATCCCGACCAACCCGCCGCAGCCGATCCCCCGGTCGCCGCAGCCGCCCCGGTCCCGGCCACCGTCTCGGGCGGCACGCCCGTCGTCGATCACGAGGCGATCGCCGCGCCCGAGGCCGCGTCGCTGAACCCGCGCTACACGTTCGATACGTTCGTCGCCGGCCCATCGAACCAGCTCGCGTTCGCCGCGTCGCAGGCCGCCGCCTCGAGCTACCCGCCGAAGTACAACCCGGTGTTCCTGTGTGGCGGGGTCGGGCTCGGCAAGACCCACCTGCTGCACTCGATCGGCCACCAGCAGCTCGCCAACCGGCCGCGCGCCCGCATCGTGTACCTGTCGAGCGAGCGGTTCATGAACGAGTACGTCCAGGCGATCCGCACCGGCCGGATGCACGAGTTCCGCCGCAACTACCGCGAGGGCATCGACGTGCTGCTGATCGATGACGTCCAGTTCCTCGCCGGCAAGGAGAGCACGCAGGACGAGTTCTTCCACACGTTCAACGCGCTCCACGAGAACCACAAGCAGATCGTGCTGACCGCCGACCGCAAGCCGCACGAGATCTCGGACATCGCCGACCGGCTGCGCACCCGGTTCGCGTGGGGCCTGCTCGCCGACATCGAGCCGCCCGAGCTCGAGGTCCGGATCGCGATCCTGCGCAAGAAGGCCGCGACCGAGCAGGTCCCGCTGCCCGACGACGTCGCGCTCTACATCGCGTCGGCGATCAAGTCCAACGTCCGCGAGCTCGAGGGCGCGCTGATCCGGCTGGCGGCCTACGCGTCGCTATCCAAGAAGCGGATCGACCTCGAGTTCGCACAGGAGACGCTCGGCGCGGCGATCACCCGGCCGCGCGAGGTGATCACGGTCGACGGCGTGATCAAGGCGGTCGCGAGCTACTACGGCCTCAAGCCGAGCGACATCAAGTCCGAGCGCCGCCACAAGTCGGTCGCCACCCCGCGCGCGGTCGCGATGTACATCTCGCGCCACCACACCAAGGACTCGTACCCCGATCTCGCCCGCGCGTTCGGCGGCAAGCACCACACCACGGTGATCTCGGCGGTCCAGAAGATCATCGAGAAGGTCAAGGACGACGCGTCGCTCAGGTCCGAGATCCACGCGATCGAATCGATGATCCTGCGATGAGCCCGGCCGCCATGCTCCCGCTTGTGACTTACCCTGTGTTTTCAGCTGTGGACGCCCCGTGGACAGCCGGAGCGCTCCGGGTTGTCCACACCCAGGCTTCATGTCATCCACCAGGATACCCCCACGTTCCGCTGTCAGCCCGGTCTGATATTCGATAGCCATCACGCCCGGTTGCCGAGCTATCCACACAACTCACAGCGCCTATTACTTACTACTTCCAATAAGATCTTTTTTCTTCTCTAACAGATCAAGAGCCGCACGAAGTCGCGCTGAAGGTCGAGGACCCCATGGAGTTTCGCATCGTAAAGACCGAGTTCCTGCGCGGGCTGCGCCTGGCCCAGGGAATCGCCGATCGCAAGAGCACGATGCCGATGCTCGCCAACGTCCTGCTGCGCACGCAGGGCAAGAACCAGCTGCTGGTGGCGGCCACCGACCTCAACGTGTCGCTGACCGCGGAGCTCAAGAGCACCAACACCAGCGAAGGCGGCATCACGCTCGGAGCCAAGAACCTCTACGAGCTGATCGCGAACGCCCCGGGCGACGAGATCACGCTCAAGAAGGCCGATAACCACTGGGCCGAGATCAAGAGCGGCAAGGTCGCGTATCGCATCGTCGGGATGCCCGACCGCGACTTCCCCAAGGTCCCCGACCACCGTGAGGCGACGTACACCACGCTCGATAGCGCGGTGCTGCGCGAGATGATCGAGCGCACGCTGTTCTCGGTCTGCAACGACGAGACCCGGTTTCACCTGAACGGCGTGTTCTTCGAGAGCGACGGCGCCAGGAGCCGGATGGTATCGACCGATGGCCACCGGCTGAGCAAGGTCGAGCGCACGATCGCCGGCGGGCCCAAGCTGTCGGCGGGCGTGATCATCCCGAAGAAGGGCCTGCTCGAGATCAAGAAGGTCCTCGAGTCGGGGCCGTCGTCCAAGATCGCGATCAAGACCCCGCACCTGTTCCTGGTCCAGGATGACATCGCGATCGCGGTCAAGCTGATCGACGCGCAGTTCCCGCCGTACGACCAGGTGATCCCGAAGGATCACAAGAAGATCATCACGGTCGACCGGCTGCGGTTCATCGATGCGCTGCGCCGCGCCCAGCTGATGTCGTCGGAGACCCGCGGGGTCAAGGTCGCCGCGACCAAGGACGGCGTGACGATCACGAGCGACAACCCCGACGTCGGCGAGGTTCGCGAGGAGCTCGAGGCCGAGTACAACGGCGACCCGATCGCGATCGGGTTCAACCCCAAGTACGTGGTGGAGCTGTTGACCCAGATGTCGAGCGACCAGATCACGATCGCGCTCGGTGGCGAGCTCGACCCGGGCCTGCTGCGCCCGCTGACCGGCGATGACTACCTCGGCGTCGTCATGCCGATGCGGATCTGAGCGTGGCTGAGGCTCCCCGCAAACGATGCTTGATCGCGCGACGCGACGCGCGGCGGGGTGAATGGGCCGGCTCTGCCGGACCAGAGGGGGCGGGAAGGCCCCCTGTGAGATAAACCTGCGGATCGAGGTGCTCGTCGCGCGCGGGGTGCGGAACCTGCGGCCGCTGTCGCTCGAGCCGCGCGCGCGGTTCAACGTGTTCTCGGGCGACAACGGGCAGGGCAAGACCAACCTGCTCGAGGCGATCTTCGTGGTCGCGGCGCTGCGGTCGTTTCGCACGACCAGGCTCGCCGACCTGATCGCGTTCGGCGGCGACCAGGCACGGCTCGGGGCCCGCGTGCTCAAGGACGACCTGGTCCGGCTCTACGAGGTCGAGCTCGTGCCCGGCGCCCGCAAGGTCGCGCTCGACGGCAAGTCGGTCCGGCCACTCGCGCGCTACTTCGGCGGGTTCAACGTCGTGGTGTTCACCCCCGAAGATCTCGGCCTGCCGCGGGCGTCGCCATCGGAGCGCCGGCGGTTCCTCGATCGCGGCGTGTTCAACCTGCGGCCGGACTACCTGGCGATCGCCCAGGACTACGAGCGAGTGCTCAAGACCCGCAACACCGTGCTGCGCCAGGTCGGCGATGGCGCGCTCGACCGCCGCCGCGCCGAGGACCTGCTCGCGGTCTACGACCACCAGCTCGCCGGGCTCGGGGCCAAGGTCATCGCCGCGCGCCAGGGCTTCCTCGAGGCCGTGCGCGGCGAGCTGGCGATCGCGTTCGCGTCGATCACCCGGACCGGGCTCGCGGTCGCCGTGCGCTACGTCGTGCGGTCGGCGGCGGAGACCCCCGAGGCGATCGCGGCCGCGCTGGGCGCCGCGCGGGCCAAGGACTACGCGACCCACGCGACCCAGGTCGGGCCGCACCGCGACGACCTGGTGTTCGAGCTCGAGGGTCACGAGGCCGGGGCGTACGCCTCGCAGGGCCAGCTGCGCGCGATCATGCTGGCGTGGAAGACCGCGGAGCTCCAGGTGCTGGGCGCCGCGCACGGCGATCTGCCGATCCTGTTGCTCGACGACGTGTCGAGCGAGCTCGATCCGCAGCGCAACGAATTCCTGTTCGAGCACCTCGCCACGCTCGCCGGCCAGTGCTTCATCACGACCACGCATCCGGGCCACGTGTTGCTGCGCCAACACCGCGCCGACTACCGCATCGCCAACGGCGAGATTCTCCAATAAAATAGCAGAGCTAAGTCCGCTCGAAAGGCTGCACCCGCTCTATGCGTCGAGAGTGGCGTGTGGTACCAAAACGGCTCGCTCAGAAGGCGTCGTCAGATGGCAGATCCCACAGTAGAGTCGCAGACTTCCGAGTCCAACTACGATGCCGGATCGATCGGCGTACTGAAAGGGCTCGAAGGCGTCCGCAAGCGACCCGGCATGTACATCGGCGACACCGATGACGGCAGCGGGCTGCACCACCTGGTCCACGAGGTCGTCGATAACTCGGTCGACGAGCACCTCGCCGGCCACTGCACGCGGATCGACGTCGTCATCCACTTCGACAACTCGGTCACGATCGAGGACAACGGCCGCGGGATCCCGGTCGACGTCATGCCCGAGGAGGGCCGGCCCGCGGCCGAGGTCGTGATGACCGTGCTGCACGCCGGCGGCAAGTTCGGCGGCTCGGGCTACAAGGTCTCGGGCGGTCTGCACGGCGTCGGCGTCTCGGCGGTCAACGCGCTCAGCGACTGGCTCAAGCTCGAGATCCGCCGCAATGGCAAGGTCTACTACCAGGAGTACTCGCGCGGCATCCCGACCACCCAGCTGACCCAGACCGGCACCACGACGTCGGGCGAGCGCCACGGCACCAAGACCACGTTCCACCCCGATCCGCAGATCTTCAAGAACATCCTCGAGTTCAGCTACGACCAGCTCGCGACCAAGCTGCGCGAGCTCGCGTACCTCAACAGCGGCCTCGAGATCGTGATCGCCGACGAGCGCAGCGATCGCAACCAGATGTTCAAGTTCGAGGGCGGGATCGCGACCTACGTCGCCGACCTCAACGCGAACAAGACCGCGGTGTCCGACGTCATCGCGATCACCGGCGTGGTCAACGCCGGCGGCAACGGCGACGCCAACGAGTGCACCGTCGACGTCGCGATGCAGTGGAACGACGGCTACTCCGAGCTCGTCACCTGCTTCACCAACACGATCAAGAACCGCGACGGCGGCACCCACCTGACCGGGTTTCGCCAGGCGCTGACCCGGACGATCAACAACTACGCGAACGAGAACAAGCTGCTCAAGGACGCCAAGGGCGGCCTGTCCGGCGAGGATCTGCGCGAGGGGCTGTCGGCGGTGATCTCGGTCAAGATCGGCGACCCGAAGTACTCGAACCAGGCCAAGGACAAGCTGGTGTCGTCCGAGGTCGCGACCGCGGTGTCGACGGTGGTCACCGACAAGCTCTCGCACTACCTCGAGCAGCACCCCAAGGACGCGCGCAACATCGTCAACAAGGCGTTGGTCGCCTCCCGCGCCCGCGAGGCCGCGCGCAAGGCGCGCGAGATGGTGCAGCGCAAGGGCGCGCTCGAGCTGACGTCGCTGCCCGGCAAGCTCGCCGACTGCCAGGAGCGCGACCCCGAGAAGAGCGAGATCTTCATCGTCGAGGGTGAGAGCGCCGGCGGCTCGGCCAAGCAGGGCCGCAGCCGGCAGTTCCAGGCGATCCTGCCGCTGCGCGGCAAGATCCTGAACGTCGAGAAGGTCCGGTTCGATCGCATGCTCACGTCGCAGGAGCTGACGACGCTGATCACCGCGCTCGGCACCGGCGTCGGCGACGACAAGGCGATCGACAAGCTGCGCTACCACAAGATCATCATCATGAGCGTCGACGCCCGCGAGCACGTGCTGGTGCGCCGCGGCGGTGGCCGCGGTGAGATCGCGCTGACCCCGATCGGCGACTTCATCGACCGTGCGCTCGCCGGGGTCGCGGCCGATGCCCAGGGCGTAGCGCGCCGGGTCGCCGGCGCGGCGGCCGGAGCTGGCACCGGGGCGCTCACCGACGAGCTCGGCGAGGTCGCGTGCTTCGGGGTCGACGATCACCTGGTGCGGTTCCGGCCGATCAAGGGCGTGATCCGGCACCCGCTCGACGAGGCGCTGTACGAGGTCACGACGGCGATCGGGCGATCGCTGCGGGTCACCGCGAGCCACAGCCTGTTCGTCCACGAGGACGGCGAGGTCCGCCGCAAGCGCGGCGACGAGCTCCGGGCCGGCGATCGCGTGGTCGCGCCGAAGCAGCTGCAGCTGCCGGTCGACGCCCCGGCGCGGATCGATCTGCTGCGCACGCTGCACGCAGACCTGGCCGCAGCGCGGGACACCTGGCTGCGCGGCCCGGCGGTGGTCGCGTGGTTCGCGGCGCGGGTGCTCGGGGCCGATCGCACGGCGGCGGCGTGGGCCGCGCCGCGGCTCGAGTTGCCGGCGGATCTGCGCGGTGAGCTCGGGCGCCAGCGCCGGAGCTCGAAGATCTCGAACGGTCAGCTGTGCCAGCTGCTCGACCTGCGCCAGCCGGGCACGTTCCAGGCCTGGGAAGCGGGGACCTCGCGGCCGACCGAGGCGCAGCTGGTGACCTACCTGCTCGCGATCGGGGCGGATCCGGCGCAGGTGCTGCCGCGGGTCGCGATCGGGCCGAGCCGGCTCGACCGGGTGTGCGCCGGGCTCGCCGGGCCGGGTGCGCTGGGCGCCGGG
>DATBBB010000582.1:0-2542 GCA_036271215.1 Kofleriaceae bacterium | reverse complement strand
TAACGTCTCCGGAATGGAGACGATGACCTATGCGGTGGACGGCCGCGTCGCGCGGATCACGCTCAACCGCCCCGAGCGCGGCAACGCGCTGACCCTGGCCACGCCGCGCGAGCTCGCCGAGTGCGTCGAGCAGGCGAACCTCGATCCCGCGGTCCACGTGATCGCGCTCGCCGGCAACGGCAAGGGGTTCTGCGGCGGCTACGATCTGCAGATCAGCGCCGAGGGCATGGGCCACCAGCCCGCGGTCGGACCGTCGGGCTCGCCGCTCGATCCGGCGGTCCAGCGCGACAACCACGATCCGGACGCGACCTGGGATCCGATGATCGACTATCAGATGATGGCTCGCAATGTGCGCGGCTTCATGAGCTTGTTCCACAGCGACAAACCGGTGGTATGCAAAGTTCACGGATTCTGCGTGGCCGGGGGGACGGACCTCGCGCTATGCAGCGATCTGCTGGTGATCGAAGACGTCGCCAAGATCGGCTATCCGCCGGCGCGCGTGTGGGGCGTTCCGGCGACGGCGCTGTGGGTGCACCGGATCGGGCTCGAGAAGGCCAAGCGGCTGCTATTCACCGGCGACTGCCTGTCGGGCAGCGAGGCGGTGGCGTGGGGCCTGGCGATCGAGGCCGCGCCGCGCGCCGAGCTCGACGCGCGATTCGAATCGCTGGTCGCCCGGATCGCGCGGATGCCGATCAACCAGCTGGTGATGATGAAGCTGATGCTCAACCAGACGGTCCACGCGCAGGGGCTCGCGCAGAGCCAGCTGCTCGGCACCGTGTTCGACGGTATCGCGCGCCACACGCCCGAGGGCTACGAGTTCGCCCGGCGCGCTCAGGCCGGCGGGTTCCGCGCCGCGGTGCGCGACCGCGACGAGCCGTTCGGCGACCCGGGCCCGTCGACGTTCAAGGGATGATCATTGCCATGATGCAATCGGACATCGCCCGGTTTGCGCTGGCCGGCGGGGCCGCGCTGGTCGCGGGTGCGGTCAACGCGGTCGCGGGCGGTGGCAGCCTGATCACGTTCCCGGCGCTGGTCGCGGTGGGCCTGCCGCCGGTGATCGCCAACGTGACCAACACCGTCGCGATGTGCCCGGGGTACCTCGGCGCGTTCCTCGCCCAGCGCCGCGATCTGGTCGGCCAGCGCGCGCGGGTGACGGCGCTGCTGCCGACCGGCGTGATCGGCGGCGTGATCGGCGGGGCGCTGCTGCTCCACACCGGCGAGTCGACGTTCAAGCTGATCGTGCCGTACCTGATCCTGTTCGCGGCGCTGCTGCTCGCGGTGCAGGGCCGGCTGCGCGCGTGGATGGTCGCGCGCGCCAGGGGCGGGCACTCCGAGGCGTGGGCGATCCTGCCGGTCGGGCTCTCGGCGATCTACGGCGGCTATTTCGGCGCCGGCATGGGCGTGATGGTGCTCGCGGCGCTCGCGATCGTGCTCGGCGACTCGCTGATCCGGCTCAACGCGCTCAAGCAGGGCGTGTCGCTGGCCTGCAACGTGCCGGCGGCGGCGCTGTTCGTGGTCTCCGGTCAGGTCAACTGGCCGGTCGCCGGGGTGATGTTCGTGGCGGCGCTCGCCGGCGGTACGCTCGGCGGCCTGTTCGCGTCGCGGATCCCGCCGGCGGTGCTGCGCTGGACGGTGGTCACGCTCGCGTTGATCGTCGGCGTGATCTATCTGGTCAAGCCCTGAGACCTGGTCAAGCCCTGAGACCTGGTCAGGCCCTGAGACTTGGTCAAGCCCTGAGACCTGGCCAGGCCCTGACTGCTCACTTCGCTTCGATCGCGATCAGCGAGCGCAGGTCGCCCGCTGCGGTCCAGCCGTCGCCCTGCTTCTTCATCACGCGGAACCGGAGCGCGCCGGACTTGTTGAGCTTGATGAACGGCACGGTGTTGGCGTCGAGATCCTTCTTGTCGATCGTCAGGTTGGTGCCGGACGCGTCGCTCAGCACGAGCTGCTTGAACTTCTTCACGCCCGCGGCGTCGAGCAAGGCCTGGAGCCGCCAGCCCTTCTGATCGGGGTTGTTCGGCGACGGCTCGCGCGGCAGCGCCAGCAGCTGCGAGCCGGTCAGGGTCGTGGTGCCGGTCGGGGTCGTAACGGTGATCACGAGCTTGGTCGGATCGGCGTTGCCGCCGCCCTGGTCGTCGTTCTGGCCGTGGCTGCCGCCCTGGGCGAGCTTGATGTGGATCGACTTGAGGTGATCCTCGCGCATCGCCGGCTTGCCCTTCTTGGCCAGCTCGACGGTATCGAACATGCCGAACGCGACGCCGCCGCCGTCGCCGGGGAACAGCGCCGGCACCATGTCGGGGTAGGAGCCCGACGGGTGGCGCACCTCGGCCGGCTTGGGCTTGTCGCTATCGAGCACGACCAGCTCCCAGGTGCCGAGCTTGCGCGCCGTATCGGGGACCAGGGTGTCGACCCGCGGCCAGCCGGCGAGCTGCGCCGCCGAGACGGTCGCGACCTGAGCGTCGTCCACGAAGATCGCGAAGCCGGCGGTGGCCGGGGCCGCGGCCGCCGATCCGGAGCCCGTGCCGGCACCGGCGCCGGCGGT
>DATBBB010000581.1:0-8137 GCA_036271215.1 Kofleriaceae bacterium | reverse complement strand
ACGCCCAGCGCGCTGCACTCGACGCCGCGACCCAGGCCATCATCTCCGACGACGACTACCGCCAGGCCGAGCTCGACCTGCTCGCCGCCACCGGCGCGTTTCCACCGAAACTGTGACCCGACTCGGCAGCGAGCCCTGGGGCACCGAAGGTAACCGTCGACGTTCCACTACAGAAACACGGACGGTGGCATGCCGCTCGTGGCATTCCACAGGTGGAGAACTTCAATGTCGCCGGCGGTGTCGATTCGGTAGTAGAGGTGATGTTTGGTCTTGGGCATCAAGACACGCTAGATGACAAGTCCTCGGACCTGCGCGTATCGCTGGCGGTCTTTGTCCATGCCATCGCGAAGCTTGGCAACCGCGATCCTGAGCTCGTGGACGAACAGCCCCGGCGCCTTCTCCCGATGAGCTTCCCACCAAACACGCTTCTCTCGCACCGAAAGTCGCGCCTTCGGCGTGAATCGAAGCTTCACAGAGGATGGTCGAGCTCGGCCAGCACCTCGTCGGCGTCGATGAGCTCACCAGCGTCGGCTTGCGCGATACTGAGCTCGAGCGCGCGATGCAGCCGATTTCGCTCTTCGTCGGTCATCTGATCGTGCCCCTCTTCGCAGAGGTACACCTTCAGCTCGACACTTTCGGGAAGATCGATCGGATCGTCAACGACGATCCGGCCATTCACGATGTGAGCCTTTGGCGCGTCCACCCAGACAGTTTAGCACGACGAAGCGGATCCGGCCGAGCACGACACCGAGGTCGCTGAGCGCGCGACGACTAGCTTGCGATGCCCTTGGTGACCGATGCTGGTGGCGCTGCATCGGCTGCAGGCTCGGTGAAGACGCCAGCCGGCTCGCTCGGCGGCGCCTCGGACTTGTCGGCGGCGGGCTTGTCGGCGGCGAGCTTGTCGGCAGCGAGCTTGTCGGCGGCGGGCTTGTCGGGGCTGGCCGCGGGCTTGTCGTAGGCGGGCATTTCGGTGGCCGCCGGGGCGTCGGTGAGCGAGTCGCTCGGCGAGATCGACTCGACGTGCTTGCCGTTGGTGGCGATGGCCGCGGCGCCGGCGACCACGGTGGCGGGGGCGGGACCAGCGGCGAGGGCCGACGCTGGACCTGGCGTCGCGGTCGTCGGCGCGGCGGTCGTCGCCGGCGGGGTGGCGTCGGCGCGGTCGACCGAGCGCAGGGAGCGCAGGCCGCCGGTCTCGGTGATGTCCTTGATGTCGCCCGCGGGGATCGGCTCGGCGGCGGGCAAGAACACCGAGAACGTCGAGCCCTGGCCGATCGTCGAGCGGACCTCGATCGTGCCGCCGTGCTGGTTGATGATCCGGTGCGAGATCGCCAGGCCGAGGCCCGTGCCTTTCTGCTTGGTCGTGTAGAACGGGATGAACAGCTTCTTGAGCTTGTCGCGCGGGATGCCGATGCCGGTGTCGCGGAACCGGACCTCGGCGAACTGGCCATAGCCCAGGCGGGACCGGCGGCGCCGCGTGGTCAGGATCTCGAGCGTGCCGCCGTCGGGCATCGCCTGCAGCGCGTTCTGGCCGAGGTTCAGGAACACCTGGGTCAGCGAGTCCGGGTCGCCGGCGACCGACGGCAGCATCTCGTCGATCCGGACCCGCAGATCGACCGAGCGCTGCAGATCCTGCTGCAGCAGCTGCACGGTCTTGCGCACGACCTGGTTGAGATCGACCTTGTCGGCGCCCTCGCGGCCGGGGCGCTCGCTGCGCGCGTAGTCGAGGAACCGGGTGACGACGTTGTTGAGCCGGTTGGCCTCCTCGACGATGATCTCGAGCAGCTCGGCGGTCTCGCCGGCGACTCCCGCGCCGCCGCCGGCCGCCGCGCCGCCGCCGCCGGGGCGATCCGCGGTGATGATCAGCTGGGCCGCGCCCTTGATCGCGCCGAGCGGGTTGCGGATCTCGTGGGCGAGGCCGGCGGCCATCTCGCCGAGCGCGGCGAGCCGGTCGCGCTCCTTGACGCGCTCGTAGGCCTGGCTCGACTCGATCACCCGCGCGGCGCCGTTGGCGAGCTGGCGAAACGCGTCGAGGTCGTCGGAGTCGAACGCGTTCTCGGTGCGGTCGTCGCGGATGCAGAACAGCCCGAGCAGCCACGGGCCCTGCTCGGTCTCCGCCGAGCCGAGCAGCGGGAAGATCACGCCGGCGCGCAGCTCGTCGAGCCGGCCGAGCAGCGCGAGCACCGGCACGCGCTTGGCCTCCGATTCGGGTGTGGCGGCGAGCTCGTCGGACTCGCGCATCAGCTGATCTTTGTCGAGGTAGAGCCCGCGCGAGCGGTCGAGCAGCGGGCGCTCGGAGTTGGCGTCGAGCCGCTCGGGCGGCGCCATGCCGATGTAGCCCGCGCGGTCGAACCCGGCGCCGTCGGCGTCGAGCAGGTAGACCGACGCGTCGGTGACCCGGCGCGATTCCTCGAGCGCGGTGGTGATCCGCTGGACCATGTCGGGGACGTCGACCACGCCGGGGAGCTCGCGGCGCACGGTGTCGATCCGGCCGCGCAGCTCGGTGCGCTGGCGCAACAGCCAGCGGTTGATCCCGTTCTCGAGCCAGCTGCGCACCGGCTCGAACAGGATCAGGATCACGAACGACGCGACCAGCGCGTTGAGCAGGTACAGGCCCTTCTGGCCGCCGCCGATCCAGTACAAGAGGAAGCCGTAGACCGCCCACAGCAGCACGACGAGCGTGCCGAGCACCGCCATCTTGCCGAGCAGCTCGTTGAGATCGATCAGCCGGTAGCGGAACAGCGTCTGCGACAGGAAGTAGAGGTAGAGGATACCGAGCACGTTGCCGACCGCCGGCCACGCGACGCCGAGCCGCGGCAGCGCGTCGGTCAGGGTCAGCGTGGTGGCGACGAACCCGCCGAGCGCCAGGTATCCGACCCGGGTGCGCTCGACGCGCTTGGTGGTCGCGCGGTACTGGATGTAGAGGTCGTAGACGCAGCGGTACAAGCCGCCGAACACGTAGACCCCGAACGGGACCTGGAAGAACAGCTTCTCGTGGAAGTACGGCTTGTCGTGGAGCGGCTTGTAGATCGCCGAGATGATCAGGCCGGCGTAGGCGAGCAGGGTCCACGCCAGGGTGACGCGCGGGCCGCGCTTGGGACCACCGATCGACGGCTGCGCGAGGAAGATCCGGAAGAACCGGATCGCGGTCGGCGGGACCGTCGCGGCCGACCACAGCGCGAGCCACTGCATCACCGGGCTCTTGGCGGCGACGCCGAGGAACGTGCACAGGTGCCACGCCGAGACCGTGAACGTGAACGCCGCGAACGACGTGTACATCCGGTCCGAGCGCGAGCGCAGCAGCACCGACGTGCCGATCGCGAGGATCAAGAGCGCGGCGAGCAGCGCGGAGACTGCCTGGACGTCCACGCGGTGAGTCTACCCGGTTCGGGCGATTTGCACGTCACTGCGGCCGCGGCGGTGGCGCGCCGTCCTCGCCGTGGGGCAGGATAGCTGCGATGGATGACGTGCGCGCCCGGCAGCTGGCGAGCCTCCCGGCGGTGCACGTGCTCGCCGATGCCGTGGCCGCGCTGACCGGCGGCGGCGGCCCGCCGCGGTGGGCGATCGTCGAGGCGGCGCGGCGCGCGATCGCGAGCCGGCGCGCGGCGATCCTCGCCGGGGCCGGAGCTGGGGCCAGCGGTTCCGCGGAACCGTCGGATGCATCACGGACCGCAGGGTCGAGCGAGCTGGGTGGGCAGGCCGGTTCCTCGGAACCGTCGGATGCATCACGGACCGCAGGGTCGAGCGAGTTGCGTGGGCAAGGCGGTTCCGCGGAACCGTCGGCGGGTGTACCGGCGGCGCGCGTGCTTTCGGCGGGCGCGCCGGTCGATGCGATCGATCCGCGCGAGGTCGCGGCGGCGGCGGCGGTGCTGATCCAGCCGGCGCTGCGCCGCGTGATCAACGCGACCGGCGTCGTGCTGCACACCAACCTCGGCCGCGCCCCGCTCGCCGGTGCGGCGCGGGCGGCGATCGACGCGGTGGCCGCCGGCTACTCGAACCTCGAGTACGACCTCGCGCGCGGCGAGCGCGGCTCGCGCCACGATCACCTGCGCGAGCTGCTGCGCGAGCTGACCGGCGCCGAGGACGCGATCGTCGTCAACAACAACGCCGCCGCGACCGTGCTCGGGCTGGCCGCGCTCGCGACCGATCGCGAGATCATCGTGTCGCGCGGCGAGCTGATCGAGATCGGCGGCTCGTTCCGGCTGCCCGAGATCCTGGCGCTGTCGCGCGGCACGCTCGTCGAGGTCGGCACCACCAACAAGACCCACCTGCGCGACTACGAGGCGGCGATCGGCCCGGCGACGGGGTTGCTGCTCAAGGTCCACCGCTCGAACTTCGCGATCGTCGGGTTCACCAGCGAGGTCGCCGCCGCCGACCTCGTCGCGCTCGGCCGCGCGCGCGGGCTGGCGACGATGATCGACCTCGGGTCCGGCGCGCTGGTCGATCGTGCGACCCAGCGCCGCTGGGGCCTGCCGGACGAGCCCACGGTGGCCGAGACCGTGGCGAGCGGCGCCGATCTGGTGACGTTCTCCGGCGACAAGCTGCTCGGCGGCCCGCAGGCCGGGATCGCCGTCGGCCGCGCCGCCGCGATCGAGCGCGCCCGCAAGCACCCGCTGATGCGCGCGCTGCGCCCCGACAAGCTCACGCTGGCCGGGCTCGCCGCGACCCTGGCGCTGTACCGCGACGGCGCGCTCGACGCGATCCCCGCGACCCGCATGCTCGGCGCCACCGGCGACGCGCTGCGCGCCCAGGCCACCGCGCTCGCCGCCGCGATCGGCGCGGTCCCCGGACTCGCGATCGCCGTCGAGCCGTGCACGTCGGCGGTCGGTGGCGGCGCGATGCCGACCGCGGCGCTCGCCTCGTGGGCGGTCACCGTGACCGGCGGGCCTGGTGGCTCGCGCGGCGTCTCCGGCGGCGCTTCCGGCGGCGTCTCCGCCGACGCGATCGACGCCCGGCTGCGCGGCGCGCGTGTCCCCGTGGTCGGTCGGATCGAGGACGGCCGGGTGTGGCTCGACGCCCGGACGATCGCCCCCGACGAGCTCGCCGACGTCGCCGCCGCCGTGCAGGCTCTGGTGCGCACTCCGGGCTGACGCGCCGCGCGGTCGCCGCGCAGGCGCCCCGGCGCTGCACGGTCATCGCCGATGCACCGCCAGCGGAGTGCCACCGCCCCGTCGACGATCGCCGCCGGGTGGGCGTAACACGTTCATGTAAATCGCCGCCCGGGCCGTACGGTGGCCGCCGGTGCTTGACCGCGTCGCGAGGTCGCGGTTATGTGCGCGTCGATGATCCCGCGCGTGGTCGCCATCGCAGGCGGCAAGGGTGGAGTCGGCAAGAGCCTGGTCGCCGCCAATGTCGGGATCTTTCTCGCCACGCTCGGCAAGCGCGTCATCCTGATCGACGCCGCGTTCGGCGCCGCGAACCTCCACATCTTCGCCGGCGTGCCGCGGCCGTCGCGCACGCTGTCGGAGGCGCTCACCGCCGGTGGCCCCGCGCTCGCCGAGCTCGCGGTGCCGACCCACGTGCCGGGCGTCAAGCTGATCGGCGGGGTCTCCGATCCACCGTGGATGGCCGAGCCCGCGGCGGTGATGATCGACATCCTGACCGCGCAGCTCCGCGAGCTGCCGGCGGACTGGATCGTCGTCGATCTCGGCCCCGGCATCGCGGCGCCGACCCTCGAGCTGTTTCTCACCGCCGATATCCAGATCGTCGTCGCGGTGCCCGATCCGACGTCGATCGAGCTGATGCACCGGTTCATCAAGGCCGCGTTCCTGCGCAGCCTGACCCGCCGCGGTCTCGCCCACCTGGCGCACAGCATCCCGCGCGAGGCGCGCTACCTCGAGGGCGGCACCGCGAGCGCGCTCGAGGTCTACCTCGGCGCCGTCGAGAACCGCGCGGCCGAGATCGACGCCCTGCGCGACGCGATCCTGGGGTTCTCACCGCACCTGGTGATCAACTCGGCGCGCTCGAAGTCCGACATGGAGCTCGGCCGCGCGGTCGCCTCGGTGGCGCGCCGCCGGCTCGGCACGCCGATCCGCTACCTCGGCCACCTCGAGTACGACGAGGCGGTGTGGGCCTCGACCCGCCGGCGCCGGCCGCTGCTGATCGAGCACCCCGAGACCCGGATCGCCAAGTGCTTCGAGCGCGTGGCGCGCGGCATCATGGCGGTCCGCCCGCCGCCGGCCGACGGCGACGTCCTGCCGTCGGACTCGCACTACGAGCTGCTCGAGGTGCCGCCGACCGCGAGCTTCGAGGACATCCGGCGCGCCAACCGGCGGATCCGCGACATCTACGGCGCCGAGTCGATCGCGATCAGCGGGCTGTACGATCCGGCCAGCCTCGAGGCGGTGCACCGCCGGCTCGACCTCGCCTACACGTCCCTCATGGACGCCGCCAAGCGCAAGGAGTACGATATGGAGCTGTTCCCCGACGGGGTGCCCATGCCGGTGACCCCTGCGGTGGCGGCGACCGCCGACGTCTCGGCCCCGCGGCCCGCGGCCAAGGTCGACGACCCGGCCACGATCGCCGTTCGCCCGCCGATGCCCGAGATCTCGCCGTTCACCGAGTTCTCGGGGCCGCTGCTGCGCCAGATCCGCGAGGCGATCGGCGTCGAGCTGCGCGAGATCGCCGAGCGCTCCAAGATCGGCATGGCCTACCTGTCGGCGCTCGAGGGCGAGGTGTTCGCCAAGCTGCCGGCGGCGGTCTACGTCCGCGGCTTCCTCGCCGAGTACGCCCGGGCGCTCGGGCTCGATGGCGAGCGGGTCAAGCAGACCTACCTGGCGCGATTCCGGGCCGCCCGGGGCCCCAGCGCCGACGACGAAGACGAACCGCGCCCCAAGTCTTGACCCCGGGGCGCCGCGACGCCACGATCCCCCGCATGGCGACTCTGATCGACAACCCCAAGCGCGCCCGCCAGCTGGCCCGCGCGATCGCTTCGGACCTCACGCTGTACCACGAGCCGAAGATCCTCGAGGGAATCGCCAACGACAGCCTGTTCGAGGCGATGGCCGAGGAGATCAACGAGGGCCGCGAGCTGTTCAAGAGCCGCGTCACCGAAGACATCTTCGGCCAGCACATCTACGAGCGCGCGATCGTCGACGTGCTCGTGAAGTCCAAGGGCCACGTCAAGTCGAAGATCTGGTAGGGCCGCGCAGCGCGTCGCGGGCCGCCGCGAGGTCGGCGGGCAGCGGCGATTCGAACCGCAGCCGGGCACCGGTCGCCGGGTGATCGAGCTCGAGCACCGCCGCGTGCAGCGCCTGGCGACCGAGCCGATCGGCGATGGCGGCGAGCGCGCGCGGCGGCTTGCCGTACAGCGGATCGCCGAGCAGCGGCCAGCCATGATCGGCGGCGTGGACCCGGATCTGGTGGGTCCGGCCGGTCTCGAGCCGGAACCGGATGACCGCGGCGCCGGGCGCCATCGCGGGCAGCGGCTCGACGACGGTCCAGTGGGTCACCGCCGGCTTGCCGCGCGCGAGCTTCGACGAGAACCGCTTGCGGTCGGTCGGGTGGCGGCCGTGCCAGGTCCGCAGCGTGCCGGCCGCGGTCGCCGGCGGCGGCGCGGCGATACCGAGGTACTCGCGCAGGATCCCGCCGGGCTCGCCGCGGCTCTTGGCGGCGAACGCCGCGCTGACCGCCGCGTGGGCGCGGTCGTTCTTGGTCGCGACCATCACGCCGCTGGTGTCCTTGTCGAGCCGGTGGACGATGCCGGGCCGCAGCGCGCCGCCGATGCCGCTGAGATCGGTGCAGTGGAACAGCAGCGCGTTGACCAGCGTGCCGCGCGGGTGTCCGGCCGCCGGATGAACCACCAGCCCGGCCGGCTTGTCGATCACGATCAGGTCGGCGTCCTCGTGCAGGATCACCAGCGGGATGTCCTCGGGGGCGACCTCGACCGCCGCCGGCGGCGGCACCGTGACCGCGACCGCGTCGCCGGCGCGCACCCGGTGGCCGGGCTTGGCGAGCGGCAGGCCGTTGAGCCGGACCTGCGCGTCGTCGATCAGCCGCTGGACCTGGGCGCGCGACAGCCCGGCGATGCGCGCGGCGATCAGCGCGTCGATCCGCTCGCCAGCCTGCGCGGCGCCGACGGTGAACCGGTGCTCGGCGGCGGCCGCGATCGGGGCCAGCTCGGCCGCGTCGTCGCTAGCGC
>DATBBB010000580.1:0-34572 GCA_036271215.1 Kofleriaceae bacterium | reverse complement strand
CGCGTTCGAGACGTTGGCGCGCAGCGAGCCGTCCGGATCCTGGTTCTTGAACAGGTACGAGACCGGATCGGAGATGAACATCTCGTACCACACGCCGATCCCCATCGGCGCGCCCTCCTCGGAGTTGACCGGCTGCGACCGCAGGTAGGTCTGATCGATCCGCAGATCGAGCACGTAGCGCTTGCCGAGCAGCGGCACGAGCAGCGAGCGCAGGCCGATCCGAGGCCACAGCGAGTAGACGCCCGGCTCGTCGAACACCGCGGCGACCTTGCCGAACAGGGTGTAGACGTGGGCGCGGCGCTCGAACACCACGATGTAGAACCCGAGCGCGCGGGCGAGCGCGAACACGATCGGCACCGCGATCCACAGCGCGACGAAGATGACGCCGGCGAGCGGGAGCATCCTCACGACTTCACCTCCACCACCACGCGCTCGGCCTTGGCGTACAGCCCGAGCCGGACGTTGCGCAGGTAGGTCTCGAGCGCCTCGGGGCCCTGGGCCGCGAGCGCCGCGAGCTGCGACGCGAGCGCGCGCAGCGGCTCGACCTCGGCCTGGGCGCGCAGGGTCTCGATCTCGACCGCGCGCCGGCTCTGCACGATCCGCTGATCGGCGCTGGCCTGCGCGAGGCTGATGTCCGACGACACCTGGTTGTGCGCGGTGTTGATCGCCGCGAGCGCCGACTCGACCTCGGCCGGCGGCTCGATCTCGGTGATCAGCGACGCGTCGAGGTGGACGCCGTAGCGCGCGACCGACGACGCGCACTCCTCGTCCATCACGTGGTTGAGCGTCCGCAGGTTCTTGCGCAGGTCGTTGATCGAGATCCCCGACACCGTCGGATCGATCACCTCACCCTCGACGCGCGGGGCCTCGAAGTTCGCGATCCGCTCGCGCAGGATCGAGACGAAGTAACCCATGATGTGCGCGGCGGGGTGCTTGACCCCGAACAGGTAGGCGTAGAGGTTCTGCTCCGAGACCCGGAACCGGATCTGGCCGGTCAGCGCGACGTTGAGCTGATCCTTGGTGACCGCCTCGAGCACGGTGCCGCCCTGGTTCGCGCCGGGGTCCTGGGGATCCCACGCCATGTTCACGGTCCGGGTCGCGATCGACACCTTGTGGACCTGCTGCCACGGCCAGCGAAAGTACGGCCCGCCCGGCCCGACGACCTCGACCTGGGGGTAGGCGTAGCGATCCTTCTCGCTGTCGGTCATCTGGGCGCCCTCCGACGTGTACACCGAGGTCGCGCCGAGCAGCCGGCGCGCGCGGCCGAAGCTCGTGATCACCGCGCGCTCGTTCTGATCGACGGTGAAGAACCCGAGCAGGCCGTAGCGCACGACGAACCATGCGATGCCGCCCAGCGCGAACGCGCCGAGCCAGACCGTCGCCCCCGTATGTCCCGTGGAGATATCCATCTCCGCATCGTACCCCGCATCCGTAGAGGATCATGACGGTGGCGCGGCGACGCGGTCGACCTCGATGTCGACCGCGCCCGGATGGCCGGGAGCGCCGGACCAGCCGTCGTGGCCGCTGCTGCCGTCGTGACCGCTCATCCCATCTCGGCCGCTCGAGCCGTTGTGGACGGTGCCGTCGGTATCGGTGGCCGTGCTGCCGCTGCCGCCACGGCCGCCCGAGCCGCCGCGCCCACCCGAGCCGCCCGAGCCGCCGCGGCCGCCCGTGCCACCCGCGCTGCGGATCGCGCCGCGCAGCGCGGTGACGATGGCGTCGCACGCGGCAGGCTCGCAGCGGACCCGGACGTGGATCGCGCCGCCATCGCCGCCCGCACCACCGTTGTCGCCATCGCCGCCCGTACCGCCGTCGCTGCCATCGCCGCCCGCGCTGCCGTCGCCGCCATTGCTGCCCCCGCTGCCGTCGCTACCCGACATGCCATCGCTGCCCGACATCCCGTCGGATCCCGACGCGCCATCGCCGCCGCGGCTGGTGATCGGGAACGCGCCCGCATCCACGACCTCGACGACCGCGCGCCGCGCTTGGTGGCCGTCGTCGATGCGGTAGATCAAGCGATCGAGGTGCTGCGCCACGGTGATGTCCAGCGCCGGACCGGCAGCGCCGTGATCAGCGGCGCCGAGCACCAGTGGCTCGGGCAGCGCGAACGCGATCGGCCAGTCGAGCGTGCCGAGCGCATGGCCGGCGACCGCCAGCGGGAGCGTCAGGTGCGGACCACCGTGCGCCAGCTCGACGACCTGCGCGGCGGTGAGCGCGTCGGCGAACCGCAGCTCGCCGGCGGCGTCGCGGCGAGCCAGCGCGCTGGTGATCTCCAGATCGCCGGCCAGCAGGCACGGCGACGGATCGATCGCGCGCGCCGGGCCGCACAGCGCGATCGGCCGCGATAGCCCCGGGACCTCGAACGCCAGCGCCCCGCGCAGCGCGATCGGGCCGATCATCGCGTTGCCGGCTGGCGCCGGCGCGGCCTGGGCAAGCGTGGCGGTCTGGCGGCGGACATCCTGGTTCACGACCACGCCGTGGAGCGACAGGTGGTCCGGATCGACCGCGGCCGACGCCGGCGGCTGCAGCCGCGGCGCGATCGGGTTCGTGCCGAGCGCCATCACTATCGCCTCGACGTGCATGGCGTCGTCCCGGACCTCGGGGAACGGCGAGGCCGCGATCCGCAGCCGGATCAGCCGCCGCCGGGCCTCGGCGCGGAGCGCCACGTCCGGCAGCCGGACGGCGAGCGTGGCGAGCAGCGCCTCGTCGTGGCGGCCGGCGGCGTCATCGAGGAACCCGACGTCGATCACCCGGCCGTTCCACCGGCCGCGCTCGAGGTCGAGGGTGGCGATCATCGCCCCGGCGCTGGCCCGGCCGACCGGCCCGAGCGTGCCGGCGATCCGGCGCAGCTCGGCGGCGAGCACGGCGACCCGCACGGCCGGCGCGTGCACGTCGGGCGACCGGCCGCCGTACGCCGCGGCGAGCGCGGCGAGCCTGGCCTGTTGCCGCGGATCGCGCTCGAGCGCTGGCCCCGCGACGAGCTCCGCGTAGCCGTCGAGGATGCCGTCGAGCAACGCGCGCTGCCCGGCGAGGTCTTCGCCGGTGAAGATCCGCTCGACGCAGGCCTGCCAGATCGGCGGCGCGAGCCGGCCGTCATGCAGCGCCTCGAGCAGCGCGTGATCGACCGCGTCGTCGATCGCCATGTGCGGCTCCGCCGAGCCCGGATCGCACACCGCCGGATCGGCCGCGGGCTGGGTCAGATACAGCACCAGCGCCGCCGGGTCCTGCGCGCGCGCGAGCTGCGCGGCGGTCATCGGCAGGTGATACGTCGCGGCGCAGCCGGCACCATCCAGCGACACGGCCGCGGCGACCGCTACGGCACAACTCCACACGAGCAGTTCAGATCTCACAGGCACCCCCGAGACGACATGGCGTCGAGGATCAGCCTGGGTGCGCGACATTGTCACCGCATTGCAAGTCCGTTGCGGCGTATGAACCGGCGTGGCAGCACCCGGCAACCGCCGGCTACAGCTCCCACAGCAGCAAGCCGATCAGCCGATCGCGGTCGGCCAGGACCTCGGCCTGCGCGGCGATCCGGGCCTGCCAGCGATCGGCGGCGGCCGTGGCGCCGGCCAGCCGCAGCAGATCGCGGCGGAACGCGGCCTGGTTGACGTACTCGAACGGCAGCGGGTCGCGCGCGTACGATCGGCTGGAGTAGTGGTCGAGCGCGTCGCCGAGCTCGGCGCGGTGCGTGGTGATCCGCGGCGCCACGCCGATCAGCGGCTCGACGATCCCGGCGCTCTGGTCGCACGAGGTGATCGCGGTCGCGAGCGCGAGGCCGTCGCCGGCGATCGCGGCGGGCAGCGCGGCGTCGATCGCCTTGTCGCAGCCGTCGATCACGAACGGCTTGTCGCGCGGCTGGCCGTTGCGGGTGGCGAGCGCGTTGCCGAGGTCGAGCCCGGCGTAGTGCGACGAGGTCCACGCGATCGGGAACTTCGCGGTGTGGAGCTCGATCGCCGCGACGATTGCGTCGCGCACGTCGCCCGCGATCGCGCTCGCCTCCGAGCGCGCGGTGGCGAGGTCGCCGAACAGCATCGCGTGCAGCGCGCGCCGGCCGTGCAGCGAGTCGAGCCGCTTGGCCGCGTCGCGATCGGCCGCGCCGTCGGTCGTGCCATCGATCGCCAGCGGCGCGAGCCAGGTCCACGGATCGATCCCGGACCGCACGAACCGCGCGCCGAGATCGACGTTGTCGTCGCGCCCGGCGTCGAGCCACAGCAGCGCCTCGGCGAGCCGGCCGTGGTCGCCGTAGCGATCCTTGTCGAGCACGGTGGCGAGCGCGAGCGGGCGCTGCTCGGCGGGCAGCTGCAGCGCCGCCGGCAGCGCGCACGCCGCCGCGCCGGTGGTGATCGCGAGCTGCGCCAGCCGGGCGCCGGCCACCGCGTCGCCGGCCTTGTGCCGGAACCACTCGGCGAGGCAGCGGGCCTGGACGCTGCGCGGCTGGTTGATGCTCGCGTACATCGGGGTCACCGCGGCCTCGTGGTCGAGGTCGTCGGCGACCCGCTCGGCGGCGACCGCCGCGTCCTGCCAGCGCCCGGCGCCGAGCTCGATCACCACGCGCTCGCGCAGCTGATCGTGCAGCGCCTCGGGGTGCTGCGCCAGGAGCGCCGCGGCCTCGGGGTAGCGCCCGAGCCGGGCGAGCGCGTGAGCCTCGGCGTCGGGGTCGCAGCCGCGCGCGGTGGCGAGCACGTCCTCGTAGCGCTCGTGCTCGACCAGCCACGCGGCGCGGCCGGCGCAGCCCTGCTCGAGCTCGACCAGCGCGAGATCCTGCGCGAGCATCTCGCGGGTGTGCGGCCGATCGCGCTGGTGCCACCACAGGTCCGAGATCGCCTCGGCGCGCGAGCCGGGTAGCGCGGCGGCGAGCTGGAGCCGGAGCCCGAACGCGGGACTCTTGTGGTCGCGCTCGACCAGCTGCTTGCCGACCTCGTACAGCGTGGCGTAGCTCGCGACCAGCGCGACCACCGCCCACACCGCGGCGCGGATCGGGCCCAGCGGCACCGGCACGGTCACCGGGCGCGCCGCGACCAGCTCGATCGCCGGCAGGTTGCTCATCGGCCGCATCGTCCAGCCGGTGGGATCCTCGCGGTGGTCGCCGGGCTCGCCGGGGGTGCGGGCGAGGACGCCCTGGATCACGACGTCGTCGCCGTCGGCGATCGAGAACAGCCGCCACCGGCCGCGCCCGCGATCCCGGGCGAGCCCCGCCGGGGTGGCCGCCGGGGGCCGGCGCCAGTGCGCGGCGGCCCGCGTGCCGCGGATCACCTGGACGTCGCCGGCCAGCGCGATCCGCTCGCCGGCGGCCTCGACGTACAGCCCGTCGCTGTGAGCGTAGCCGATGTCGTGGAGCAGGCCATCGTTGTCGCACAGCGTGCAGGCGGTGCCGCGCAGCGTGCCGCGCAGCGATGCGTAGCCCGGCGCGAGGCCGGTCAGCGCGTCGAGCCGGCCGCCGACCGCGTAGCTCAGCTTGGTGCGCTCGATCCGGCGGCGCACCAGCACGACGACGCCAAACCACCCCAGGGCGGCGCCTGCGACCAGCAGCTTCGCGATCAGCGCGCCGTGGACGACGAGAACCGGCAGATCATTCATCTGCTCCTGGGTGGGCGCGGCCGGGCCCCGCTTGCAGAAAAACGTGCAAGACCCGCGAATCTCGCGCGTTCGCGCGCGCCCGAGCATGCGCTCGGTCATGCGCTCGATCAGGCGCCCCGGTCATGCGCCCCGATTCACGCGCCCGGTCATGCGCTCGATCAGGCGCCCCGGTCAGGGCAGCGGCGCCCAGGCGGCGTGGGCCTTGAGGTACGCGCCCTGGAACGGCGGGGCGCCGCCGGCCGGGCCGAGCACGTAGTCGGCGCGGCGGTTCGCGCGCTCGTCGGTGTTATCCGGGGTCTTGACCTTGAGCACGTCCTCGCCGAACCCGGCGACGGCGATCGGCAGCGCGACGCCCTTCTTGCGCAGGTAGCTGCCGATCGCGACCGCGCGGGCGCGCGACAGCGTACGATTCTTGGCCGACGGCCCGACGGTGTCGGTGTGGCCGGCGATGTAGAGCGTGAGCTTCATGAACCGGCCGGTGCGCTTCGCGATCTCGTCGATCTTGGTGAAGCTCGCGTCGAGCTTGGCGGTCTGATCGGGCTCGATCACCGCGCTGTCGGTGCTGAAGTTGACATCGTCGTGATCGATCGTCACCGACCACGGCACCAGCTCGACGCGGGTCGCCATGCCGTCGGCCGCGGCGACCCGCAGCTGCAGCGTCATCACGCGGGTGTCGGCCGGCTGGGTCCACGAGATCGCGAGCCACTGGCCGCCCGACTTGTCGTCGTAGCGCGCCGCGCCCTTGCCGAGCTCGCTGCCGTCCTCACCGAGCGCGACGATCGAGGCCTCGGCGACCGCGCGCGACGGCTTGAACTGCAGCACGTGCTGGTCGAGATCGAGATGGCCGAGGTCGTACGCGACGTGGATCGGCGCCGGGCTGGCGGCCGCCGGGCGCACGGCCGGTCCCGCCCCGAGCCCGCCGAGCATGACGAGGCCTGCGACCATCCCGAGCACCGCGAGCACGACAGAGCGCATGCCGGGGAGCATAGCGCACCAGGCCGCGGCTACAGGCTGCGGCGCCAGGCCCCTGCGCCAGGCCGCGGCTACAGATCGATCCCGACGCCGGCGCACACCAGCGCCGCGCGGCGCCGCGGATCGCCCGCGAGCGGACCGACGAGCTGGGCCGCGCGGACCGCGTCGTGCAGCCGGCACGCGGCCGCCACCGCGCGCGCGCGATCCTCGCCGCGCAGCTCGACGTGGATCGCCGCGGCCGACGGGATCCGCGACGGATCCGCGCGATCCTCGCCCTGCGCACCGCTCATCAGCATCGCGTACAGATCGCCGGGCGCGATCCCGGTCGCGACGACCTCGCGGGTGCGCTGCAGGTGGGCATCGATCATGCGGTCCATCGTCAGCGCGTCGCGCGCGCCGCCGAGCACGATGCCGTTGATGAACATCGTCGGCGTGCCGTCGACCCCGAGCGCCTGGGCCGACGCCGCCTCGGCGACGACCGCGTCGTGGTAGCGGCGATCGTCGAGCGCGGCGCGGAACGCGGCCAGGTCGAGCCCGGCGGCCTGGGCGAACTGCTCGAGATCGGCGCGCTCGAGGTGGCCGAAGTTGGCGAACACCTGATCGTGGAACGCCCAGAACTTGCCCTGCGCCGCGGCGGCGACCCCGGCCTCGGCGGCCAGCGTCGCGTTGCGGTGCATGTCCATCGCCATGTGGCGATAGATGATCCGGACGTCGTTGCCGTACTTCTCGCGCACGTGGGCCAGCACCGGCGCCTGGCGCGCGCAGTACGGGCACTGGAAGTCGCTCCACACCACGATCGTGACCCGCGCGTCGTCGGGACCGATCTGGTGACCCGGCAGGCCGAGCCCGACCCGGTACAGCGTGGCACTCTCGAACGGCGGCCCGGACGGCGGCTCCTTGGCGGAGTCCGCGGTGGGCCGGCCCTCGGCGACCAGCGCGGCGTAGCCGACCGGGTGCTGCGCGGCGCGCGCCAGCTCCTGATCGACGAGCTCGGCGAACGTCTTCAGCGTGCGGTCGCCGTGCACCGGCCGGCCGTTGATGAAGAACGTCGGCGTGCCGGTGATCCCGAGCTTGCGGGCGTCGGCCTGATCGGCGAGCAGCTGTGCGCGGTACGCGTGGCTGTCGAGATCGGCGCGGAACCGCGCCATGTCGAGCCCGAGCTCGCGGGCGAGCAGCTCGACCGTCACGCGATCGACCCGGCCGTACAGCCCGAACAGCCGATCGTTCATCGGCCGGAACCGGCCCTGGGCATCGGCGGCGAGCGCGGCCTCGGCGGCCACCGTGTTGTCGTCGTCGAGCGGCAGGGTGCGGTAGACCCAGCGCAGCTGGCCCGGGTACAGCCGCGCGAGCCGATCGAGCGTGCCCTGCACGCGGTTGCAGTAGGTGCACGCGTAGTCGCTCCACGCGACGATCGTGACCGGCGCGTCGGCCGGACCGCTCGACGGCGACTGGCCGAGCGGCACGTTGTACACCGCGGCCGGATCGAAGCTCGGCCGATCGGCGCGGGCGGCCGGGGCGCCGAGCCCGAATGTCCCGGGCAGCACGATCGCGAGGACCCAGACGAGAAACAAGGCTACCCGAACGATCCGGCAGGCGGCGCGGCGCATCCCGCACAGGCTAGCAGGTTGCCGGAGATCTTGATCCGATTTGCCGACAGGAGCCGAACCCCCGCCGCTCAGCGACCTGCGAGCAGCGCTTCGGCCAGCTCGCGGCCGCGAGGTCCGCCGCCGGTCGCGGCCAGCGTGCGGCCGCCGCCCGCCGCGTGGTCGAGCTCGATCCGCAGGTGGTCCGCCGGCAGCACCGCGAACCGATCCGCCCACTCGATCACGCAGATCCCGCGCGGGTCGCCGATCGCGTCGTCGAGCCCGAGCTCCGGTAGCTCGGCGGCGCGCTCGATGCGGTACAGGTCGACGTGCCACACGATCAGCCGGCCGCCGCGGTACTCGTTGACCAGCGAGAACGTCGGGCTCGCCGCCGCGCCGCCGCCGAGCGCCTCGACCAGCCCGCCGACCAGTGTGGTCTTGCCGGCCCCGAGGTCGCCGACCAGCGCGATCGCGTCGCCGCCGCGCACCCGCGCCGCCAGCCGCGCCCCGACCGCGCGGGTCGCGTCCGCACCGTCGAGCTTCACGCGAGCTTGTCGTCCCAGCGATCGGCGGTCTTGGCGATCGAGTGCACGAGATCCTCGAACTCCTCGTAGTCGAGGCCGTCCAGCCCGCGCAGGATCCGCAGGTACAGATCGCCGGTCTCGGGGTGGAGCGCGAACGCCGCGTCGCCGGTCTCGGTGAACGACGCGGTCAGCAGCCGGCGCGCGAGCGCCGCGTCGATCGCCGGCGCGACCGCGACCTTGGCGAGCACCAGCAGCACGCCGCGATCGGCGAGCACGTGGATCGTCACCACCGCCGAGCCGCGCTGGATCGAGCCCACGCCGTCGGCCGACAGCGCCGGCAGCGAGACATTGCGGTCCTTGCCGAACCGGTCGAGGAACGCCGCGACGCGCGCCTGGGGATCGCCGACTTCGTCCATACCGCTCACCCTACACCAGCGCGGCAGTGGTTCGAGCTCCGCATGCCCGGAGCAGGAATCGAGCAGGAATCGAGCAGTAAATGGTATAGACGCAGGCGTGCGCCGCCCCGCCCTCACCGTCGCGCTCGCGATCACGCTGGCGCTCGGGGTCAGCCTCGCCGCGTGCGGCCAGGGCCACGGCACCCCGCGGACCCGGCCGCTACCCAAGGTCGACGGCAGCCCGGCGCTGCGCGGCGGCGGCGCGCCCCGGTCGTCGCGGATCGCGAGCTACAAGATCGAGGCGAAGCTCGATCCGATCCGCCACCAGATCACCGCGACCGAGACCCTGACCTGGACCAACCCAGGCCAGAGCGCGGTCGACATGCTGCCGTTCCACCTCTACCTCAACGGGTTCAAGAACGAGCAGTCGCTGTTCATGCGGACGTCGGGCGGCACGCTGCGCGAGGCCCACGCGACCACGACCGGCTGGGGGTTCCTGCAGATCGACTCGGTCCACGTCGCCGGCGCCGACCTGACCGCCAAGCTGCACCCGCCGGCGGGCGCCGAGCTCGACGAGAGCGTCGTCGAGCTGCCGCTCGCCCAGCCGGTCGAGCCGGGCGCCACCGTCGAGGTCGCGTTCAAGTTCACCGCGCAGCTGCCCGAGGTGTTCGCGCGCACCGGGTACAAGAACGACTTTCACATGGTCGGCCAGTGGTTCCCCAAGATCGGCGTGCGGGTCGGCCCGCCGGGCGCCGAGCGCTGGGAGTGCCGGCCGTTCCACGCCAACAACGAGTTCTTCGCCGACTTCGGCAGCTACGACGTCGCGCTGACCGTGCCGAGCAGCCACACCGTCGCGGCGACCGGCGTGCTGACCAACGCGGTCGACGCCGGCCGCGGGCTGCGCACGCTGACCTATCACGCCGAGGACGTCCACGACTTCGCGTGGATGTCGGACCCGTACATGGAGGTCATGTCGGGCCAGGCCAAGCTGGTCGGCGAAGGCACCGTCGAGGTCCGCGTGTACTTCCGGCCCGAGCAGCGCGAGTTCGCGCGCCGTCACCTCGAGGCCGCGACCGGCGCGGTCGAGAAGTTCAGCGCGATGTTCCTGCCGTATCCGTGGCCGATCCTGTCGGTGATCGATCCGCCGGTCGAGGCCGTGCTCGGCGCCGGCGGCATGGAGTACCCGACCTTGGTTACCACCGGCGGCGACTCGGTGCTCGTGCGCCCCGGGATGCGGCTGCCCGAGTCGGTCACCGTGCACGAGGTCGGTCACAACTGGTTCCAGGGCATGCTGGCCTCGAACGAGCCGGAGGAGGCCTGGCTCGACGAAGGCGTCGACACCTGGGCCGACGCCGAGGTGATGAACGAGCTGTACTCGCCGCGGACCTCGGCGGCCGACTGGATGGGCTGGCAGGCCGAGGTCGCCGCGTTCGAGCGCGCGCTGTTCTCCGACCCGAGCGACCTGCCGTCGCCGATCGCGACCGCGGCCTACGCGTTCGTCGACAGCGCGGCGTACGGCGAGGCGAGCTACTACGCGACCTCGCGCGCGCTCGCGACCCTCGCCCACACCGTCGGCAGCCAGCACTTCGCCGCGGCGATGAAGGTCTACGCCAAGACGTTCGCGTTCCGCCATCCGACCGGGCGCGACCTGTTCTCCACGCTGACCACCGAGCTCGGCCAGGATCTGACGTGGTTCGTCGGCCCGGTGTTCCAGCAGGTCGGCGGCATGGCGCTCAAGCTGCGCCACGCCGAATGCCAACCCGCGCACCCGCCGCGCGGCGTGTTCGGCGAGGGCAGCGCCAGGAAGCTGGTCACCGAGATCGACGCGCCGGACGCCGCGAGCTGGGCGTGCGAGGTCACGGTGCAAAACACCGGGCCGGTCCACGTCCCGGTCGACATCGAGCTCAAGTTCGCCGACGGCTCGACCAAGCGCGTGGTGTGGGACGACCGCGGCGCCGCGACCTGGGAGCGGTTCACCCTCGAGCGCAGCTCGCGGCTCGTCGAGGTCTGGCTCGATCCCGAGGCCAAGATCGCGCTCGACAACCCGATGACCCACCACTACCGGCTCGACGGCGATGGCGCGGCGTCGCGGCGCGCCGGCGCGTGGGTCGGATCGGTCGCGCAGACCATCATGCAGATCGTGGGGCCCTGACGTGGCGCGGCTCGGGCTCGGCGAGCTGATCGGCGCGGGGCCGCGCGCGGTGTCGCGCTACACTGGCACGCTGTTCGCGGTGTTCGTGGCCCAGAGCCTGGTCGCGGCGGCGTGCATGATCGGGGTGACGATCGTGCTCGCGCATGCGTTCTCGCACCTGCCGATGTTCGACGAGGCGGTCGATGGCGATCTGGTCGCGCTGATGTACTGCGTGCGGTTCGGTCAGCCGAGCCTGGTCGCGACCGGCGGCATGGTGTTCGGCGCGGTGCTGCTGTGGCAGCTCGCGTCGTGGTTCCTGATCGGCGGGCTCACCGGCGTGCTGGCGCAGCGCCCCGAGGGCCGCGGCGACACCGCGCGCTGCTTCGGGGCGAGCGGCGCCGCGACCTACCTCACCTACGCGCGGCTCGCGCTGTGCTCGCTGCCGGGCTGGATCGTCGTGTTGTTCGTATTCGGCACCGGGGTGGGCCTGGTCGCGAACCGCATCGAGTATGCGCTCTCGGTCCCCGACCTGATCCTGCCGCTCGCCGTCGCGGTGCTACCCGCGCTGATCCTGCTCCACGTGCTGTGGACGGTCACCGACTACGCGCGCGCCGAGCTGACCTTGCGTCACGACAGCCACGATCCGGGCGTGATCGCGGCGTACCTGCGCGCGCTGGGCTACGTGCTACGCCGGCCGATCACGCTGGTCCACGCCGCGCTCGGCTGGCTGCTGTTCGCGGTGGTCACCGCCGCGTACGCGTACCTCGCGCAGGGTCACCCGATGTACGGCGCCGAGGGCGCGGTGCTGCTGTTCGTCGTGCGCCAGGGCGTGGCGCTGCTGCGCATGGCGATCCGGGTCGGCATCCTCGCCGGCCAGGTCGAGCTCGGCCGCACCCGCCCACCACCGCCGCGCCGGGTCGAGGTCGAGGTCGACGCCAAGGCGTAGCCGAAAGCAGCGACATGGACACCCGCGACCTCCCCTATTCGATCGATGACAAAACCTTCACCGGCTACCTCGCCGACGGCTCGCGCGGCGCGTTCCACCACGCGCTCCAGATGCCCGGCTTCGCGTTCCACGCGCCCACCGATCAGCGCTCGTGGGCCGCGATGCGCGCCCTGTTCGACGAGACCCTCCATGCACCATCGCCCGCGTGATCGCGCCGCTACAGCGCGCCCGTGGCTCCATTTTAAGAGACCACAAACGGTTGTTTAACCCCGAAAAACCGGGTTAAACTACCATTTGTGGTCTCTTACCGGGACTCGTTTGAGGACACCCTGAAGGCGATGGGAGAGCGAGCGCGGCAGCTGCGGTTGATCCGGAAGCTCCGCCAGAGCGAGCTCAGCGAACGCGCGGGGGTCGGGATCATGACGATCCGCCGCTTCGAGCAGACCGGCGTCGCGTCGAGCGAGAACGTGCTGCGGATCGCCACGGCGCTCGACGCGGAGGCCGCGTTCGATGCGCTGTTCGCGCCGCCGCCCTATGGCTCGCTCGACGAGGCGCTCGCGCGCCCGGCGCTGACCGCCCGCCGGCGGGCCCCGAGGCAGAAGTGACGGTCGGGCACGTCGAGCAAGTCGCGGTGTTCTACGAGCCGGTACCGGAGCGCCGGCGCCGGGTCGGGCGGCTGGCGCTCGAGCGCCGTCAGATCCTGTTCGAGTACGACCCGGCCTTCCTCGGCTCGAAGCTCGAGCTGTCGCCGTTCCACCTGCGCCTGACCTCCGACGTCATCGTGGGCGCGCCCGATCGGTTCGATGGCCTGATGGGCGTGTTCGACGACAGCCTCCCCGACGGCTGGGGCCGGCTGCTGCTCGATCGCCGGGCGGCCGAGCACGGGCTGTCGGGCGCCGCGCTCACCCCGCTCGATCGGCTGACCGTGGTCGGCGCGCGCTCGATGGGCGCGCTGATCTACGAGCCCGAGATGGCGCTCGACGATCCGACGATCGTCGAGCTGTCGGCGCTGGCCCGGGAGGCCGAGCTGGTGCTGGCCAACGCGCGCGGCGCCGATCTCGATCGGCTGATCGCCGTCGGTGGCTCGCCCAAGGGTGCGCGGCCCAAGGTGCTGATCCAGCTCGCGCCCAGCGGGGACATCCATTTCGGCGCCCGGGCGATCGAGCCCGGCTTCACCGCGTGGCTCGTGAAGTTCCCCGCGCGCGAGGACGACCGGCACAGCGCCGCGCTCGAGCACGCGTACTTCTTGATGGCCAGGGCCGCGGGGATCGATGTGCCGCGGACCCAGCTGCTCGGCACGACCGCGCGCAAGCCGGGGTACTTCGCGATCGAGCGCTTCGATCGCAAAGGCGTCGCGAAGATCCACAGCCACACGCTCGGCGGGCTGCTGCAGCTTCCGCATGGCTACGCCGCGCTGGACTACGTCGACGTGCTCAAGACGACCCGCCGGCTCACCCGGAACGAAGCCGCCGTGGCCGAGATGTACCGGCGGGCCTGCTTCAACGTGTTCGCGCACAACCGCGACGATCACAGCCGCAACTTCGCGTTCCTGATGAGCGAGGACGGCGCGTGGCGTCCGAGCCCGGCGTACGATCTCACATTCTCCCCCGGCCCCGGCGGGGAGCACACGACGCTGGTCGCGGGCGAGGGTCGCGCCCCGGGGGCCGAGCACCTCGCGCAGGTCGCGAAGCAAGTCGATCTGAAGAACGCGGTGGAGATCCTCCAGAAGGTGCGCCGGACCGTGGCCCGGTTCCCGCGGTTTGCCGACGAGGCCGGCGTGCCACCGCGGCTGCGCGATCGGGTCGCCCGGGTGATCGCGCCCGCGAAGCGGTAGGCCGCCAGCGAACCGGTAGCTCCGCCGGCGACCGGTAGGCCCGCCGGGCGCCACCGCGCCGCTCAGACCAGGACGCCGGGGTTCAGGATGCCGTGCGGGTCGAGCTCGCGCTTGACCGCGGCGAGCGCGGCGCCGAACAGCGCCGGGCGCTCGGCGTCGTACCACGGGCGATGGGTGCGGCCGACGGCATGGTGGTGGGTGATCGTGCCGCCGGCCGCGGCCAGCGCCTCGGCGGCGGCGGCCTTGATCGCGCGCCACTGGGCCAGCTCGCCACCGGGGCGCAGCGGGGCGACGAACGTGTAGTACGGCGCCGGTCCGTCGGGATAGACGTGGGTGAACCGGCACGCGACGATGCCGTCGCCGCAGGTCTCGGCGAGCGCGCGGTGGACCGCGGCGGTGACGCGGGCGTGGAGCTCGGGGAACTGGCTCCACGTGCACGCGGTCTCGAACGTGTCGCTGAGCACGCCGATCGAGAGCAGCGCGGGTTGCATGTACGGCGCGTCGAGGAACGCCTGGCGCCACGCGCCCGCCGCGCCGGTGCGCGAGGTGTCGTCGGTCCGGGTGCTCTCGGTCGGCCCGGCGACGACCTGGCCGCCGTGATCGGCCGCGAGCTCGACCGCGCGCGCGAGCCAGGCGCCGAGCGGATGATCGGCGGACTCGAAGCCGATCAGCAGCACGCTGGAGCCGTCGAACCGCACGCGGTGGAGCCGGGCCTCGTGGCCGTCGAGCAGCCGCGCGTTGCTCGGCGCGAGCCCGGACTGGACCAGCGCGCGGGCCGCCGCGACCCCGGCGGAGAACTCGGCGAACGCGACGCTCGCGCTCGCCCGCCAGCGCGGCCGCGGCACCACGCGCATCCACGCCTCGGCGATCACGCCGAGCGCGCCCTCGGAGCCGAGCACCAGCCGCGCAGGCTCGGGGCCAGCGCCGGACGCCGGGTGGCGGTGGGTGGCGATCGTGCCGCGCGGCGTGACCATCGTGATCGCGTGGGTCAGGTCGTCGATGTGGGTCGCGCCGGTCGCGTAGTGGCCGCCGGCGCGGGTCGCGAGCCAGCCGCCGAGCGTAGAAAATTCGAACGACTGCGGAAAGTGCCGCAAGGTCAGGCCGTGCGGCGCGAGCTGGTCCTCGAGCACCGGGCCCAGCGTCCCCGCGCCGATCCGCGCCAGCCGGCTGGTCGCGTCGACCTCGTGCACGCCCGACAGCGCCGCCAGATCGAGCGCGACGACGGCCGCGCGATCGCCGCGCGCGAGCCCGGCGTCCACACCGCCGACCACCGACGTACCGCCGCCGAACGGCACGCACGCCCAGCCGCGCTCGCCGCAGATCTCGAGTACCTGCGCGATCTCGGCGGCATCGCGCGGCCGCGCGACCAGGTCCGGCGCTCCCGCGTAGTCACCGGCGAGCCCCGCGACCAGATCAGGAAATGCCCTGCCCCGCGTGCAGCGGGCGCGCTCGCGGGGCGCCTGGGTCGCCAGCTGGGCGAGCGCCTCGGGCACGCTCACCCGCGGTGCCGGGACATGGGGCTCGCCGCCATCGTGCGCCGGCGGCAACGCGCGCAGCGCCGGCTCGGCGCCGGGCAGCATCGCGCGGGTCAGCTGCGCCAGCCCCGCCCGCGCCGCGTCATCGGGGAACTTGTCGCGCCAACCCCACGCCCAGAGGCTGCGTTCGCGCATACTGTGTGTCACGCATCGATGGTAAGCCGTCGCCGCGCACCGGAGGACCCCATGGAAGACTTCCTGCAACCGATGATCGCTCTGGCAGTTGCTCCGAGGGGGCCGTGATGGCGGCACTCGACGATCTGTTGACCGGCAGCGGGCTCGCCGACAAGGCGATCCGGATCGACGACAACCTCGCGCGCCTGCAGTTCGGCTCGGCGTTCGTGATCGCCGGGATCTCCGGCGCCGCCGTGGTCGCGATCGCGCCGCTGTTCCGCTCGATCCCCACCGGCCCTGCGGGACGGGAGCAGGCGTTCTATCGCAAGCTGCTCGAGCACAACGCGTACATGGGCGGCATCGCGGCGTTCGCGATCCAGGGCGATGGCTGGGTCGTGTTGCACGCCGCGCGCGCGATCAAGGGCATCGAGCCGCAGGAGTTCGAGTCCCTGGTCACCTCGGTCGGCAAGTTCGCCGATCAGTTCGACGACCAGCTGATCGCCGAGTTCTACATGGATCTGCCCGAGCTCACCAACCAGGTCGACTCGTCGGGGATCGAGCTGCCGCAGACCGACTGACGCGCCCGTTGCGCGCGACCGCAGAGGCCCCGGGGCCCCGGCGCTACAGCGTGACGCGCTCGAAGTGCGCGAGCTCGGCGAGCTCGTCGAACCGCTGCTGGATCTTCTGGGTCGTCAGGCCGCGCAGGCCGTCGCACGAGAACTGCTCGACCGCGAAGCTGCCCATCACGCTGCCCATGATCATCGCGGTCCGGATCGTCGACGGCGACAGGTCGCCGGCGTACGCGAGGTAGCCCATCAGGCCACCCGCGAAGCTGTCGCCGGCGCCGGTCGGATCCACGACATCCGAGAGCGGCATCGCCGGGGCCGCGAACGCGCCACCGCCGTGGAACAGCAGCGCACCCGCGTCGCCGCGCTTGATGATCAGCGAGCTCGGGCCCAGCTTCATGATCCTGGCCGCCGCGCGCCGCAGGTTGTGCTCCTCGCCGAGCTGGCGCGCTTCCTCGTCGTTGATCATCAGCGTGTGGACCTTGGCGAGCGTCTTGACCAGATCGTCGCGCTTGATGTTGATCCACAGGTCCATGGTGTCGGCGGCGACCAGCACCGGGTTCTTGACCTGGTTCAGCACGTCGAGCTGGAGCACCGGGTCGATGTTGCCGAGCAGCACCAGCTGGGCGTTCTTGTGCGACTCGTGGAGCTTGGGCTGGAACGTGCCGAACACGCCGAGCCGGGTCTCGAGGGTCTCGCGGGTCGCGAGGTCGGGGGCGTAGCGGCCGACCCAGTGGAAGGTCTCGCCCGTGGCGCGCTCGATGCCGGAGGTATCGACCCCGAGCCGGTCGAGCTCCTCGACGTGCTGCATCGGGAAGTTGTCGCCGATCACGGCGACGACCGAGACGTGCTTGGTGAAGTAGGCCGCGGCGCGGGCGATGAACGACGCCGATCCGCCCAGGAGATCTTTATGCATCCCGAACGGTCCGTCGATATCGTCGAGCGCGACCGAGCCAACCACGAGCAGAGAACGATGAGCGCTGCGTACGTGCATGAGTAGTGCTCTGGTACCATCTGTGTGCGGTGACAGGCAATTCCCCCGACTGGGACAACGACAAGACCAGCGCGCTATCGGTCGACGAGCTCGTGACCGCCGGCCGCCACGCCGACGCCGCCCGCGCCGCGTCCAGCGCCGGTCACCACGCGCGCGCCGCCGAGATCTACGAGAAGCTGTGGGACTTTCGCGGGGCGCTCGGCGCCGCCCAGGCCGGCGGCGATCTGCCGCGCGCGCTGCGCTACGCGCTCGAGCTCGGCGACGAGGTCGCGGTCGCCGACGCGATGGCCGCGCTGACCGCCACCGACGACGGCGCGTGCGCCGCGCTCGACATCCTGATCCGGCTGCGCCGCCACGCCCAGGCCGCCCCGCTGGCCGAGCGGCTCGGCGATACGGTGCGCGCGATCGACCTGTACGGCCGCGCCCACCGCGAGCTCGACGCGGCCCGCCTGCTCGAGGCCGAGGGTCGCGACCGCGACGCCGGGCGGCTGCTCGAGCGCGCGCTCGATCTGGCGTCGGACGGCGAGCGCGCCGCGATCCAGCTCGCGCTCGGCCGGATCCTCGCCCGGCGCGGCGCCTACCCCGAGGCCGCGCGGCTGCTCCAGGACGCGGCGAAGGACGCCGGGCACAGCCCCGAGGCCAAGCGCCACCTGGTCGCGACCCTGGCCGCGATGGGCCTGCGCGACGGCGCGCGCGACACGCTGCTCGAGCTGCGCGCGCTCGATCCCAGCCTGCCGGCCGATCTCGATCAGTACCTGCGGGCGTGGCGCGACGAGACCACCGAGCGCAAGACCGGCCGCGACCGCGAGGTCATCGCCAACCGCTACCGGCTCGACAAGCTGCTCGGCGCCGGCGCCTCGGGCCGGGTGTTCGCCGCCACCGACGAGGTCGCCGGGCGCAGCGTCGCGATCAAGATGTTCTTCGCCGCCGGCGCGCGCGGCGGCGCGGCCTACGAGCGGTTCGTGCGCGAGGCCCGGCTCGCCAGCACGCTGCGCCACCCGTCGCTGGTCGAGGTCTACGACGTCTCGGTCGAGCGCGGCTTCCTGGTCATGGAGCTGCTGCCCGGCGGCTCGCTCGCCCACCGCCTGGCCGCCGGCGAACGGCTCGCCGCCGCGCAGGTCCGCCGGATGGCGCTCGATCTGATCGCCGGCCTCGAGGCCGCGCACCACCGCGGCGTGGTCCACCGCGACGTCAAGCCGGCCAATGTCTTCTTCGACGCGCGCGGCACCGCCAAGCTCGGCGACTTCGGCGTCGCGCACCTGGTCGACCTCGGCCAGACCCAGACCGGCGGCCTGATCGGCACGCTCGCGTACATGTCGCCCGAGCAGATCACCGGCGCGCCGATCTCGGTCGCCGCCGATCTCTACGCGCTCGGCGTCACGCTGTTCGAGGCGGTCACCGGCCGGCTGCCGTTCCTGGGCCCCGACTTCGTGGCCCAGCACCTCGGCGAGCCGGCGCCCGCGGCGACCCGGGTCGCGCCCGAGCTCGCCACCGGCTGGGACGCGATCTTCGACGGCCTGCTGGTCAAGAACCCGCGCGATCGCACCGCGACGCTCGCCGACCTGCGGCGCCAGCTCGAGTCGCTCGACCTCGGCGGCCAGCCCCGGCTCGGGCCCCGGCCGCAGCCGATCACCGGCAGCCACGCGGTCGCCGAGACCGCCGAGACCGCCGACGCCCGGCCGCGCTACCAGTTCGAGACCCCGCTCGGCAAGACCGCGATCTCCGAGCTGGTGCGCGCGGTCGACACCGTGCTCGATCGCTCGGTGGTGATCGAGCGGTTCGACACCAGCGACGAGGCGACCCGCGCGCTCGATCGCGCCCGCGTGCTCGGCCGCGCCCAGAGCCCGTTCGTCCAGCGCGCGCTGAGCCTCGATCGCGCGACCCGGATCGCGGTGTTCGAGGCGCCCGCCGGGGCCTCGCTCGCCGACGCGCCGCCGCAGCTGCCGCCCGCCGAGACCGTGCGCATCCTCAAGCGGCTCGCGCGCGCCGCCGCGGCGATCCACGTCGTCGGCGGCAGCCACGGCGCGATCTCACCGCGCACGATCGTGCTCGACGACGGCGCGGTGCCGACCATGATGGCCGCCGGCCTGGGGCCGGTGACCGAGTCGAGCCCGGCCGACGACGTCGCGGCGATCATCGCGGTGGTCGCCGGGATCGCCGGCTCCGAGCCGAGCTTCGACGCGCTGGCCCGCGCGCTGACCGAGCAGGTCGGCGCCGCGCTGCCGGCGATCGTGCCGCCGAGCGACGGCGAGTCGCTGTACGCCGCCGCCGATGCGATCGACATCGCGGTGCTCGCGGCGCTCGGCTCGCGCTGACCCGGCGCGCGGCGCGGCGCAGCCACTACGGCGCCAGCTGGCCCACCGGCACCAGCTCCTGGACGCCATCGGGGCCGGTCCAGCTCAGCTTGACGGTGGCGCCGGTGCCCCACGCGTCGTAGTAGTCGAGCTGCAGCGGATTGGTCACCGTCGCGTCGAGCCAGGCCCAGCCGCAGTTCTGGGTCGCCGCCTGATCGTGCCACGCGTTGACGATCTGCCAGCCGCCGAGCGTCAACCGCGCGCCGTCATCGGAGTAGACGCACATCTGGTGCCAGCCGGTGACCCGCGCCTTCAGGCTGCCGGTCCACCGGATCGCAAAGTTGTCGATCGGCATCCGGGGATCGGGGTTGTCGGCCCAGTTGAACCCGACGCCCGGATCGACGCGGGTGAACGCGAGCTGGCTGAACGATCGATCGTCATAGTACGCGCCGGTCAGCCCGGTCCCGGCCCCGGCCGGCAGGCTCGACAGCGTCATCGTCAACCCGGTGCCCTCGCTGCACGTCAGCGCGGTGCAGATCGAGAACATCACGCGGTCGGGGTTCGCCGGATCGATCGCCCAGCCACCGACGACCGCGTAGCCGCGCGCTTGCGCGTGCCACGGCTCGTTGAGGTACGTCAGCCGCTCGCGGCCGGTGCCGTCGGCGCGCATCACCCACCAGTCGAGCCCGCCCGAGGTCGCCTCGCGGATCCGGCCGTACACGATGTGCTGGCCGTCGGGCAGGTAGAACGCGAACTCGTTGTAGTTCGACCACCCCGGGCCGCCGTCGACCTGCTCGGTGAGCCGGGTCAGGCCGGTGAACGCGCCGCCCGCGACCGAGACCCGGTAGAGCTGCGAGTCGCCCAGTCCCGGCATGCCGAGCGTGCTGGCGAACAGGATCGATCCGCCGTCGGGCGAGAACCCGTACGGCTCGTAGAAGTTGCCGGTCTCCGGCTCGTAGGTCTGGATGTTGGCGAGCTGCGGCACGCCGCCGGTCCACGTCAGATCGGCGAGCTTGAGCTGCCACACGCCGGCGAGCTGCTTGGGCGCGAAGAGGTTGGCCGGCTGGTACATCTGCGACCACACGACCTGCGTGCCGGTGCGGTTGAACCGGGCCCAGATGATGCCGTGGTTGGCGTCGTTGGGAATATCGGTGAGCTGGAACGCCTGCGAGCCGTCGCCGGCGACCAGGTAGAGGTCGTTCCACACGCCGCGGCCGGGCTCGGCGGCGGCGCTGCCGATCGCGCCACTGTGGCTCGGCTTCTCGATCGTCGCCAGCACGTAGTCACCGCCGGGGTAGACGTCGCTCGCGCCGCGGTGCGCCGCGGCCGGCCCGGGCAGCGTGCAGGTCACGCACTGCGAGGTCGTGCCGGCCTCATCGGACCAGTAGACGTCAAACCCGCCATCGGCGCCGCGCGCGTTGTACGCGATCCGGTGGTGCACGCCGTCCCAGCCGGCGACGAACGCGTGATCGCGCCACGGCGTGATCGTCGAAGCGAAGTGCACGCCAGAGGCCACTGCCGGCGCCACTGCCGGCGTGGCGGCGGCGACCTGCGCTGGCGCGCCGGCGACTGCGCCTGGGTCGACGGGGTCATCCGGCTCGGTGGCACACGCGGCCTGCCCGGTGAGCCAGCACAACAACACGATGCGAGATAGCTGCATGGCGGCCTGCCACGCAAGCCTGGGGCCACGCGCCGGCGTCGGAATCCTCGCCGTGTGAACGAACGGACACGGCGCCGCCCACCGCGGTGTGCGTGACGGATCCGCCTCGGTCAGTGCCGGTGGGTGCCGAGCAGGAGCACGATCCAGATCGCGTTCGCGCCGAGCTCGGGGTGCATGCCCTGGGCGACCCCGATGCCGACATCGTCCGCCGCGACGTCGCCGAGCAGGCTGGCGCCGTCGAGGCCGTCGACCTCGGTCGTCGGGATGATCACGCTCGAGAGCCGCTGGTAGCCCCTGGCGAAGCCGTCGAGCTTGGGCTTCAGATGCTGGGACGCCGCCTCCCGCGTCGCCCCCGCCGCGAGCGCGGTGGCGAGATCCTGGGCGACCGCGGACAACTCCGGCTTGACCGCGAGCGCCCGGCGCACCACCACGAGCTTCTTGCGCACCGCCTCGATGGTCGCCGCGCGATCGATCACCGGCGGCACCCGGGTGAACACCTGGGTGATGAACATCTCGCGCCGGCCCGAGATCTCGTCGCCGAACACCACGCCGATCCCGATCTGGGTCGCGGCCGATGACATGATGTTGGCGCGGTGCCCCGGGCTGTTCATCAAGCCCTGGTGGGCCTCGTTGACGCCGTACGCGCGCGCGACGTTCTCGAGCACCAGCGTGGTCTTGATGTTGGCCGCCCGCACCCGATCGGCCGACGAACCGGTCGCCGGCGAGACGTGCGCGACGATATGCGTGCGCTGCATCTCCGCGGAGTGCGCGCGCGCGACCGCCGCGAGCCGATCGTCCCACACCAGCGGCAAAAGCCCGGCTGCGCCGCGGTCGCGGTTGACGCTCGCGAACACGCGGCGCTCGGCCTCCTCGGCGGTCGCGGCCGGCGCGTCGTCGTGGGCCGGATCGATGGTGACCGAGGCCGGCGGAGCCGCCCCGCACCACAGCGGAAAGTTGGCGAGCACGGTCGGGCCCGTCGCGTCGCTCGCGGTGATCTCGATCTGCTGGCGGCCCCGGTGCGCGGCGCACGCCAGCTGTGCGGTGAACCCGCCGGGCCGGCCGGGCTGCAGCGCGAGCTGCTCGGTCACGCCGTCGTCATGGGTCACGAACACCTCGGGGTCGCGGTAGTGCGCGTCGACCACGGCGTCGAGCACCGTGCTGCCGCCGGCGGCGAGCGTGCGCGGGATCGGCGCGGTCGAGACCCCCGAGCCCTGCAGCGCGAACACGACCGCGCCCGAGCCATCGGCGCTGCGCTTGGCCGCGCCGATCCCGAGCCGCGCGATCGAACCGTCGGCGAGGATCTCGGCGATCCGCGGCCCGAGCTGATCGATGATCAGCTGCGGCGGATCGAGCGGCTCCCACACCACGAGCAGATGGGGCGACGGCTCGATGATGCCGTTGCGCTGCAGCGCGAACTCGACGAGCGTGTAGCCGACGATGCCCTCCTCGGGCACGATCTCGGCGAGCTCGGCGCACGCGCGGAACAGCCGCGGATCGGCGATCGGTGCGCGCACGTTGGCGTGCACCGCGGCGTCCTGCACGGCCGCGATCACCGCGTCGTTGAGCGCGGTGTGCGGCACCGCTGCGAGCGGCTCGTTGTACCGGCTCACCGACTCGCCGGCCGGCGCGAACGTCACCGGGCCCGCCACGATGGTCCGCGGATCGCCGCCGCGCCAGCTCGGCTGCGCACCCAGGAACTGCGGCCCGGTGCCCGAGCAAGCCGCGAGCACGACCACCGCGAGCACGAACCGCCGCATCCCGCAAAATCTATCACGCGGCTCACCGCCGTCGGGCGATGCCGCACCGCACGGGTGATGTGACCGGAGCAACACCGCGCCGCGCGCGACTACTTCGTGCTGCCAGCCGCGGACCCTGCCCGCGCGCTACCCGCGCCCGCGGTGCTGCCCGCCGCGCTCCCCGGGCCCACCATCGAGCGAGCCGCGCCCGATGCGCTACCCGAGCCAGTGGCGCTACCTACCGCCGCGCCCGCCGCGTTGCTCGGCGTCGAGCGAGCCGCGCCCGATGCGCTGCCGCTACCCGAGCCAGTGGCGCTACCCGCCGCGCTGCCCGACCCCGCCGTGCTACCCGCACCCGCCGCGTTGCCCGACCCCGCCGCGCTGCCCGACCCCGAGCCCGCTGCGCTGCCGGCGCCCGCCGCGAGCGGCACGATCGACCCGCTGGTGTCGGCGAACACCGCGGTCAGCATGCGGTCGAGCGCGTGGAAGTCGGCCGACGAGATCCGGTTCCACGATGACGCCTGCTGGTTCTTGTCGCCGGTCCGGACGTCGACCCGCACCAGGTTGAGCCGCCAGCGATCGCCGACCTGCGGCGGCAGCCGGACCGCCATCGCGTCATCGCGGCCGCGCACCGCCTGCCACGGGATCGCGAGCTCGACGTCCCAGCCCTGATCGGTATCGCCGGGCGCGGTGGTGCCGCGCAGCTTGACCGCGGTCTGCATCCCCGAGTCCCAGCTCTCGTCGCCCGGCTGGGCCCGCGTCGTGGCGTACCACTTGTCGAACGTGGCGTTGTTCGGGTTGACCTGCAGCTCGATGTAGCCGCGGCGGTTGCCGTCGGCATCGATGAACAGCTCGATGCAGTCCTGCTTCCACATCGGGTCGTCGTGCTTCTTGTACTCGCTGACGATGTCGCTGTCGGTGATCGACACGAACGCGTAGAGGTACTGGTCATCCCAGGTCAGCTTGGCGATCGCCTTGCCGATCGGATCGGCGCTGCCCTCGGCGGTGACCAGCTCGGGCGAGGTCGCCGCGGTCGCCCACGCCGGCTCCGACGCAACGCCGTCGATCGTGATCGGGCTCGAGGCGCGCGGGATGTGGATCGTGCCCGGCGGCGGCGGGGCCTTGGACAGATCGACGTCGAGCACGCGCGCGATCACCGCGCGGTCGTGGGTGTGCGGCCCCGACGCCAGCATGCGGTCGCCCAGGCCGTGCGCGCCGGTGGCGATCAGCCCGACCGAGAGCGTCGCGGTCGACGACCGCCAGTCGGGCCGCAGCGTGACGTCCTGGATATCCTCGATCAGCTCGCCGGGCTTCCAGCTCGCCGGGCCGTGCGCAATCTCCATGTCGGTCGCGGTCAGGTTCATGAAGTCGGCGGTGTTCGGCTCGCCGCGCACCAGCGCGAACACGCGCCAGCCCGGGCCGACCGGCTCGACCACGCGCCAGTAATGCGTGATCCGCACGGTCTGGCCCGGCGCGACCCGCGGCTTGTCGATCGTGTTGCCGGCGTAGACGACCTTGCCGCCGCCGAGCGCCACGTCGAGCGGCGCCAGCTCGGCGGGCAGCTTCGCGATCAGGTGCTGGGCAACGTACGCCGGATCGATCTTCTTGGGTTCGGGGCCGGGCCCGCGATCGACGCACGCACCGATCGTCCCGAGGCAGGCGACCAGGCAGGCGACCGGGCCGGCGAGACCGCCGCTCGCCACGACAACGCTGCGCATGGCGCCGACTGTACTCCCAGAGGTCAGACGATGAGATCCGACGCGTCCTCGAACCGTGCGGTCGGCGGTCTCGCGACCGGACCGCGCGCCGCTTACCAGCTCAGCAGGGTCAGCCCGGCGGTCTTGGGCGCCGCACGGCCGTTGGCCGGCCGGACCGTGCCGTCGTTCGACGGCTGCGAGCTCGTGGTCGCCAGCTCGTAGACGACGTAGCCGCCGACCGCAACCACTGCCCAGAACCACCACTTCTTGTAGACCGGGGCTTCCTTCTTGGGCTCGTCGGGGCTGGGGCCGACCGGACCGTTCGGACCGACCGAGGCATTCGGGCCGTTCGGGCCGGCCGCCGGCGGCTGGCCCTGCGCGAACTGGCCCTGCCCGGCCGCGTTGGGACCACCGTTCGGCCCGGCGTTGGGGCCGGCGTTGGGGCCGGCGTTGGGGCCGGCGTTCGGGCCGTCGGGCATGCCGCCCATGCGCTGGGCGCGGATCTCGTCGATGTTCATGCCGTTGATGCGATCGAGCTGCGGGTCGCCGGTCGACGCGGTGCTCGGCGAGAGCGAGCCGGCGACCGCGGGGCCGCGGTGCTTGGGCTTGCGCGGCTCATCCGACGGCGCCGTCGACGGCGCGGGCGCGGGTCCGACCGCGGGGCCTGCCGGCGGGCCGATCGGCGCGGCGGCGGCGACGTCGGGGCCGGGTGCGGCCGGTCCGAGCACCGGACGATTCGCATCTTCCACTGGCACGGGGACCGGCGCGGCCACCGGCGCCGGCGCGCGCTTGGCGGCCGCCGACTTGTTCGCCGCGTCGAGCCGGCTGATGCTCGCCTCGATCTCGGCGCGCTTGTCCGTGTTCGGCTGCTTGTCGAGGAACGCGCGGTAGTACTGGATCGCGGGCTCGGCGTCGCCGAGCTTGTCGTAGCACAGCGCCAGGTTGTAGTTGTTGAGGTCGGCCGGGACGAGCTGCTGCGCCGCCGAGAACTCGCGGATCGCGCCGCGGTAGTCGCCGCCCGAGTACAGCTTCGCGGCGGTCTGGTAGTGGGTCCGCGCGTCGCTGCGCTCGTCGGCGTACGCGTGCGACGCAACGCTCAGCGCCAGCAGGATCACGAAGAAGCGGAGAAGGTGGAGTGGCTGGCGCATGGCGGTTCCTCCTGGGGAGTGTGGCTCACTGTGGATGCCACATGCGGTGATTCGCGACACCTTCGAAGTGACAGCCGCGGGGCGAATCGCCCTGGGTTTCACTCGAGGCCGCACTTGGATACATCCTCTGGGTGCTTCGCACAGTACTGGGCAACGCACGCTTTGCTCCGCGGCTCGACGATCGAGCCGGCGCAGTTGGCTCCCTGCGGGGTGAGGTGCCCCAGGGCCGAGTTCGTGCCCGAATTGAAGCCCGGGTTCGAGCTCGACGGGATCCGCTCGAGCAAGAATTGCACACGCTTCTTCGAGGTGTCGATCACGAGCATCTTGTCTCTGAAGCCCCGGGCCTTGATCACGACGCTGCGCCTCTCGCCCTTGGGGATCCCGAGCTCGTCCGGTCCGCTCAGGATCTTGCTCCCATACTCGTAGACCTCGAAATCGACACCATTGCGGGCGAGCAGCAGCACCCGTACGACCTCGACGGCCGGCACGGTGTTGCCTGCGTCGACCGGCGCGGTCACGATCTGGCCGGCATCGGGCACGAGCGCGACCACGGCGGCGTCGCGCGGCGGCGGCGACACCGCGCTGTCCGGCGGCACCGGCGCCATGACCCGCGCATCGGGCGGGATCGGCCGGTTCGAGCCGCGGTGCGGGTCGTTGATCGCGACCTGCGAGCCGTTGCTGCCGCCGGTGCCCGACCCCGGGCCCGGGCCCCGGCCAGGCTTGTGGCTGTTGACGATCACCAGCGCCGAGACCCCGCCGCCGACCATCAGGATCGCCAGGATCGCCAGGATCAAGCCGGTCCTGCCCTTCTTGACCGGCGCGATCACCGAGCTGGCGCTGCTGGCGTCGCTGTACGCCGCGCTCGGCGGCCCCGGGAGCTGGGCCGGTATCACCGGCGCGCTGCCGTAGCTGGCGCTCACCGGCATCGGCACCGGGCCGGTCATCGGCGGCGGCGTCGGCTGGAACGAGTGCCCCGGGCTCGGAGCCACCGGGAACGCCTCCATGTACGTGCTCATCCCGGGCCCGACGATGCCGCGATAGATCTGGATCAGCGCGTTGACCAGCTCGTCCATCACGGTGAACCGCTGCGCCGGGTTCTTCTGCATGCAGCGCGTGATGATCTCGGCGAGCCCCGGCGGCATATGCCGGCCGGCCTTCGCGGCGCGCTGCGCCACCGGCTCGGGCTCCATCGTGATGTGCTGGGTCAGGATGCCCATGAACGAGTCACCCTGGAACGGCAAGCTCCCCGAGAAGCACTCGTACATGATCACGCCGACCGCGTAGATATCGGTCCGCGCGTCGACCGGGTTGCCCAGCGCCTGCTCGGGCGCCATGTAGAACGGCGTGCCGAAGATCGTGCCGGTGCGGGTCAGGTGGTTCTGGCCGTCGTTGCCCGCGACCTTGGCGATCCCGAAGTCGAGGATCTTCGGGATGTCCTCGCCGCTGGCGCCGATCGTGACGAAGATGTTCTCCGGCTTCATGTCGCGATGGACGATGCCCTTCGCGTGCGCGGCGGCGAGGCCGTGGCCGGTCTGGATCAGGATGTTGAGCAGCCGATCGATCGCCATCGGCTGGGTGATCATGTCGTTGAGCGCGGCTCCGTTGAGGAGCTCCATGCACATGTAGATCCGGCCGTCGGCGAGCTGGCCGAAATCTTCGATCGCGATGATGTTGCGGTGGCCGATCGACGACGACGACCGCGCCTCCTGGCGGAACCGGGTCACGGCCTCGGGATTGGAGACGATCTCGGGGCGCAGCAGCTTGATCGCGAGCCGCTTCTCGATGTGGACGTGCTCGGCCGCGTAGACCTCGCCCATCCCGCCCTCGCCCAGCTTGCTCTTGATGCGATAGCGACCGTCGAGGACCTCGCCGACCAACGAAGGAGCCTGGATCTCGGGGACCTGCCCCGTGGCTGGCGGACCGTCAGCGCTCATGAGGCCGGGATTATAACGCGGATGTCGCCGAAGATCCTCGACTTTCCGAGCGGATCAGACCCCCCTTGTAGCGTTGCCGCCGTCGATGGGCGCCAAGATCATCACCAAGACGGACCGCCAGATGGAGGACCGCATGCACGCGGTCTCCGACGACCCGGAGCGCGCCGATACGCTACAGAAAGCGCGCGCCTTCAAGCGCACCTGGCTCGAGCTCGCCGAGGCGCTGAGCCGGGCCAACGACAAGCGGCTGTGGGAGAAGTGGGGATTTTCGGACTTCGACGCGTACTGCCGCAAGGAGCTGCACCTGCGCGGCTCGACCGTCGCCAAGCTGCTCGGCAGCTACCGGTTCCTCGAGACCTCGGCGCCGCGCGTGATCGAGCGGGCGCGCACCGATCACTACGAGACGCCGATCCCGAGCCTGCCGGTCGTCGAGTTCGTGCAGCGCGCGACCGAGACCGGCGCCGCCGACGCCGAGACCCTGCGCTCGATCCACCGGGTCGCGTTCGAAGAAGGCGCCGAGGCCCCGGTGCTGACCCGGCAGTTCGGCAAGCTCGCGTTCCCGCAGACCGACCGCGAGCGCCGCGACAAGCTGCGCAGCTCGATCGCGCAGGCCGCGCGCCGGCTGTCCGCCCTGATCGCCGAGGACGGCGCGCCGGTCACCAAGCAGCTCGCGATCCGGGTCGAGGAGACGATCGGCGAGCTGCTCGAGGCCATCGAGAACTGAGCGCCGACCACTCCCGCCGACCACTCCCTACGATGCGACCAGGTCGACGCGACCAAATCCGCGCGACGCGACGCGCGGTGGGGTGAATGGAGCGGCTCTGCCGCTCCAGAGGGGACGGGAACGTCCCCTAGGCAACGATGTAGGTGATCGCCTTGCCGAGCAGGTAGACCGCGTAGAACATCAGCGCCACGCCGACGACACGCGGGATCCACGCCGCCTTGTCGCCGAGCACGTGCTTGCCCTTGCGGGTCAGGTACGCGACCAGGCAGAACCAGCCGAAGCTGCCCATCATCACGCCGAGCGAGCAGAGGATGCCGTTGATCGTCGTGGCCTCGGGGATCATCGTCCCCATGATCACGACCCAGGTCACGATCGCCGCCGGGTTCAGCACGATCAGCGCCAGGCCGACGCGAAACCCCGACCACATCTCGTCGCCCCGGTTGGTCGGCTCGGTGACCTCGGTCTGCGCCGGCGTCACCGGCTGGCTGCGCGCCGTGAAGAACCCGTAGAACAAGAGCACGATGCCGCTGACCGCGTAGAGGATCGGCGGGATGCTCGGGTACAGCTTGAGCCGCGGCGTCACGCCGAGCACGCCGAGCCCCGAGTACAGGCCGTCGGCGCACGCGCCGCCGAGCCCGACCGAGATCGCCCGCCGAAACGTGTGGCGGTAGGCGGCGTCGATCACGGCCACGTTGACCGGCCCGATCGGCACGCCGGTGAGCGCGCCGGCGGCAACGCCGATCAGGAGGAACATCAGCACGGGAGTCCCCGTGCTATAGCAGCACCGTGGCCCCGGCTGCTAGTGAACCGTCGCCCACCTCCACTACTACCTCCGGTACCTCCGGCGACTCCGCGTCCGGTACCGGCACAGGTCCCGCGGCGCTCGCCAGTGGCCCGACCGTTACCTGGCTCGGCCACGCCACCGCGGTCGCCGAGCTGGGCACGGCCGCGCACCGCCAGCGCGTGGTGTTCGACCCGCTGCTGCCGTGGCGCGCCCGCGCCGCCGGCGTGGTCGACGCCGTGCTGGTCACCCACTCGCACGTCGATCATCTGAACCGCTGGAGCCTCAAGGCGATCGATCGCGATTGTCACCTGGTCGTGCCCATGGGCGCCAAACATATCGTCGACGATCTCGGGTTCCGCCAGGTCAGCGAGCTGACCGCGGGCGGCGAGCTGGCGATCGGCGGCCTCGAGGTCACCGCGGTGCCCACCCGCCACGACTTCGGGCGCTGGCGCAAGGGCGGCACGCCCGAGGCGGTGGGCTACGTGGTCCGCGCCGGCGGCGTGACCCTGCACCACGCCGGCGACGTCGACTTCTCGGACCACGCGGTGTTCGACGACATCGGCAAGCGCCACACGATCGACGTCGCGCTGCTGCCGATCGGCGGCATGCTGCCGGTCTGGTACTACCGCTGGCGCAAGCACGTGATGGACGGCGGGATCCACATCGATCCCGACTGCGCGCTCGATATCTTCGAGCGGCTCGGCGCCCGGACCCTGGTGCCGATCCACTGGGGCACCGTGCACTTGCCGTTCAGCCTGCCCGGCGCGTCCCGCCGCCGGCTCGCCAAGGTCGCCCAGGCCCGCGGCAAGACCTCTGCGGTCCGCGTGCTCGCCCATGGCCAGAGTCTCGGGCTGATCCCCCCGGCGTAGCCGCGGCATCAGCTCAGATCACACCGGTGTCGTGCATGTAGAGCAGCGCGCCGATCACGCCGATCATGCCGATCACGATGCCCATCATGTAGCCGAACCGCTGATCGTGGACCAGCGGATCCTTGCGGTCGGTGCCGCGCAGCCGGGCGAGGAACACGATGTCGTGCACGAACCACAGCCCGGCGACGAGGCCGGTGGTCAGGATCAGGAACCACTGGAACACGCCGCTCGGCACCAGGTCGGTCATGCGCGGGCTCCTGCCGCGGGTGCGGTCGGGACAGCCGGGATCGCCGGGATCGGATCGACCAGCATGCGCTTGGCGTCGTGCAGCACGATCACCAGCATCACCGGCACGAACGCCCAGTAGAAGTAGGTGACCTCCATGCCGCTGGTCGCGAAGCCGATCAGGAAGCTGGTGTACCCGACGATCCGCTCCATCGCGTACGACTTGTAGTTGACGGTCCGCCCGGCCCGCCCGGCGTACACGAACCGCAGCACGGTGTTGAGCACGCCGAGGCTGATCACGAACACGACCGGGATCGCCGGCGCCCAGCCGTAGGCGGCGACCAGGATCAGCCCGAACCCGTAACAGATCGCGTCGGCGATCGCGTCGAACACCTCGCCGAACGCGCTCCGGCAGTTGAACAGCTTGGCGACCAGGCCGTCGAGCTTGTCGAACAGGGCGCAGATCACGAGCAGCAAGGTCGCCCACTGGTGATAGCCATGCGCGACCGCCCACCACAGCGGCGGCAGGGTCAGGAACCGCGACGCGGTGACCGCGTTCGCCGGGTTGAACGGCGACACCACGCGCGGCGCCGACGCGGCGGGGGTATCCGCGACGGCAGCGCTGGGACCTGTGGTCGATACCATGGCTAGACACTCACGGCGGGCACGGCGGGCACAGCGGGCACAGCGCTCACGACGCTCCGGCGTCGTTCATCGCACCGGCGATCGCGCCCTGCGACGCTTCCTCGGCGGCGCGCAGCCCCGGATCGACGAACCGGTAGCGCTTCCACGCGAACCGCACGCGCTGGAGCAGCGACACGTGGCTCATGATCGCGACCGCCCAGCACCCGGCGAGCATCGGCCGCGGGTCGTGGAGCAGCGCGGTGAACAGCACGCCGAACCCGTAGTAGATGAGGAACTCGGCCGAGCCGAACAGCCCGACGACGTCGACCGGGTGGCCGATCTTGCCCTTCTCGCGCCAGATGTCCTGCTGGCTCTCGGCATAGATCGACAGCTTGATGATGACGTTCGTGAGCGAGCCGGTGATCCCGAACCCCAGGATGATCAGGATGTGCGGATAGTCATAGCTGAGGTTCAAGCAGCCGCCCGCGTACATGATGCCGAGCACCCAGCGGTCGCAGACGTCGTCCATCACCGCGCCGAACGTCGAGCGCTGGTTGAAGTTGCGGGCCTTGTAGCCATCGATGTGGTCGATCAGGCCGCGGACCAGCAGCAGGACCAGGCCCGGCCACCAGTGGCCGTAGTAGAATACGGCACCACCGACGAGCCCGACCAGCGCTCCGAACATCGTCCAGGCGTTGGCGTGGAGCGGGAGCTTCGCCAGCGCAGACACGATCGGGTGTAACAGCCGATCGACGTGCTTGCGGATCGCGAAAAGGTTCATGGGGCGGTGAAACTCTAGTCGAAGTTGAAGCTCGACGCTTCACCTACGAGCGATCAGCCGCCTCGGACGGTGCGTAATGTGTTGCGCAGTGCCGCGATGAACTGGTCGAGCTGCTGCGACGTGATCGACAGCGGCGGCTGCAAGCGCAAGACATTCCCATACAGCCCGGAGATCGTGATCAACATCCCCTGGGCGTGCAGGTGATCTTTGACTTTTGACATCTCGGCCTTGCCGAGGATCTCGCGCGTATCGCGGTTGCGCACCAGCTCGATGCCGCCGAGCAGGCCCGTGAACCGGACGTCGCCGATCCACGGATCGTCGAGCGCCCACGCGGCCTCGGCGAAGTACCGGCCCATGTTCGCCGCGTTGTCGATCAGCCCCTCGTCGAAGATCGTCTCGATCATCGCGAGCCCGCCGGCCGCGGACACCGCGTTGCCGCCGTTGGTCGGCGTGGTGCCGCCGAAGAAGTTGCGCGCGACCTCGTTGGACGCCGCGGTCAGCCCGAGCGAGCCGACCCCGCCCGACAGGCCCTTGCCGCCGGTCAGGATCTCGGGCTCGAGGCCGTAGTGATCGATCGCGAACATCTTGCCGGTCCGACCCATGCCGGTCTGGATCTCGTCGGCGATCAACAGGATGCCGCGCTGCTTGCGCATCCGGTCGAGCCGGTCCCACCAGTGCTGCGGCGGCGCGAGCCCGCCGACCGCCTGGATCGGCTCGGCGATCAGCGCCGCGGTCTGGGGGTGGGCATCGAAGATCGCATCGACCCCGTCGAGGCACTCGGTCTTGCACTGGGTGTGCGGACCGAACTTGCAGCGATAGCAGTACGCGGTCGGCACCGCGTAGTTATCGGTGCCGAGCGGCTTGCCGGCCGACTCGCGGTACTTCTCGCTCGCGGTGACCTCGAGCGAGCCCAGGGTCAGGCCGTGGTAGCCGTTCTCGAGGTACGCGACGTCGGGCCGCTTGCGGTACTGGCGCGCGAGCTTGAGCGCGAACTCGTTGGCCTCCGAGCCGCCGGTCGAGAAGAACGCCTTGTCGATCGTCCTGGGCGCGAGGTTGACCAGCTTCTCGGCGAGCCGGATCGCCGGGATCGTCCCGTGCTTGCCGGACACCTGCAGCACCTGACCGAGCTGCTTGGTCGCGGCCTCGATGATCCGCGGGTGGCAGTGGCCGGCATTGTTGACGAAGTAGCCGGCGGTGAGGTCGAGGTAGTCCTTGCCGTGGACGTCGGTCACGACGCAGCCGCGCGCCTTCGCGATGATCACGGGCTCGCCCACCGGATGCGTCCAGGGGCGCATCACGTACTTCTCGTCGGCAGCTTCAAGCGCGTTGGCGTCGAGCGCGTTGGCGTCAGAAATGTTGTCACCCATGGGCTCTCCGTGGCGTCAGAGGGTGTGTCGGTACCGCACGTCGCAAATTCAAGTCAAGTTGTAGGGTTAGATTGCGTGGGCTCGGCCGTGAACGCGCGGCGTTCGCGGTCCCACACCCGGACGTGATCCGACACCACCTGACCGCCCTCGAGCTCGTAGATCCGGTACCGCGCCGTACGCTCGGGCCGGTTGTGACAGTAGGTTCCCGAGGCGATCCCGCGCACCGGCACCGGACCGCCCGGGCCCGCCAGCGCCTCGGTCATATCGCGATGCTCGTGGCCGTGCACGATCAGGTGGGCACCCGCGCCGGCGATCACCTCGGCGAACGCCGCGTGGTCGCGCAGCCCGCGGATCCGGCTCGCGGCGCGCTTGCCGGCCGGCGGGTGGTGGATCGCGACGATCCGGATCTTGTCGGCGAGCCGCGGATCGACGAGCACCCGGCGGAGCCGCGCGAGCTGGCCCGGTCCGAGCCGGCCATATGCGGTAAACCACGGCGTTTGCCGGCTGGTCGAGGTGCCGATCAGCGCGAGCTCGCCGCGGACCCGCACGATCGGCCAGTGCAGGTCGTCGGGCGCATCGGGCGCATCGGGCTCGCCGGCGCCGGCCTCGGCACCAGCGTCGACACCGGCACCGGCCTTGGCCCACGCCCAGCCCGGATCGCTCGCCGCGAACGGCGCGAACAGCTCCTCGAACAGCCCGACGCCCTCGGCGACGTAGGCGTCATGGTTGCCCGGGATCACGGTCACGCCCGACGGCCCGAGCGCGAGCCGATCGAACTTGCCGCGCGCGAACGCGAACTCCTGGCGCAGCGCCAGGTTCGTGACGTCGCCGGTGCACAGCACGTGATCGATCCCGAGCGCGTTGAGATCCGCGATCATGTCGTCGAACGCCGCGACGTGATAGTGCCGGCTGCGGTTGGACAGCAGGTTCATCGCGCCGATCCACCGCTTGTTGGCCAGATCGAGCCACCGCGCGCCGTCGTGCGACAGCAGGTGGAGATCCGAGCAGTGCGCCAGCCGCATGTGGCGCATTGGTAGCACAGCCGCGGCGGCGGCGAACCCGGCGGTGACTACAGCCGGTAGTGGCCCTGGACCAGCGCGTACCCCGCGTTGGGGCCGCCCTTGCCGAAATCGAGCGTCTCGATCCGGCCGGTGAACATCGCCTCGATGTGCGAGGTCGCGAACCAGTGGAAGTTGAGATCGAGCGCCTCGCGGTGCAGCCCGGTGATCTGGACATTCTCGTCGAAGAAGTTGAGCCCGAGGTCGATCATGTACGCCGGGCTCAGGAACTTCGAGGCCATGAGCAGCGCGACGATCTGCTTGGGCGCGCCGCGCGGCTCGATCAGCCCGTTGACGAACTGGCCCTCGAACTGGAACAGCGTGTCGATCCCCGGGACGAACAGCTTGGCGAGCGCGCCGGCCCGGAACTTCTTGTCGTCGTCGGACTTGGTGTACATGCCCTCGGCGCCGACCGACAGCTGCTCGGTGATCCGGTACTCGCCGACCGCCGCCCCGCCGTTGGAGTGCTCCGGCGTGTCGATCAGCGGATCCTTGAT
>DATBBB010000579.1:0-5086 GCA_036271215.1 Kofleriaceae bacterium | reverse complement strand
CGCCTGCAGCTGCGCGCGATGATCGGGCTTGGCGGCAAATTGCGCCGCGGGTGCCGGTGCCGATGCAACATGCGCCGGGGCGGGAGCCGGCGTCGGGGCGGGAGCTGGCGTAGGCGCATGCGTGGGTGCGGGAGCCGGCGTTGGCGCCGGGGCGGGAGCCGGCGTCGGCGCATGCCCGGGTGCTGGCGTTGGTGCGGGGGCCGGCGTTGGTGCATGCGCCGGTGCAGGAGTAGAAGCGACGTGCTCCGCGGACGGCGTATGCGCGGGGCCAAGCGCCGGCACCAGCGCTGCGTGCGTCGCTTGCTCGGCCGGTACGTGCTGCTTCACCGTCTCGATCGCCTTGGGCGAGGGCACCGGCGCGGGGGCCGGCGTCGTGCCGGCACCGTCGTTCGCCGCGTGCGCGTGCGGCACCGCCGGCTGCGCATGTGGCGCGGTGGCCGGTGTGGCCGGTGTGGCCGGTGCGATCTCGACGAACCCGCCGTGCACGAACGCCTCCTGGCCGCGATAGTGGATCTTCAGCCACGCGCCCTCGCGCCCGACGGCGTCGACCGCGTCACCGTGATGCAGGCCGCCGATCACGTTGGCGTGCGAGCTCGCGTCCGCCGACTGCCGCACGTTGAGCGCGCTCGCGGTGACCCGGCCGTGCGCCGGGCCCTGAAACGAGTGGCTCGACGTCGCCGTCTGCTCGTCATGCCCCGCGCCGCCACCACCACCGCCACCGCCACCGCCGCCACCACCCTGCGTCAGCGTGATCGCTCGCTGCACCGCCGAGTTCCCCATGTGGCCGGCCGCCACCGACAGGATCCAGCGCGCGACGCCGGGGTTGGCGGTGAGCAGCTGCGCGAGCACGCCTGCATCGCCGGGCCCCAGCCGCTTCACCGCGGCGGCGAGGTCGTCTTGCGCGTGATGCTCGGCGGCCTGGTCTCTGCTCATCGGTGCAGGTCTGACCAGCAACTGACAGGCCACAGTCACCCGGCACTCGAACCTCACACCCAGCTGAAATTCCACACGCGAGCGCGGCCTCGAAGCTGTCTCAGTGCCTCTGAAACTGTACCGGATCTGTACCAGCGCTGTTCCAGTACTGTTCCGCTTCGCCGGGTCGCACCGGGCGCCGGCGGGAGTGCGGCGTAACCTGGCCGCGCGGCCGCCCGTCGTGTGCCGGCCAGGTCCCACCGAGATCGCCGGCAGCATCGTCGGCTCGGGCAGACCGCGGCGAGTTGAACCGATGGCGCACCGGCGCAACGGTCCAGATCGCGGAGTTGCGCGGTGGCGGCATCACGTCCGGTGATGCCAAGGTCACGCCGTCGCGATCTGATACAGCAGGAAGCACACCGTCGCGACGATCGTCCAGACCTCCCACCGCGAGCTGTCGCGCACGTAGTACATCGCGACCCGGATCGGCAGATAGTCAATCGCCACGCCCAGCGGCACACCCACGCTGGTGAGCGGCCCCGGCTTCGCCGCCGCCGCGATCAGCATGGTCTCGAGCCAGATCAGGTATGCCCAGGTCAGCAGCGACAGCGCCTGCACGCTCCACCACGGCTTGGCCTCGCCCATCCGCGCGGGCGCGATCCAGCGCCGGCGCTCGGCGACGATCAGCCCCCACATCCACAGCACGAACACCACGAGCGGACCGAAGATCGCGAGCATCATCTCCCACAGCGCGACATCGAAGGTCAGCGCCAGCACGCCCGGGATGATGAAGCTCGCGCCCCACAGCAGCGCCATCGCCCAGCCGAGCAGCCCGGGCCTGGTATTGCGCTGCAGCTCGGCGTCTGCCTTGCCATGCCCGACGACGATCGCGATCAGCAGGGCCGGGCACGTGATCAGGTGCAGCGCGGTCAGGCCGTGAAACAGCGCCGCCGGGTGGTCGAACAGCCAGCTCTGCACCACCTGCTCGCCGGCGGCCGCCGCGATCGCGAACAGGACCGCATCGAACGCGATCCCCTGGATCCGCTCGAGCCAGCTGCGTCGGGCACGGGGCACACCCCATCATGCCGCGGCGGCGCCGTCCCGGACAGCTCTCGCGCAGTGTCTTGCTTGGTTCGCCTGCTTCTCTTCGTTGATGTTGCGCTTCGTAAATGCCTCGGGTTCAGAACGGGTACTGGCGCTGACCGCTGTGGGTGTTGATCCAGATGACGTCCTGGAATTCCTTCAGACTGTCGGGACCGGTACGGCCCCAGCCGCTGTCACGCACGCCGCCCATCGGCGCGTGGATCTCGTCGTTCACGGTCGGCGAGTTGACGTTGACGATGCCGGCCAGGATCTTCGGCGCGAGCTCGAACGCCTTGTACGTGTCGCGCGCGAGGATCGAAGACGTGAGGCCGTACAGCGTCCGGTTGGCGGCGGCCACGGCCTGCTCCGGCGTGTCGACCACCTCGACCACGACGACCGGACCGAACGTCTCTTCGTTCGCGATCGCGGCGTCGAGCGGGACGTCGCCGAGGATCGTCGGCTGATAGATCTGCCCGTCATGGCGACCGCCCGCGTGCAGCGTCGCGCCCTTCGCGATCGCTTCCTTGACCCGGTCGTCGACGAGCTTCACCGCGGCAGGCGTGATCAGCGGCCCGATGATCGTGCGCGGGTCGCGCGGGTCGCCGGCCGGCAGCGTCCTGGTGCGCTCGACCAGCTTCTCGAGGAACTCGCCGGCGATCTTGCGCTGCACGATGATGCGCCGCGTGTTCAGACAGATCTGACCCTGGTGAAAGAACGCGCCGAACGTGGCCGTGCGCACGGCGTAGTCCACGTCGACGTCGTCGAGGATGATCATGGGGTTGAACCCGCCGAGCTCCATCGTGGTGCGCTTGAGCGTCTCGCCCGCGCGCTTCGCGAGCAGGCGCGCGGTCTTGACGCCACCGATGAGGTTGATGACGCGGACGTCGTCGCTCTCGAAGAATACGTCGGCGATCTCGGAGGCCGCGCCGGGCGCGTGGGTCACGACGTTGATGACGCCCTTGGGGAAGCCCGCCTCTTCGGCGATCTGCGCGAGGATCAGCCCCGCCGAGATCGGCGCGAGCTCCGACGGCTTCACGACGACGGTGTTGCCCGCGGCGACCGGCGACAGGACGGCCCGCCACGACAACACGTTGGCGCCGTTCCATGGCGTGAAGCTCGCGACGACGCCGAGCGGGCGCCGCACGCTGATCGAGTGCAGGCCGGCAACGTTGCTCTCGAGGACTTCACCCTTCGGCAGGTACATCCAGCCTGCGGCCTGTTCGATCGTCGCCGCGACCAGGTCCTGCTGGAAGGTGGCGAACGAGATCGTGCTGCCGGTCTCCAGCGCCAGGATCTCCGCGATCTCCGCGCGGCGGCGTTTCACGATCTCGGCCGCCTTGTAGAACAGCTTCGCGCGCTCGGCCGGCGTGGTCTGGGCCCACGCAGGGAACGCTCTCGCCGCGGCCTCGACCGCGATCTTCGCCTCCGCTCGGCCACCCGCGGCGACCTGCGCGTACAGCGCGCGATCGTACGGTTGATAGACGTCGAACAGCTTTCCGCCTTCCGCAGCGCGCCATTCGCCGCCGGCGAAGTACTTGTACACGGGGACATTGCCTGGCTTCATGCACAGCGCGCCGTGCAACGAGTTCGCCAGCGCAAGCACGCATGAAACCGCTGGGTTGGCTCACGCTGGGTGCCGGGATCCCGACGGTCTGCCGACGCAGCGGCGCCAGCGAACGCATGCCCGAAACCCAGCACGAGCCGCAAACCCGCTGCTCGTGTGCGTACACGAGCCTTGGCACTCCATCAAAGCGGCGGTGGCGCAGCCGCCCTCGCGCGCACCGGCGGCGGCTCAGCCCGAGGCCAGCTCGAGATCGACGCGGCGATCGAGGCGCCAGCTGGCCTCGTCGGTGCCCGTAGCATCGAGCGCGCCGCGGGTGGTCTCCGAGAGCTGACCGGCGGCGACGCCGAGGCGTTGCAGGTACTGCCGGACGCTATCGGCGCGCTTGGTCCCCAGCCCGAGGTTGTACTCCTCGGTGCCGCGCGGATCGGCGCGGCCGACGAGCTGCACGCCTTGCGCGCGCAGCGGCCCGGTCGTCAGGCAGGTCGCGATCTGCTCGAGGACCTGGCGGTCCTCCGGCAGCAGCTCGACCTGATCGAAGTCGAACTTCGGCGCCTGCGGCGTGCTGCTGAACCGCAGCGTGCACGCCTTGGCGAGCTCGGCGGACACCGCAACGTTCGGGCTGACCGGCACCGCCGGCGCGCTGGGGGCGGGCGGTGCGGCCGGCGGCGGGGCCGGGGGCATGGCGGACACCGACGTGGGCTTGGGCTGATTATGCGAACAACCAAGCAAGGTTATGGCAGCGGCGAACATGACGAGACGGTTCATGGATCCTCTTCTCTCGATGGCGCGAGTTGGCTGCATGGCAGCGTTCGTAGGGGATGACGGCCGCATCGCGATCTTGTTCACGCGCGATGCAGTGCCGCCCCGCGCGGCGAGCGATCCGGGGGGGAACAAGCGACGGACCCGTGGCGTTGTCAGGTCGTGGCTTCTCGCACGAGCGCCAACTTGAAGCGATCAGCCGGCTCCCTGGACCCTCGGGCCCCTCGCGGGATGCGCGCGCTTTCCGTGCTGCTCGCAGGCGTCGCGGCGGTGGCAGCGTGGCTGCTCTACGAGACCATCACCACCGCTGGGTTCCCGGATGGCTACCTCACCGCGTACGACAAGGCCTCCAGGCTACCCTGGACGGTCTGCGCCTGGGGCAGCCTCGCGGTCGCTGCCTGGTCCGTTTACCTGGGCGGCTTTGCGCCCAGCGCAGGACTCAAGAAGCGGACATTACTGAGTGCCGCTTTGTATGTCTGTCTCCTGTCAGTCGCGTTGTACGCGATACCCTATTACTTCATCGATCATCTGGGGCTCGATCACGGCCAGGGCGGCTAGGACGCTGGTCGTCCCGGTGGCGCCGACGTCGTGGCGATTGGTGGGCAGGGCGACTGGCGACGCCCTCACGCCATGACATCGTGGACATCGTGGACATCGTGGACATCGTGGACATCGTGGACATCGTGGACATCGTGGACATCGTGGACATCGTGGACATCGTGGACATCGTGGACATCGTGGACATCGTGGACATCGTGGACATCGTGG
>DATBBB010000578.1:0-4920 GCA_036271215.1 Kofleriaceae bacterium | reverse complement strand
GAGGTTGACGACCTTGTCATGGATCAACGTGGACGCACCGAGCGTCCTCCGAAACTTGTGCATCGTGTCCTCCTTGTTCCTGCCCCTATCCAGAGCAAGCCGCGTTCCACGCCCGTTGCGCCCACCCCGCGCGCCCGCCGGGCGCTTCGCCGCACGATGATGCATCCGCTTCCCCGCACACGAGCCGACCCGTGCGCTTCCTGCTGATTTAGCAGATTTTAGTACTTGACTGGCACTTGCAAGCTGCTGCAAATACTCGCTTTATCGGCGGTGCAGGCTGCGCGGGGCGATCAGCCGGCGCTTGCCATCGCTGGCCCGCGCGACGCCGGGCTCGTCGAGCTGCTCGCGGTCCCACAGCTTGCAGGTGACCTGCTTGTGCTGCTGGTCGAGCGCCTCGCAGTAGTTGGTGAACTCGCAGCGCCGGATCTCGCCGCCGCGGCCCTCGCGCAGCTTGAGGAACCAGTCGGGGTCGGCCAGGCTCTGGCGCGCCGACGCGATGATGTCGGCCTCGCCGCGCGCGAGGATCGCCTCGGCCTGCGCGAGCTCGCAGATGCCGCCCGCGGTGATGATCGGGATGTCGAACCCGGCGCCGTGCACCGCCGCGCGGATCGCCGCCGCGAGGTTGACGTTGCGGCCGAACGGGCCGCGCGCGTCGCTGTAGATCGTCGGCATGCACTCGTAGCCGGACCGCCCGGTGTACGGGTAGGCCGACCAGCCGATCTTGGGCTGCTTGGCGTCCTCGAACTTGCCGCCCTTGGAGATCGAGAGGAACTGCAGGCCAGCCCGCGCGAGCTCGAGGCCGAACCAGGTCGCGTCGTCGAGGTGGTTGCCGCCCTCGATGACGTCGTCGCCCAGGTAGCGACAGCCGACGATGCCGCGCCGCCCGACCTGCGCGCGGACCGCGGCCACGACCTCGCGCGGCAGCCGCAGGCGATGCTCGCGCGAGCCGCCGTAGCCGTCGTCGCGCGTGTTGAGCGCGGACAGGAACGACGCCATCGTGTAGGCGTGGGCGAAGTGGAGCTCGACGCCATCGAACCCGGCGCGCATCGCCCGCTCGGCGGCCGCGGAGAACAGCGGCGGCAGCACCGCCGGCAGGTCGCGGATGTGCGGCAGGTGGGTATCGGTGACGCGCTCGCGGTAGCCGCGCGCGAGGTCCTCGAGCTCGCGCGCCGACAGCACCGCCGGCACGTCGTCGTCGGGCAGCGCCGCGAGCCGGGCCCGCACCGCGGCCTCGTCGGCGGTCATCAACCCCGCGTCGCCGGTCAGCTGGGCCAGCGCCTCGCGGTGGCGGTTGGTGATCGCGAGGAACCGGCCGAAGTACTTGTCGCGCGCGGGGCGCCGGCGAATCGACAGGAAGTCGATCAGCTGGATCAGGAACAGCGTCTCGCCGTTGGATGCCTCGCGGACCGCATCGACCAGCCGCGTGAGGCCATCGACGAACCGATCGTGGCCGATCCGCAGCAGCGGCCCCGACGGGATATCGCGGATCCCGGTCGCCTCGACGACGAGCACGCCCGGCCGGCCCTCGGCGAACCGCCGATACCAGTCGATGACCTCGGAGGTGACGAACCCGTCCTCGGTCGCCCGCCACGGCACCATCGCCGGGATCCACGTCCGCGTCGCCGCGGTCCGCGGGCCGATCGCGATCGGCTGGAACACCGGCGACGCCGCGGCTTGCTCGCGCGTGGGCCACGCGGCCACCGGCCGCTCGTGCTTGATGCGCTCGGATGGCTGCCACATCGTCGTCGAACAGTTATACCCGATCGTCGGCGACCCACGCGCTGGCGGCCGGCACCACGGTCGTCTAATGATCGGCGTCATGGCGAACCTCAACCCCGGTGACCCGATGCCGGATACGACCCTGGTGGGGCCGGACGGGCCGACCAAGCTGCGCGATCGGATCGGCAAGCCGATGGTCGTGTACTTCTATCCCAAGGACGAGACCTACGGCTGCACCAAGGAGGCGTGCAGCTTTCGCGACCAGTACGAGGACTTCGTGGCGGCGGGCGCCGACGTGATCGGCGTGTCGGGCGATGACGCCAAGTCGCACGAGAGCTTCCGCGAGCACCACAAGCTGCCGTTCACCTTGCTCAGCGATCCGGGCGGCCAGGTCGCCGCGAGCTGGGGCGTGCGCAAGAAGCTCGGCATCATCCCCGGCCGGGTCACGTTCGTGTTCGACAAGGCCGGCGTGGTCCGCCACCGCTTCGAGTCGGCGATCAAGTTCAACCAGCACGTCGACGAAGCGCTGCGGATCATCAAGACCTTGAGCTGAGCGCAGCGAGTCCGCGAGCCGGCGATCACCGCCGTACAGCCGGCCGCACCGACAAGCCGATCGACAAGCGCTATCGAACGTAGGTTCGACCGCTCTTGCGCGCAGCTGGGCCGATCGGCGTCGGTGCTCAGCGCGTCGCGAGGGTGACGTCGACGGCGGCGGCGGCGAGATCGGTGTGGACCGCGAGCTCGACGGTGGCCGGCTTGCCGCGGCGGGCGAGGCCGTCGGACAGCGCCTGGCGCGCGTGATCGATGCGGGTGCGGACGGCGTCATCGCCGGGGCTGAGCGTGACGATCTCGGCGTCCTTGCCGGCGCCGGTCACCTCGACGTTGCGCAGGTGGAACAGCTTGCCCGTGTCGATCTCGAAGCTGACATACGCGGCGCCCACGGCGTCGAACGTGATCGCCGCGGGCTGGACCCGCGCGGCGAGGTAGCCGAGGTCGGACAGCGCGCGCTCCATCGCGTCGCGGTCGCGGTCGATCCGGGCATGGTCGATCTGCTCGCCGGTGTGGGTCTCGAGCACGCTGCGCAGCCGCGCGAGCGGCAGCTGGTGGCCGTCGAGGGAGATGCTGCGAACTTCCTGCGGCTGGGCAGTCGGTGGCTCGACCGCGGCCTCGGCGTCGACCGCGGCGTCGGCCTCGGTGTCAGGGTGTCGCGCCGTGGCCCACACGGCCACGATCACCGCCACCGTGAGGATCGACATCGAACGCACGGGCTCCCGATGTGCAATGCAGGGACCATACGCAACCGGTGAGGATTACTCGCGAGGCGCGATGGTTTTCGTGTAGTCGGCATTTCACGTGTGCCCGCACGACGACGTTCGGGCGGTCGGCGCCGCAACGGCGGGTCGATCTGACACGCCCGAACCACGCCCGAACGCGACGGGCAACCCGGATCACCGTCGGGAAGTCACCGCCTCGCGGTGATGGCTCTCAGGCGATCCCGCGCAGCAGCGCGTCACGAACGGTGTCGTAGTGCTCGGGGAGCTCGACGGGGACGTTGCGGTAGCGCGGCGCCTCGACGCCGGCGAGCCGGGCCTCGTGGTAGCCGACCTTGAAGTCGGCGAACTTGAGGCCGCTCGCGGTCGAGATCACGACCACGCGGTGGTCGCGGGTGATGGTGCCGCGCGCGGCGAGCTTGGTCAGCGCCGCGAGCGCGACGCCGGTGTGCGGGCAGGTAAACAGGCCGTCGCGATCGGCGTGCGCCGAGGCGTCGGCGAGCTCGGCCTCGGTCGCGGCCTCGACGACGCCGTCGAACGCGCGCAGCGCCCGCACGGCCTTCTTGAAGCTGACCGGGTTGCCGATCTGGATCGCCGACGCGAGGGTGGTCCTGGCCTTGACCGGGACGAGGTCGGCCCAGCCGGCCTGGTAGCTGGTGTGGAGCGGGCTGGCGTGGGCGGTCTGTGCGACGCAGATCCGCGGCCGCTTGTCGATCAGACCGAGCGCGAGCATGAGCTCGAGGCCGGCGCCGAGCGCGGAGACGTTGCCGAGGTTGCCGCCGGGGATGACGATCCAGTCGGGGACCTGCCAGCCGAGCTGCTGGACGAGCTCGATCGCGACGGTCTTCTGGCCCTCGATGCGCAGCGAGTTCATCGAGTTGGCGAGGTACACGCCTTCACGCTCGGCGAGCTCCTGCACGAGCTTCATGCAGCCGTCGAAGTCGGTGTCGATCGCGAGGACGAGCGAGCCGGCGGCGAGCGGCTGGACGAGCTGCGCGGTGGAGATCTTGCCGCGCGGCAGGATGACCACGGAGCGGATCCCGGCGGCGGCCGCGTAGGCGGCGAGCGCGGCGGAGGTGTCGCCGGTGGAGGCGCACGCGACGGCGTGGATCGGCCGGCCGGCCGAGATCATCTGCTTGACCATCGAGACCAGCACGGTCATCCCGAGATCCTTGAACGACCCGGTGTGCGAGGTGCCGCAGTGCTTGATGCGGACGTCGCCGAGGCCGAGCGCGGCGGCGAACCGGGGGACGCGGGTCAGCGCGGTGGTGCCTTCGCCCATCGAGACGATGTTGGCGGGATCGACGCCGGGTGCGACCCACTCGTGCTTGCCCCACACGCCGGAGCCCCACGGCTCGTCGGTGGACCGCCAGCGATCGGAGAACAGCTGCTTCCAGGCGTCGGCGGTGCGGGTGCGCAGCGCGGCGAGATCGTGGACTACCTCGAGGAGATCGCTGCAGTGCGGGCAGCGGTAGATGATTTGATCGAGTGGATATCGGCCGTCACAACCAGCGATGCAGCGAAATTCCGCCGAGAACCCCATATGATCAGTTTACACAACCCCGAGGGCTACGGCGGACGCGCGCGCGAGGCGTGCACGCAACGGCTGGCTACTCCGCTGGGGTCGCTCCTCCGCTGGAGTTCGCTCCTCCGCTGGAGTTCGCTCCTCCGCTGGGGCTGGGGAGACCGCGAACACGCTGCGCTTCGCTGCACGCGGGTCTGGGCCCCTCGCTCGGGTGAAAGCGGACCGCCGACGAGAGAACGTCACTCCATACCTAATACTCGGAGCGGCCTGCCCTCGATGATCAACCTGTGGTAGCTACCTCGCTCGAAACCCAGCCCGCGTTCGCTTCGCTGCGCGTTGACGCCTTACACGCCCCTCACGCTGCGGCCACGCCCGCCCTCCGCCGAGCGCACGCGATCTGCGCCC
>DATBBB010000577.1:0-17800 GCA_036271215.1 Kofleriaceae bacterium | reverse complement strand
CCGGCGGGCCGGCCGACATGGCGACCACCGGGCCGCGCGTGGCGTTCACGTTCACCACGTCGGAGGGCACCACCGCGTGCAGCTTCGACGGCGCCGCGTTCGCGGCGTGCACCAGCCCGGCCGCGACCAGCCTGGCCGCCGGGGCGCACACGTTCGCGGTGCGCGCGACCGACGCCGCCGGCAACGCCACGACGATGACGCGCGGGTTCACCGTGGCGTGCAGCGCGCCCGACGCGACCGGCGCCGCCGGGCTGCTCCACCTCGACGACACCGGCCAGACGCTCGGCAACGCGGTGGCCGGAGGCGCGGCGGCGACCCTGGGCGACTCGATCGCGGTCGAGCCCGGCGATCCGGCGGCGCTGGCGAGCGGCCGGTTCGGCGGCGCGCTGGCGTTCACCGCCGCCAACAGCGATCACGTCGCGTGGCCGATCGCGCTCGCCGCGATGCCGGAGCTCACGATCGAGCTGTGGGCCCAGCCGAACGCGCCGGCCGGGGCGCGCGATCTCGCGGTCAGCGGCGATGGCCGGGTCGCGCTGCGCGTCGCCGCGGCCAGCCCGACGACGGTGCGGTTCTCGATCGCGATCGTCGAGGGCGGCCCCGGCGGGATGACGCGCACGGTATCGTCGGCCGCGGTCGCCGCGGGGACCTGGCACCACGTGCTGGCGTCGCTGCAGGCGCCGGCCCTGCGGCTGTGGGTCGACGGCGTGCGGACCGAGCTGGACGGGGTCCAGCCGGCATCGCCGCCGGCGCTCGACGCGCTCCGGCTCGGCGGCGACGCGGCGACCGCCTACGACGGCGCGCTCGACGAGGTGTGGATCGCACAGACCGCGATCACCGCGGACGAGGCCGCGCTCGCGCGCTACTGCCCGCTGTGAGATTTGCATGTTATGCAGTGTGTCGTGTGATCGGTCCGACGCTCGGGCGTGAGGCAGCCGCGTAAAAATGCACAACCTGCGCATCGCAACGCGCGAGTTGCCCACGAGAAATCCCCAACCGTCCGGCCTCGGTGCGAGATATGATGTAGGCGTGCGTGGTTACTGCCTCATCGCGATGATCTTGGCCGCCGGCTGCTACTCGCCAAGCGTGCCGTCCGATATCCCCTGTTCCCAGAATGGAGAATGTCCGAGCGGCCAGACCTGCGTCGCGATGACCTGTTCGTCGCCCGAGTCGCGGCCCGGCGGCGATGGCACCTCGGGGATCGACGCCGGCATCCCCACGGCCGGCGATCGCGACGGCGACGGCGTGGCCGATAACGTCGACAACTGCCCCGACGTGCAGAACGCCGATCAGGCCGACGAGGACGGCGACAAGATCGGCGACGCGTGCGATCTGTGCCCGCAGGTCGCCGATACCGGGACCGACGCCGACGCCGACAAGGTCGGCGATGCCTGCGATCCCAACCCGACGCTCAAGGACACGGTCTGGGTGTTCGACGGGTTTCCCGCGCTGCCGACGTGGTCGCGGTCGACGAACTGGACCGCGCCGACGCCCGGCATCATCCAGACCGTGGCGGCGGGCGACAAGGACACCGACGGCGAGTACATGGTCCCGCAGTTCACGCCGACCTCGACCACGATCGACAACTTCAGCATCACCGCGGTGGTCAAGGTCACCGCCGAGGCGGGCTCGAACGGCGACCACTCGACCGGCGTCGAGATCTACGATGCGACCTCCAAGAAGGGGGTCGATTGCGCGCTCGACCACGACCCGGCCGGCGCCAACGCGACCATGTACGTCCAGGAGTTCAACAACAACGGCAGCACGAGCAACGGTCAGACCCAGACCTACGGCTGGGCGATGAACCTCGAGTACCGGCTCACGCTGTCGCGTCACGGCACCGCGTACAAGTGCGTCGCGTCCACGCTGGACGGCAAGACCACGATGACCGCGACCACGACGTCGGCGACCGTGCCGCGCGACGGTACGGCGCTCGAGATCTGGGCCTACGGCGCGACCGTGCAGTACGACTCGGTCGAGGTCGTCGGCGCCCCGTAGCGCGCGACGGTCACGGCCGGGGTCACGGCACGAGCGCGTTGAGCGCCTGGATGATCTCGGTGACGTCCGGGCTCTCGCCGAGGTGGATCGCGTCGAGCACCCGGGTCAGCATGCGGCCCGGATCGGCGACCAGCCGGCCGAGGAACGTGGCCTTGGTGTCGATCAGGGTGATCGTCGGGCCGATCAGCGCGGGGTCGAGCGGGGCGAGCAACGCGGCGTGCTGCCAGGCGTCGTCGCGCGCGGCGGCCATGCTGAAGTTGATCATGCCGTTCTCGAACGAGCCGCCGACCTCGTCGAGCAGGTGGGTCAGCGGCGAGAACTTCGCGATCGTGCGCTTCACGCCCTCGACCATCCCCGACAGGATCAGGTTGATCCGGTTGAAGTCGGTGTGGAGCCCGGGCAGCGCGTCGCCCGGGCAGACCGCGGCGGCGGCGATCCCGAGATCGAGGTTGATGTGCGCGTTGATGCCGAGCAGCAGGTGCTGGATCACGACCAGATCGTCGCGCTTCGTGGCATCGAACGCGAACTGCCAGGACTGGCTCGGGGTGCCGCCGGCCTGCCAGGCGGACAGCGCGGCCAGGTACCGATTGGCAAACACCGCATCGAGCCGCGCCATCCGCGCGCCGTCCTCGAACAGACCATCGGCGATTCCCCGGCGGATCTTCAAGGTCACCTGGCGATACAGCGCCGCGAACAGGCCGATCCGGCTGCGGCTCGCGATCGCCGCGGCAATGATCTGATCGAGCTGTGCGACGACCTCATCGATGGTCTGTACGTCCGGCATGCGCCCCCTGGACCTCCACAATATCCGGTCGGCGCGGCGGGCACAGCGGGAATCGCGGCGCGATGCGAGGCGGATCGCCACGGCCAAACGTGTTCTGGCAACCGCGATCCGGCCGGGTAGGACTGCCGCATCTTGCGGCAGTCGGACATTTCGCGCGGCCCGGGCTGAGGTCGTGGTTGATCGGCGGCCGGCGGTTTGTCATCGTTACCGCCAGCGGGTCGCTTCAACGACTCCAAACGATCATCAAACGACTATCGAGGGGTGCCGTGGTGTCAGCTAGTCCAGAGTCTGGTCATTCATTTGTTCCGCTTCCGCGCAGCCAGCGAGAGCTGCTAACCAACTCGCGGTCGACCGGGCCGATCAATCCCGAGGAGCTCGCGACGATCACGATCCGGACGCGCGCGAAGGCGCCGGCCGGCGATCTCGAGAAGTTCGTCGACGCGCTGTACGCCAAGCCGCTCGCCGATCGAACCTACCTGACGCGCGCCGAGCTCGCCGCGCAGTACGGCGCGCACAGCGACGATCTCGACGCCGTCGAGCACTACGCGCAACGCCACAACCTGGTCGTGGTGCACCGCAGCGCCGCCGAGCGCGCGGTGAGCGTGCGGGGCCGGCTCGGCGATCTGCTCCACGCGTTCCGCGCCAACGTCCGGATGTACGATCACGCCACCGGCACCTATCGCGGCCGCCAGGGCGAGATCCACGTCCCGAAGGCGCTCGACGGCGTCATCACCGGGATCCACGGCTACGACACGCGCCGCAAGCACCGGCTGCCGCACCGGATCCGGACCCACGCCAGCGGCCCGGGCGGGCAGAACGGCGTGGCGGCGACCGAGTTCGCGACGCGCTACAACTTCCCCACCGATAACGGCAGCGGCGCCGCGCTCGACGGCACCGGCCAGTGCGTCGCGATCGTCGAGCTCGGCGGCGGGTTCAACAACGGCGATCTCGACGCGTTCTTCTCCGCGGTCAAGGTCGAGCGCCCCGACGTGGTCGCGGTCTCGGTCGATCGCGCGAAGAACGGCGCCCAGCCGAACGACGCCGACGGCGAGGTGATGCTCGACATCGAGGTCGCCGGCGCGGTCGTCCCCAAGGCGAAGTTCGCGGTGTACTTCGGGCCCAACCAGGGCGCGGGGTTCCTCGACGTGCTCAGCGCGGCGGTCCACGACAGCGAGCGCAACCCGAGCGTGATCTCGGTCAGCTGGGGCGGTCCGGAGGAGGCGTCCGAGATCCAGTCGTTCCGCGACGTGTTCCTCGCGGCGGCGGCGATCGGCGTGACGGTCTGCGTGGCGTCGGGCGATCACGGCACCGCCGATCTCGACGGCGGCAGCTGGGACCAGAAGATCCACGTCGATCACCCCGCGGTCGATCCCTACGTGCTCGGTTGTGGCGGCACGCAGATCGACGCGCACGGCGTGGATGTCGCGTGGAACGACGGCACGCCGTTCTCCGACGCACCGGACGGCGGCGGCTGGGCGACCGGCGGCGGCATCAGCGAGATCATCCCGGTGCCGGCCTACCAGGTCCACGCCGAGGCTCCGGTGTCGCTGGTCACCGGCAAGCCCGGGCGCGCCGTGCCCGACATCGCGATGAGCGCGACCAACTACTATACGCGGGTCGACGGCTCCGAGGGCGCGAGCGGCGGGACCAGCGCGGTGGCGCCGCTGATGGCGGGCCTGGTCGCGCGGCTCAACCAGGCCAAGGCCAAGCCGGTCGGGTTCCTGAACCCGTTCCTGTACAACAACGTCAGCAAGGGCGTGGTGCACCGGGTGACCAGCGGCAGCAACGCGATCGAGGGCTCGACCAAGGGCTACTCGGCCGGCATGGGCTGCACCGGCCTGGGCATACCGGACGGCAAGGCGATCCTGTCGAACCTGTAGCTCGCGATCAGGGCTCGCGGCTCTCGAACGCCTTGCGGCTGCGATCGGGGACCGCGCCGAGATCGTGCGGCACCACGCGCGGGTGCTGCGCCATCAGGCGCTGGACCTCGCCGAGCCCGCGGTCGAGCTGGGCGTCGCTGCCGCGCGCGAGATCCTGCGGCAGGTCCTGGACCTCGATGTCCGGGACCACGCCGCGGTTCTCGGTGCCCCAGTGGTGGGTCGGATCCCAGAACGCGAACTCGGGCTGGGTCGGCTTGCCGCCGTCGACCAGCGGCTTGTCGCCGCGGATGCCGACCACGCCGCCCCACGACCGCATGCCGATCACCGGCGCGAGCTTGTCGAGCTGGACCGCGGTCGGGAAGATGTCGCCGTCCGAGCCCGCATACTCGTTGGTGAGCACGACGAACGGGCCGTCGACCGCGCGCACCGGGTAGGTGCCGGTCGCGCCGCCGCGGGTGCGGAACGCCGCGATGACCTTGCGGCGCAGCCGCTCGAGGATGCGCTGCGACACGAACCCGCCGCCGTTCCATCGCACGTCGATGATCAGCGCCTGCTTGGTGAGCTGGGGATAGAACCAGGTGTCGAACGCGACCATGCCGGCGGTGCCCATGTTCGGCAGGTGGATGTAGCCGACCTTGCCGCCCGACTGCTTGGCGACGTACTCGCGGTTGCGGCGGACCCAGTCGACGTAGCGCAGCCGCTGCTCGGAGCCGAGCGGATGGACCACCACGTCGCGCGCGCCCGCGGCGTCGGGCCGGGTGTTGACGGTGAGCACGATGTCCTTGTCGGCGAGGTTCTCGAACGCGGCGAGGAACGGCTGGCCGGCGGCGAGCGGCCGGTGGTTGACCGCGAGGATGAACGCGCCGGTCCGGACGTCGACCCCGGGCTCGTCGAGCGGCGACCGTACGCCGTCGGCCGGATCGCCGCGGTAGATCCGCGCGACCTGGTAGGCGTTGGCCTTGCGCACCACGTCGGCGCCGAGCAGGCCCGTGGTCACCGGCGGGACCTCGGCGCCCGGATCGCCGCCGGAGATGTAGGTGTGCGAGGTCGAGAGCTCGCCGATCAGCTCGCCGAGCAGATCGTTGAGCTCGATCCGGGTGCCGAGCCGCGGCAGCAGCGCGCGGTACTTGTCGCGCGCAGCCTTCCAGTCGACGCCGCCCATGTTGGCGTCCCAGTAGAAGTCGCGCATCATCCGCCAGGTCTCGTCGTAGATCTGGCGCCACTCGTCCTGGGGCGCCAGCTCGACCACCATGTTCTGCAGCGGGACCTTGTGCTCGGCGAGCTCCTCGGGCGGCACGGGCTTGCCGGCCTCGAGCACGAGCAGCTCGCCCTTCTTCTGGATCGCGAGCTGGTTGCCGGCGAGCCGGTAGCGCAGGACGTCGTCGAACAACGGCTTGGGCTTGCGCTTCTCGAGGTCGAACGCGATCAGCTGCTGCTCGAGATCGTCGACACCCTCGAGCTCGACCATGCCGCGCACCGGGGCCGACAGGAAGAACACCGCCTTGGCGGTCGCGGTCAGCGCGCCGTACGCGCCGGGCGGCATCGGGAATGCGACGTAGCGATCGGCGAGCCCATCGAGGTCGATCCGGATCGGCCTGGCGGGCTTGGCGGCCCCGGGCTTCTTGGCATCGCCGTCGTCCGGCTGCTTGTCGTCGCCGGGCTTCCTGGCCGGCGCGCCCGGCCGCGGCGGCAGGCCGTTGGCGTTCTGGAACGGGTTGATGCCGTCGCGCTGGAGCAGCACGAGGAACGGCCGGGTCGTGCGGATCTCGACGTTCTCGGCGTCGTGGGTATCGAGCACCGGGTTGGCGGCGCGGTCGCTCAGGAAGTACAGGTAGCGGCCCTCGGGGTCCCACGCCGGCGAGTAGTCGCTGGTCGTCGCGCCGGTGACCGGGGTGATCTTGCCGGTCTGGGTATCGAAGATCCGGACCGTCTGGTAGTCGGTGTCGAGCGGCAGCGTGTAGGCCAGGTAGCGGCCGTCCGGGCTCCACACGTACTCGGTGATCTCGGCCTGCGCGCTGTGCTCGACGGCGCGCGGCGCACCGCCGGCCGCTGCCACGACGAACAGGGTCTGGGTCTGGTCGGCGTAGGCGATCCACTTGTTGTCGGGCGACATCACCGGCGGGAAGTGCCAGCCGGTCTTGCCCGCGGGCACGACGATCCGCGGCTGGCCGCGGCCCCACGCGTCGATCACGCGGATGTCCTCTTCGCCGGTCGCGTCGGTGATGTAGACCAGCTGCTTGCCATCGCCCGAGAACGCCGCGCCGCGCTCGCGGGCCGCGCTGCCCCGGGTGATCGGCAGGGTCACGCCGTCCTTGACCGCGACCGACATGATCTCGCCGCGGGTCACGATCGCGAGCCGATCGCCGTCGGGCGACAGCTCGAACGAGGTCGCGGCCTTCTCGGCGTTGGGGTAGCGCACGCGGGCGAGCTGGCGCTCGCTCGGGATGTCGATCGCGAGCTTCTCTTCCTTGCCGGACGCCGGCTGGTAGATGTGGAGATCGCCGCCGAGCGAGAACACGATCCGGCCGTCGGAGCCGACCGCCGGCCACCGGACGTCCCAGTCGTTGAACCTGGTCTCGCGCTTGACGTCGCTGCCGTCGGGCTTGATCGACCACAGGTTGCCGGTGCCGCCCTGGTCCGACAGGAAGAAGATCCGGCCGGCCGACCACATCGGGAACGCCGCGGCGCCGGGCGTCTTGGTGATCTCGCGGAAGTCGTGCTTGTCCGGATCGCCGACCCAGATCGACGGCGCGGTGCCGCCGCGGTAGCGCTTCCAGGTCCGGAACTCGACGCTGGTGCGGTTGAACGCCCAGCGCTTCGACGCCGGATCGATCGCGAGCCGGCCGGCGAACCCGATCTCGATCGGCTGCGGGTCGCCGCCGTCGAGCCCGACGGTGAACAGGTGCCATTCGAACCCGCTGGTCGAGTTGTTCATCGCGCGGCTGCGGAAGATGATGCGCTTGCCGTCCGGCATCCAGCCGATCACCTCGTCGGGATCGGGGTGCCAGGTCAGCCGGCGCGGCTCGCCGCCGTCGGCCGGGATGACGTAGACGTCGCGGTTACCCCCGTACTCGCCGGTGAACGCGATCGACTTGCCGTCGGGCGAGTAGCGCGGGAAGTACTCCGAGCCGGCGTGCGTGGTGAGCCGGCGCGCGGTGCCGCCGGTGTCGGCGACCGTCCACAGATCGCCCTCCGCCGCGAACACCACCGCGTGCTCGTGGAGATCGGGAAATTGATAATAACCGGTGCGCGCGGCGGCGACCGGCGCGGCGGCCACGCTGGCGGCGATGGCGCCGGCGAGCATCCCGGCGCGTACAAACGAGTGACGTGATTGCATAGCTCCCCCCATCAGACTCGAAACGACAACAGATTGCGATTGCGAAGTCCAGGCGAGACTCAAGATGCACCAGGCAATTCACCGGTGGACACGGTAGTGCGGGCGCGAACCACGTATCGGAACCGCATCACCTGCAGTCTCAGCGGCCGTCTCAGCGCGGTCTCAGCTGCGGTCGCAGCGAGTCGCAGCGGTGCAGCTGTTCAGCCGCAGCCGGGTCGCGCGGTGCCGCGCCGCGGTCACACCTCGATCACACCTCGATCACACCTCCAGGCGATCGCCGGAGCGCGACGCCCAGCGGTACAGCACCGGCAACAGGAAGATCGACAGCGCGAGCCGCGACAGCAGCCCACCGACGACGACCTGGGCGAACGGGCGCTGGCTGTCGGAGCCGATCGCGTGCGAGAACGCCGCCGGCATCAGCCCGACGCACGCGACCAGCGCCGTGATCAGGATCGGCCGCAGCCGGACCGCGGCGCTCTCGCGGGTCGCCTCGTCGAGCGACAGTCCGGCCTTGCGTAGCTTGTTGGCGTGGCTGATGAAGATGATCCCGGTCTGCACCGAGACCCCGAACAGCGCCAGGAACCCCAGGCCCGAGCTCACGCTGAGGTTGGTGTGGCCGAGCCACAGCGCGATCAGCCCGCCCTGGACCTCGGTGACCAGCACGCTGACCGCGATCATCAGCGGGTACTTCAGGTTGCCATACAGCCCGAAGATGATGAAGAAGATCAGCAGCACGGTCAGCGGGATGATGATCCGCATCTCCGCCTTGGCGTCGAGGAAGTCGCGGTACTCGCCGCCCCACTGCAGCGTGTAGCCGGTCGGGACGTGGACGTCGCGCGCGACCGCGGCGATCGCGTCGTTGACCGCCGAGCCGAGGTCGCGGCCCTCGATCGAGTACTGGATGCCGATGTAGCGCTCGCCGGTCTCGCGGTACACGAACGCCGGGCCCTGGCCGATCGACAGCGCGGCGAACGTCGACAGCGGCAGGCGCTGGCCGCTCGGCGTGGTCACCAGCAGGCGGCCGATCGCGTCGGGGTCGGCGCGGTAGCGCTCGTCCATGCGGACCACCAGGTCGAACTGGCGCTCGCCCTGGATCACCTGGGTCGCCGTCACGCCGCCGACCGCGGCCTCGATCATGCCGTCGATCGTGGCGACGTCGAGGCCGTAGCGCGCGACCTTCTGGCGATCGATCTTGACGTCGAGGTTGGGCTGGCCGAGCTCGCGGACGATCGTGATCTCGTTGATGCCCTCGACCCGCGAGATCGACTTCTTGATGTCGCCGGCGACCGACTCGAGGGTCTTCAAGTCGGGGCCGAACACCTTGATCGCGAGCGCGCTCTTGAGCCCGGTCGAGGCCTCGTCGACCGCGTCCTCCGCCGGCTGGGTGTAGTTGAAGATGATGCCGGGGAACCGGGCGAGCTTGTCCTTGATCGCGTGGACCAGCTCGGCCTTGGTCTCGATCGGCCCGGTCCAGCTGTCGTACGGCTCGAGCCCGACGTAGAACTCGCAGTTGAAGAACCCGGTCGGATCGGTGCCGTCGTCGGGCCGGCCGAGCTCGTCGGCCACCGTGGTGACCTGCGGGAACTCGAGCAACAGCTTGCGGATCTGCGGCGGGATCTTCTCGGCCTCGTCGAAGCTGATCGTGTACGGCATCGTGGCGCGGACCCACAGCGCGCCCTCGTCGAGCTTGGGCATGAACTCCGAACCGATGCTGAACAGGGTGAGCAGGGTGACCGCGAACGCGAGCACGCACGCCAGGGTGGTCAGCAGCGGGCGCGCGAGGCAGCGCTCGAGCATGCGCATGTACCAGCGCTTGAACGCGCCGAACACCGGGCCCTCGCGGTCCTGGACGCCCTTGCGCATGACGATCGAGCACAGCACCGGCAACAGGGTCAGCGAGAAGATCAGCGTGCCGAGCAGCGCGAACACCACGGTGTCCGCCATCGGCGAGAACAGCCGCGCGGCGGGGCCGCTGAGCACGTAGATCGGCAGGTACGCCGCGATGATCACGGCGGTCGAGTAGAAGATCGGCCGGCCGACGTCCTTGGCGGCGCCGAGCACCGCGGCGTCGACCGACAGCGCATCCGGCTCGCGCGCGGCGGCGTTGCCGAGCGTGCCCGCCGCGGCGATCCGGCGCTCGCCGAGCACGCGGAAGATGTTCTCGACCATGATCACGCCGGCGTCGACCAGGATCCCGAAGTCGACCGCGCCGAGCGACAGTAGATTGGCCGGCACGTGGCGGATCTTGAGCAGCAGGAACGCGACCGCGAGCGCGAGCGGGATCGTGGTCGCGACGATCAGGCCCGTGCGGAAGCTGCGCAGGAACAGCACCAGGATCACGGTGACCAGCAACACGCCGAGCAGCATGTTGTGCTCGACGGTGCGGGTGGTCAGGTGCACCAGGTCGGTGCGGTCGTAGTACGGGTGGACGCGGACGTCCTTGGGCAGCACGTCGCGGTTGAGCTTGTCGGTCACAGCCTCGACCGACTCGAGCACGGTCTGCGCCGGATCGCCGGTGCGCAGGAACAGCACGCCCTCGACGGCCTCGTCCTGCTTCATGTAGCCGAACTGGCCGAGCCGCGGCGCGTCGCCGAGCGTGACCTTGCCGACGTTGGCGACGTGGATCGGCACGCCGTTGTGGTTGGCGATCACCACGTTGCCGATATCGGGCAGGTCGGTGATCCGGCCCAGGCCGCGGACGTAGGTGAACTGGCCGCCGAGCTGGTAGAACCCGCCGCCGGCGTTCTGGTTGTTGTTCGACAGCGCGGTGACCACGTCGGCGACCGCCACGTGGTAGGTGTTCAGCGCGTTGGCGTCGAGCACGACCTGGTACTGGCGGGTCGTGCCGCCGAGCCCGGAGTCATCGGCGATCCCGGGGATCGCCTTGTAGCGCCGGAACAGCACCCAGTCCTGGATGACTTTCAGCTCCTGCGGCGAGCGATCCGGGCTCTCGAGCACGTAGCGATAGATCAGGCCCGACGGCGAGAACAGCGGCGCCATCGTCGGCGTGACTCCGGCGGGCAGCGCGGCGTCGGCGATCCGCTGGAAGATCTGGTCGCGATCGAAGTACGGGTTGGTGTCGTAGCCGAACACCAGCCGGACGTCGGATAGCCCGTACAGCGAGATCGAGCGCTCGACCGTGATCCCGGGCGCGCCGTTGAACGCGATCTCGAGCGGGATCGTCACCAGGCGCTCGACCTCCTCGGCGGCGTGGCCCGGCCACTGCGTGATGATCTCGACCTGCGGCGGCGACAGATCGGGGTAGGCGTCGATCGGCAGCGCGCGGAACGCCCAGATCCCGGCGAGCACCGCGACCGTCGCGGTCACCAGGACCACGAACCGCTGGCGGAGCGCAAAGGCGATCAGCTGGTGCACCATCTCAGCGCTCCAGGCTATCGGCGAACTGGATGAATACCGCGCCGTCGGCGAGCACCTGGTCGCCGTCCTTGAGGCCGCCGTGGACGACGTAGCCGTCGGGCAGCTGGGCGCCGAGCTCGATGTGGCGGCGCGCGAACTTGCCGGGCGCCGCCTGGACGTAGACGAACGGCAGGTTGTCGGCGTCGCGCAACAGCGAGGCGAGCGGGACCTGGATCGCGTCCTCGCCGCGCGCCGGCATGATCGCGGCGTCGACGTACATGCCCTTCTTGAGCAGGCCGCCGGGGTTCTGGGCCGCGACCCGGACCGGGATGGTGAGCGAGTCGGGATCGATCGACGCGCCGATGTAGATCACCTTGCCGGCGAGCGGCGCGTCGAGCACCGGCGACCGGATGACCGCGGCGTCGCCGATCTCGACCCGGCGCAGATCCTCCTGGTAGAGCTGGCTGACCACCCAGACCGCGGTCGGATCGGTGATCGTGAAGCTCACGGTGGCGCCGGCCTGGACCACGACGCCCGGGGTGACCGCGCGGTGGACCACGACGCCGGCGATCGGCGAGCGCAGCACCGCGCCGCCCTGGCCGCCGCCGGTGATGCTGACGTGGGCCTCGTCGTCCTGGACGGCGGCCTTGGCTGCCACCACGTCGTTGCGCGCCGCCTCCAGCTCCTCGAGCGAGATCGCCTTGTGGGCGAACAGGTCGGTGTCGCGGGCGAGCACCGCTTCCTTGGTGGCGAGCGCCGAGCGATCGCGCGTCAGGTTGGTGGTGTTGTCCGACGAGTCCGGGCTGGCGATCAGCATCAGCGGCTGGCCGGCGGTGACCCGGTCGCCCTCGTTGACCAGGAGCTTGGAGACCTTGCCGCTGACCAGCGGGGTGACGTCGCTGGTCTTCAGCTCGTCGAACGACACCAGCGACGGCGCGATCAGCGGGCGGACGAACGCCTTGTGGGCGACGGTGACGACCTTGAGCTGATCGCGCTGCGCCGGCGGGGCCTCGAACAGCGTGGCCTCGCCGCCCTTGTCATCGGGCTTGGCGACCGGCGCGGGCGGATCGGACTGGCAGGCGGCGAGCGCGGCGGCCGCGAGGGCGGTGGCGAGCGGGCGATTGGCAGCGAGGCGCATCACAGATCCTCCCCGGCCACGAACCGCAGCGTGGCCACCGCGTTCAGCGCGTCGGCGACCACCGCGCGATACGCGCGCTCGACGTCGCGGTAGCTCGACTCGGCGTCGAGGTAATCGAGCAGCGAGCCGCGGCCCTGCTCGTAGGCGTGGCGCGTGATCTCGAGCGACTCCTTGGCGGCGGCGAGGATCTCGCTGTCGTAGATCGCGAGCCGGGCGCGCGTGGTGGTCCAGCCGTTGATCGCCTGCATGACGTCCTCGAGCAGCTGGTTGCGCAGCGCCTCGGTGGCGAGCTTGGCCTTGCGGGCGGCGGCCTCGGCCTGCGTGATGTTGCCCTGGTTGCGGTCGAGGATCGGGATCGCCGCGGTCAGCGTGATGTCGTACGCGGCGGGCTCGCCGGCGACCTTGTCGTAGTCGACCAGCACGCCGAGATCGGGGATCGGCTGGCGGCGGGCCTGGCGCGCGAGCGCCTCGAGGTTCTGCTCGGTGGCGAGCAGCGCCTGGTAGTCGGTGCGGTGCTTGAGCGCGCGGGCGAGCAGGTCCTCGGCGACCGGAGGCGTGCCGAGCACCGGCGCGGCCAGCGTGCCGGTGACCGTGAAGTCGGGGGCGAGCGTCGCCTCGCCGGTGAGCCGGCCGAGCTCGACCCGATCGTTGGCGAGCTGGAGCTCACCCTGCCGCGTGGTGTCCTCGACGGCGCGCGCCTGCAGCCGGAGCTTGAGCACGTCGCCGTAGGCGATCTTGCCGTCCTTGTAGCGCAGCTCGTTGAGCTCGAGCGACTGATGGATGCCCTGCTCGTCCTGGTGCGCGAACTCGAGCTGCGCCTGATCGAGCAGCACCGCGACGAACGCCTTCTCGACCGCGAGCTCGACCCCGCGGCGCACGGCGATCCTCGTGGTCCGCGCGGCGTCGACCGCGGCCTGGGCGGCGTCGATCCCGGCGCCGCGCTTGCCGCCGAGCGGGATCGTCCAGGTCAGGCCGAGCTGGGTCGGCACCGGCGCCATCGCCGGGCTGACCCCGCGGCCGAGCGCCGACGCGAACAGCGACGGGTTGGTCAACAGCCGCGACTGGACCAGCGCGCCACCGGCCGACGTCACATCTTCGTCGGCCCCGCGGCTATCGGTGTTGTGGGCGAGCGCGAGCTGGATCGCCTGATCCAGCGCGATCGACTTCAGCGGCTCGGCGCGCACCGGCGTCGAGAGCCACGCGAGGACGGTGATGGTCGGGACCGACCAGGAGGACCAACAAATCACGGCGGCACTGCCTCACGCCGGCGCGCACGCCGGCCTAACAAGTTGCGGATGGAAAAGACCCGGCCGCGGCGGCGCCTGCGAGGGAGGCCGCCACGGGTCGGTGCCCGGCTTGCTGTCGGCTGCCGCTGGCGGTCGCCATTGGCCTGCCGATCGAGCTCGGCGCGATGGCGCCGGCTACACCGGTGGCGAGGTCTTGGGCGCGGTGCGATACAGCGCGTCGTGCGGGGCGGCGATCGCGCGGGGTGCAGTCGTGGCGATGTCGGCGATCGCGATCGGTGCAGCGACTGTCGCGGTGGTGCGGAGCTCGGCGCGCGCATCGCGCATCGCGCCGGTCAGCGAGCAGTGCTCGTGGCCGTGCATCGCGGCCGGCGCGGCGTCGCGCAGCGTGCTGTCGGCGCTCTCGGCGGCGGCCGATCGGGCCGGCGCGTTCGCGATGCTGGCCACGTTCACATCGACCAGCTCGCCGTGCTCCTCGCACCGGACGTGCCGCGTGGTCGCCTCGTGGACCATGCCGATCACGCCCGACAGCACGAACACCAGCGCCGTCAGCGCGGCATGCACGCGGCTCGCACGCGCCATGCGCGGTCCGCCCGGTCGCCGGGCGCTGCGATCCATAGAGCTCCGCAAGCCCTTGGGAGATAGCACAGATTCCGTGGCCACCGCCTCACGGTCGTGCCGGCAACCACCTGCCGCCCCGCGATACCGTTCGCGTCGCAGCCGGCCGTGTCCGAACGGCCCGAGGGCGGGGCGATCTACTACGCACGCCGCATGTCAGCAGCGCCATGCCGCCCGAGCGAACCTGCTAGGCTGCGATTTCGGGGAGTGGCAGCCGAAGGGCAAGCCTGACCTGGTGGACGTCCACGACTTTCCGTCCGACGCGGTCGGCAAGGCGATCCCGTACGGTGTGTACGACCTCGCATCCAATGACGGATTCGTGAGCGTGGGCGTGGAGCACGACACGTCGGCATTCGCGGTCACCTCGATCGAGGCATGGTGGAAGCATGTCGGCGAGAAGCGCTACCCCGACACGCGCGAGATCTACATCACCGCCGACGCGGGCGGCAGCAACGGTCACCGAGCGCGATTGTGGAAGGCCGAACTTCAACGGCTTGCCGACGAGCTCAACATCGCGATCCACGTGAGTCACTTTCCACCTGGCACCAGCAAGTGGAACAAGATCGAGCATCGGCTGTTTTCGTTCATCTCGATGAACTGGCGCGGCCGGCCACTGCGGACGTACGAGACGGTGATCAGCCTGATCAGCAGCACGACCAACCGTGGTGGCCTCGTCGTCCGCGCGCGGCTCGATCGTCGTCGTTACCCAACCGGCAAGAGGATCTCTGCGAAGGAGTTTCGCGCCCTGCAGATCGAGAGAGACGCCTTCCATGGTGACTGGAACTACGTCATCAAGCCGCGGGCCAAGGAGCGGTGACCGGTCGACTTCCGCATTCGCGGGCCCTTACTCGCGTGATGAGGCAGCACGACCAGCGGATCTCCGACGTGCCAGGTCGGCTGAGTCTGGTCGAGGTCGAGCTTGAGAAGTGGGCGGCGCACGAGGAAGCGGTTGCAGCGCTCGCGCCGCGTCTGGGGTTAGACGCGGCGACCGTCGACGTGCGGAACGACGACGAGGCCGGGCGTCGGGTTGCGGCCTCGGGTGCGAGCGGGCTCGCGGACGGCTCGGTCGTCTATCTGTCACCCGATCGCTACGATGCAACGACCGAGCGCGGTCGTTACTTGCTCGCGCACGAACTAACCCACGTCGCGCAGGCGCGGCTGGCCACCGTAGTCGGTGCGCACGGGAGCCGCGCCGAAGCCGAGGCTGAGGCGGCGGAGATCGGTCACGCATGGGCGGGCGGCCGGATGTTCGCGGCACCGCAGGTCGCTTTGCCAGCGGGCGTCGCAGCAGACACCGATGCCGACCAGATGGCGAAGGCGAGGCCAGCGGCGCAGAGCGACTTCGTGCTGCGGCTTGGTGATGACGCGTTTACGGTGTCGTTCGAGCTGGCCTCCCCACGGTCGGTGAGCAACGTCCGCGTGGTGGTCTCACCCACCGACTTTGCTCGCACCAAGCAGCCTCTGTACAAGTACTGGGACGTCCGCGGACATGAGGTGAGCAAGGACGATAGTTACACCACGATGGCCAATGTGGGCGCCGACGCGCAGCCGTGGAGCCAGCAAGTCCCGCTGTCGACGCCAAAGGCGGCGAGGTTCGAGCCCATCATCCTGACGGCAGTCGACGCACCGGTCGCGCGGCGGTCTCTCGAGTCTGCCGCGAAGCTCTGGACCTTCGACTGGGACGGCGACGGAAAGCCCGAGTACTCGGTCCGCATCGGCTACTTCATCTCGAACACGGAGCACTGGTATAGCTTCACCGCATGGGCTGATGGAGCTCCGGTCGCCAGCTTTCAATACTCGGTCATTCCGGACGACGCGTGGAAGTATGGTGGCTCGGGGTTCTCCGCACCGCGCCGCGAACAGGATGACCTGGTCGACTTTCTGGGTGGCATTCTGACCTCGAAGACGACCTGGGAGATGGCGATTACGATGATCCCAGTCATCGGTGAGGTCGTGCTTCTGGGCGAGGCCATCACCGGGTACACGATATTCGGCGACAAGATGTCGAACACCGAGCGCGTCGTATCCGGTCTGGCGGTGTTGTTGCCCGTGGTAGGCGGCGTGCTCGCCAAAGGCGGGGCCGATATCACCAAGCTGGCCGCGAAACTGGGCCGCAGCGAAGTCGATACGATGGCGCTGCTCAAGGCCGCCGAGAAGCAGGGGATCGAGGCAGCCACGGTGGCGAAATGGCGGGCCACGCTCAAGGCAGGTGGCGATCTCACTGTCGAAGAGCTGAGCTCGTTGCAGCGCATGGTGCACCAGCTCGATGCCGATCAGCGCATGTTCCGTGCGGCCGAGGAGGAGATGGGCGCTAGCCGCATCCTCCGCAAGGGTGGTAAGCTTGAGCAGACCGGCCCGGTATCGCTCAAGCGATTGCGGACAACCCTGGGGCGTCTGGCGTGAGTCCATCCGGCTATCACCTCAGGAAGGCAAGCAAGATAGATCTCGATGCGCTGCGAGCCGCTGGCACCGATCCATCGTCAGTGTATGCGTGGGTATCGCGCGATGGCAGTAATGTGATCGCCACGGACGCGCGCGGGCGCCCGGTGATCACGTTCACGGAAAAGGGCTTATCGTCACTTGAGGAAGCGGTGAAGTCATTTGGCCACGAGGCGAAGCACATCAAGGACTTCTCGGCCGGCATGGCGACCTCGAGCGAGGCGCTGGCCGAACAAGCCGGTGAGGAGCTGTGGGAGCTCGTGCAGAAGAAGATGGGGAACTAGTATGACGCGATGGACCGAGGCTGGCGGGCCGCATCAGATGGCGTTCATGGGCGCGGCGAGCCGCACGTTGCGCGGCGAGCGCGAGATCGCATGTCCGAAGTGCGGCGCCGCCGAGCTGCGAGCGTACTTTCACCTGTTCAACGCCGCGAAGCGAACCGGCACGATCTGGGTGTGGTGCCCGGCGTGCAGGACCACGGGGCACCTGCCGCGGGTGACGCCAGCGGTCGAGCTCGGGCCGGATCCGTTCGCGGGCCTGTCACTCGAACAGTTCGCGGCGCTCGAGCTAGATCCCCACAAGGGACTGATTGATCGGCTCGAGGAGCTGGCCGTGAAGCGTTGACCAAGGTCCGACCGGTGCGGACCTGCTCATCGGTTCCACTCCACGGTGGTGTGACCGTCAGGTTCCAGCCGAGGCAACACACATCGCGCCCGGAGGACTCGATCAGCTACCCGCGGCGATCGGCTTCACCGGCGCAGACGCTTCGATCGTCGTCGTCGTCGGCATCACCGGTGCCGGCGTGGGGAAGACTTCGACTTGGATGGCATGGGCCGGCGTATCGACCGAGCCGTGGCGCGGTTGCGTGGAGGCTCGCGAGAACAAAAAGTCATGCCGCGACGCTCAGTTGACGCCGCGGACGAGACTTGGTGCTCCCACGCGGACTCGGCCGAGCGCACGGAGAAGACTTCTTCCACGCAAGCGGGCTCGGCCGAGCGCACGGAAAAT
>DATBBB010000576.1:0-16195 GCA_036271215.1 Kofleriaceae bacterium | reverse complement strand
CACGCCAAGTGGCTCGAGGCGACCGCGGCGCTGCCGTGGCGCGCGCCGGTGCCGTCGCTCAATTATCTATTGACCTCGACGTGCTGGCGCAACGACCACAACGGGTTCAGCCACCAGGGCCCGGGGTTCATGGATACGGTGTTATCGAAGAAGGGCTCGGTCGTGCGGGTGTATCTGCCGCCGGACGCAAATTGCCTGTTATCGGTCGCCGATCACGCGATGCGCAGTCGCAACTACGTCAACCTGATGATCATCGACAAGCAGCCGCAGCTGCAGTGGCTCGATCTGCCGGCGGCGCGCGCGCACTGCGCGGCCGGGGCCTCGATCTGGGACTGGGCGAGCCACGGCGGCGACGATCCGGACGTCGTGCTCGGCTGCGCCGGCGACACCCCGACGCTCGAGACCCTCGCGGCGGCGGCGTGGCTTGCCGAGCACGCCCCGGAGCTCCGGGTCCGCGTGGTGAATGTCGTCGATCTGATGTCGCTGTTCTCGCCGCGCGAGCACCCGCACGGCATGTCCGACGAGCGGTTCGCGGCGCTGTTCACGCGCAACATCGACGTGTGCTTCTCGTTCCACGGCTACGCCAGCGCGATCCACCAGCTGCTCCACGCGCGGCCGAACGCGTCGCGGTTCCACGTCCGCGGCTACAAGGAAGAGGGCACGACGACCACGCCGTTCGACATGGTCGTGCTCAACGAGACCAGCCGGTTCCACATCGCGATGGACGCGATCCGCCGCGCGCGCCGCCCGCTGCCCGACGCCGAGGCGCTGACCGCCGCGTGCCGCGAGCTGCTGGCCAGGCACCGCGCCTACGTCACCACGCAGTTCGAGGATCTGCCGGAGATCCGCGACTGGACGTGGCCGGCGCGCGCGGCGCGGTGACGCGGTCAGCTCAGGTCGGGCGCGCGAGGTCGCACGACTCGAGCAGGTTCAGCATGCGGCCGGTGTTGAGCCGGTCGTTGCGTTCGTCGGACGCCTCGACCACGTCGGCCACGGTGCGCTTGCCGTCGAGCGTCTCGCACAGCTCGACCAGGCCCTTGACCTCGAACCGCTCGGGCCCGATCCGCCGGGTCCGCGCCGCGCGCAGCTTGAGCGCCGCGTTGCGCGCGATCCAGGCCTCGACGAGGTCGTCGGACATCGCCATCGCGCCGGCGCCGAGGATCTCGAACGCGTTGAAGTCGAGCGGGAACGCCTCGCGCGGGTTCTCGCGCCCCGCGTACCAGCCGAACGCGCCCTTGTTCCAGGTGCAGACGTCGATGATCTTGGTCCGGACCTGGCGGGTCAGGTGGCGGAACACCTCGAGCGGCTTCAGCAGGCCGAGGCCGACCAGCGTGTCGCCGAGCTTGCCGCCGTAGTGCGGCATCATCGCGAGCGCCATCGCGAGCTCGCCGTCGGACAGCACCGACTTGCTGACCAGGTAGTTGCCGAACAGCTCGCTCGCGACGTTCGACGACACGTACTCGGGCTGGCCGTCGCGGACGTAGATCTCCTTCTTGATCCCGCCGACCGCGACGAGCAAGAGCCCGGTCGCCCGCGTGGTCATCAGCCGGAACAGCACGCGCAGCGGCGACGTGGTGCCGAACTCGCCGGTATCGTCCGGGGTCTCGGCGATGTCGGACAGCGCCGGCGACGACGGCTTCCGGCGCCCGCCGCCATCGATATCGTCCACCCCGAACGGCAGCGCCTCGGCGTTGAGGTCGTCGAACGCGCGCATCGCGGAGTCATCGCTGCGGACCCGCGGCGCCCGGGCCCCGGGCCAAGTCTCAGGCCGAGGCTCAGATCGGGCGTCGAGGTACTCCGGGCGATCGGGCGACGGCGAGGTGATCGCCTCGACCGCGGCGCTGATCGTATCCGCGATCGGTATGTCGACCACCCCACCCGGCACCCCACCCGGCACCCCACCCGGCATCCCACCCGGCTCGCCGAGCTCGCGCATGCCGCGCAGGTTCGGCGGCGGCGGCACCGGCGGCGGCATCGGCCGGACCCGCATCGGCACGGTGGGCCGCTTCACCGTCAACCCGCTCGGCGGCGGCGGCACCGGCGGCGGCGGGAGCGGCGGGAGCGGCACCACCCCCGGTGCCCCCGGCATGCTCGAGACCGCCGGCGGCGATGACCGGGTCGGCCGGCCCTGCACGGTATCGGCGCGCGGGTGCGCGACGTGCGACGCGAGCTCGCCGACCGAGATCGGCCGCGACGAGATCACCGGATCGGAGCCCTGCGACTGGTCGTAGCTGACCGAGATCAGCGGCATGCTGTGCTCGCCCTCGGTGATGATCGCCGGCGCGGCGTCGTCATCCGCGGCCGGGGCGGCCGGGACGATCACCGCGGGGCCACGCGGCCCATCCATGTCGTCGAGCACGGCGGTCCCGGCGTTGACCGTGCGGTTGCGGCGCTCGATCACCGCGTCGCGCAGCTCGGTCACCACCTCGGCGACGATCTTCGACGTCATGCGGTGGCGGTGCTCGAACAGCCACTCGGCGATCGCATCGCGGAACTGCGCCGCGCTCTGCCAGCGCTCGTCGGCCGACTTGCGGAGCGCCCGGCGCACGATGTCGGCGAGCCCGGGATCGATGTCGGCGCCGTACTTCTCGAACCGCACCAGCTTGGCGTCGCGCACCATCAGCAGGACGTCGAGCTCGTTGGCCGCCGCGAACAGCCGCCGCCCGGTCAGCAGCTCGGCGAACACCACGCCGACCGAGAACAGATCGCTGCGCGCGTCGAGGCTCTGCTCGATCACCTGCTCGGGCGACATGTAGCCGTACTTGCCCTTGAGCGTGCCGCTCTTGCTCTTGTGCGCGCGGTCCGGATCCTGCTGGCGCGCGATCCCGAAGTCGACGAGCTTGATGTCGCCGCGCACGCTCATCAGGACGTTCGACGGCGAGATGTCGCGGTGCACGATGTTGAGCCGCGAGCCGTCCTCGCCGATCAGGTTGTGCGCGTAGTCGAGCGCGTCGAGCACCTCGTGCGCGACCCACGCCGCGAGCTGGGGATCGACCCGGCGCCGGCGGGCCGCGAACTCGCGGAGCAGCGCCAGCACGTCGATCCCGTCGACGTACTCCATCGCGATGAACAGCGCCTCGTCGACCTTGCCGAGCTCGAAGGTCTGCGCGATCTTGGGGTGGACGAGGCGGGCCGTGAGCTTGGCCTCGTCGATGAACATCGCGTTGTAGGTCTCGTCGTCGACCAGGTGCGGCAGCAGCCGCTTGATCACGACCTTCTTCTGGAACCCGTGCTCGCCCGGCGCGGCCGCGACGAACAGCTCGGCCATGCCTCCCACGGCCAGCCGTTCGACGAGTTGATACCGGCCAAAGCCGATCGGGAAGTCGCCCACCGGAGCCCGGAGCCTATCATCCATGCCCCGCCCCCGGTCAGCTTCGCCGCACCAATAGGTAGCCTGCGCGCTCGCTGGCATGCGCCACCGCGCTGTCGAACCGATCGAAGTGCTGGAATGACAGCCCGCGCTCGCCGGCGAGCACCGCGGCGCGTTCCCGCAGCGGCCGCCGCGCGGTCGACAGCACGACCTGCAGCGCGCTGCCCTCGGCTTGCTCGAGGAAGCCGCGGAACCCGCCGTCGAAAGTTTTCTCACCGGGCTCGGCGAGCCCGCCGCAGTCGATGATGAGGCAGGGAGCCCCGGTGCCGACCGCGAGCATCCACGCGCGCGACAGCAGCGAGTCGATGATCGACGTGCTCGGCGCGCCGACCAGGAGCACGGCGGGAACTTTGGGCAAGACCTCGATCACGGGAGTGCCGCTCTCGAGCTGCTCGGCCTGGCGCTCGCGCAGCGACTGCATGCCCGAGGCCGCGAACGCATCGATCGCGACCGTGGTCAGCCATTCGAACAGCCGGCTCAGCGCCGCGGCATCCTCGCCATCGACCAGGCCGGCGACCACGTCGCGCAGCTCGAACAGGAGCGCGGCGATGTCGAACCCGGTCGCACCTTCGCTCGCGAACTGGGCGCCCAGGAACGCGGCGCTGCGCTCGAGCTCCCGTGTGTCACTGGCGCCCGGCTTGACGCCGCGAGAGCCGTTGCTCACGGCCACCGACAAGGCTTCCACCAGGTTGGCGACCTGAGCGGTATGGGTGGCGGCCTTGGTCGCCCGGCGGAACCGCAGCTCCGACCGCTCGAACCGGACCAGCCAGGTCGCGAGGATCTCGCTCGAACGCTCGCGGATCAAGAGACCGAGTCCTGGCGTACTCCCTTCAGTCACAGCATCTCATCGTAGCAAGCAGATCTCGCGGTCGCCATGCCCGTGTAAGATGGCCCTGCGTGAAGCTGCAATCCGTGGCGCGGACCGACGTCGGTCGCAAACGCCAGATCAACGAGGACGCCCTGTTCCGGGACGATGGCCGCGGGTTCTACGTGGTCGCCGACGGTGTGGGCGGTCACAACAAGGGCGAGATCGCCAGCCGCGAGGCCGTCGAGCAGCTGCGGATGTGGGTCTACGGGGCTGATCGCGACCTCGACCGGCTGGTCGAGCAGGTCCGCGGCGGCCACGACGACTGCGTGTGGGAGATCCGGCGGCTGCTCGAGAGCGGGGTCAAGAGCGCCTGCTACATGGTCTACGGCATGGCCGAGCTCGACCCCGAGAAGAAGGGGATGTCGACCACGCTGTCGGCGCTCCTGATCCGCGCCAACCTCGCGTTCGCGGTTCACGTCGGCGACAGCCGGGTCTACCGGGTTCGCGGCCCGAGTGTCTTGCAGGTGACCGAGGACCACACGCTGATCAACTACAAGGTCAAGCACGGCATGATGAGCAAGGCCGAGGCCGAGAAGGCCGCCGGCAAGAACGTCATCACCCGCGCGGTCGGCCACAAGGACTACGTCCAGGTCGACACCGTCGACATCGACGTCCGGCAGGGCGATCGGTTCCTGCTATGCAGCGATGGGCTGCACGGCTACTTCGCGAGCGACATCGAGGTCGCCGAGCTGTGCAGCGACGGTCCACTCGAGGAGTGCGCCGAGGCCGCGATCGGGATGGCCAACCAGCGCGGCGGCAAGGACAACATCACCGCCCTGGTGATCGAAGTGCAAACCGCGGAATAGCTGCTACCACCTGCGAGTTGCTTCCCGTGGCTCGCCGGTCAGGTCGAATTCGTCTGGGCGTGGTGATCGCCGCGATCGCGGCCTGGTGGCTGATCGCGCACTTGCGGTCGTCATCGTCGGAGGCGTCCGATGCCAGGCCGACCGAGGTCCAGCGGGCCGCGCAGCGCGCCGCCACCCCGGGGTTGCCCGAGGCGCTGGCCCGGGCCAAGGCCCGCGGGGCGCGGGGCCCGTTCGCGACGCCCGCCGACGGCGGCGTGACGATCGCCGGCCGGGTGATCGATCTCGCGGACCAGCGCCCGGTCGGCAACGTCGAGGTCGTGTTCCGCGCCGCCTCGGGCGAGACCGCCACCACGACCGACGCCGACGGCGGCTACGCGATCCAGGTCGAGCCCGGCATGTACCACGCGTTCGTGCGCGACGACAGCGTGCTGTCCGTCGGCCGGACCGACGCGGTCCGGATCCCGGACCAGCCGTCGAGCGAGGCCGCCGGGGTGCCCGACGAGTCGCTGATGGCGAGCGTGCTCGCGACCACCAGCACCGCGGGCGTCGATCTGCCGGTGGTGCGCGGCGGCATCGTCACCGGGCGCGTGATCGACCGCGGCGGGCGCGCGATCCCCGGCGCCGTGCTGCGCGCCCAGGGCGGCCGGTTCCGGCCCGCGCTCGGCACCGACATCGTCGAGGCCGGCCGCGACGGCAGCTTCGAGCTCCGGCTCGCCGCCGGGATGTACGTGCTCGACGTCGGCCACCCGCAGTACGCCGGGATCGAGAACATCGCCGGGGCCTCGAAGGCCGGCGTGGTCGTCCGCGCCGGCGATCACCTGCGCACCACGATCACGCTCAGCGCCGGCTGCACGATCTCGGGCCGCGTGGTCCGCCCCGACGGCAGCCCGACCGGCGAAGGCGCGATCGAGCGCCGGTGGGGCGCGGCCGATAACCAGTACGCGCCGGATGGCCGGATCACCGCCGACGGCACGTTCCGCTACGTCACCACCGATCAGGCCGACGTCGCGATCCGCGCGTGGCCGTGGAAGTCGGCGCCGTCGCCGAGCCAGCACTTCACGTGCCGCGACGGCGCGCGCTACGACGGCGTGGTGCTGCGCGTGATCGATCAGCCGCCCGCGCTCGCCGGCACGCTGGTCGATGCGGCCGGGGCGCCGGCTCCGCTCGCCTACGTCGACGTCCAGCCGCTCGAGCCCGGCGGGATCAGCCAGCAGGAGCGCACCGACGAGGCCGGCGCGTTCGGCGTCTACATGTTGCCGCCCGGCCACTACCACGTCGTCGCGCAGGCCGAGGGTGGCGTCACCACCGCCGACGTCACCGTCCCGGCGGCCGGGCTGCGGCTCGCGCTCGGCGGCACCGGCCGGATCGAGGGCACCACGCCGCACATCACCGCCGGCAGCTTCACGCTCGAGCTCGGCAGCTGCGCCGACGGCGACCGCCTGATCGGCCTGCCCACGTCGCAGCGCCTGGTCAGCGTCACCGGCGGCCGGTTCGCCGTCGACGACCTGCCCGCGTGCAAGCTGAGCTTCGAGATCGCGTGGCAGGGCAAGCAGTTCGTCCAGCACGCCGACGTCCCCGCCGGTGGCGCCGCACAGCTCGACCTCGACTTCGACGCGCTCGCCGGCCAGTCGCTCGACATGCCGGATCCGACCGCGATCCACGATCCGCGCAACATCGGCCAGCCCGACGATCCGAACGAGCCGCCCGATCGGGCCGACGAGCCCGACGAGCCCGAGCCGTTCGTGCCCGACGTGCAAGACAAAGACGGCGACCCCGACGACGACGAGCCCGCCGGGGCGAACAAGGTGCCCGAGGCCGCCGCCGCGAACGAGGTCAACGAGGCCGCCGCCGCGAACGAGGTCAACGAGGTCAACGAGGTCAACGAGGTCAACGAGGTCAACGAAGTCAACGAAGCCGCCGGGAGCCCGGCGAACGACGTCAGGCATCCGGCGCGCCCGACGCCGCGCGCTGGTCTGCCGAACGAGGACGACGAGCCCAACTAGTCGAACGCGAGGCCGACGTTGGCGCCGGTCGCGACCAGCACGCCGTCGCCGTTGATCATCGCCGAGGTGCTGAACTCGATGCCGAGCACCGCCCACTTGAAGCGCAGCAGATCGACGCCGAGCCCGCCGAGCACCGCCGGGCCGGCCAGCGTCAGGTCGCCGGTCTGGTTGGTCGACAGCGTGACCTGGCGGCCCTGGTAGACCCCGATCCCGCCGCCGAACCTCAGCCACAGCGACGGGTTCACGTAGTACTGCGCGCCGGCGAGCAGGTTGGTATCCGAGTTGGTGGCGATCGCGTCGTTGGTGCCCTGCTTGTGGAGCGCCGCGGTGACCGCGAGCTCGATCGTGAGCACGGTGTGCGGCGACGCGACGCGGCCGAGCCGCAGCGACACCGAGCCGCCGCGGCCGACCGAGTCCTGGATCCCGAACCCGACCATCATGCCGCCGCCCAGCGCGCCCGAGAACGTCAGGCCGTGGCGATCGGCGTTCGGCGCCAGGTTGGCGTCGCCGGCCTCGACGGCGGCGGGCGCCGGCTCGGTGCTCGGTGGCGGCGCTGCGGCCGGGGCGTCGGCGCGCGCGGACCCTGCCGCCGCGGCCAGCGCGATCGGCACTGCCAGTGCTGCCAGCCCGAGCCGCGCGATCATTTCTTCGCCGCGCCCTTGGCCGCGCCGAGCTGGACCAGCGGGAACGTCCGGCGCTCGCCGAGGTGCGGCTGGTCCGGCAGCATCAAGCGCGTCACCGCCTCGCCGCCGATCAGGTGCTTGTCGACGATCTCGGGGATGTCGTCGGGCGTGACGTGGCCGTACCACACCTGCTCGGGGTACACGACGACCGCCACGCCGGCCTCGCATTGATCGAGGCACCCCGCGTTGTTGGCGCGGATGATCTTCGACAGCCCGCGCGCCGCGAGCTCGGCCTTGAGCCGGTCGCGGACCTCGGGACCGCCCTTCAGCTTGCAGCATCCCTTGGGGTTATCGGCGGCGCGCTCGTTGGTGCACACGAACACGTGGCGTTGGAGGGTCGGCATCGCGAACCGGAAGGGTAGCACCCCGACCTACGGCCGGGGGCCGACGCCGCCGCGGCTGCCGGCCAGCGTGTCGTGGCGCACCTTGATGCAGGCCGCGGACTGGCGCATCCTGGGTGCGTCGAGGACGCGCGACGCTGCCGGGGACTCGACGTGCCGTGACGCTGCCTCGCCTGTCCTTTGCTGCCGTGCTGCTCGCTGCCCGCGGGGCGGCCGCCCAGGCGCCTGCGGCGGAGCCCGAGCCGGCCGACAAGCAGCTCGCCGATGCGTGGCAGGTCATCACCCAGGATCCGGCGATCCATGTCGACGATCCGGCGATGCGGCCGCTCGCCCAGGCGCTGATGCTCGAGGGCAAGAAGCAGCTGGCGGCGCGCGCGTTCCCGCAGGCGCTCGCCAACTTCCTGGCGGCGTACGCGAAGTTTCCCAGCCCGCGGATCCTGCTCGACATCGCGTCGGCCCTGCGCGACCTGGGCCGGCTCGCCGACACCGCGAACACCTACCAGCGCTACCTCGACGATCCGGAGGCCGATCCCGAGCGCGCCAGCGACGTCAAGGAGCTGCTGCAGCGGCTCGACGAGCAGCTCACCACGCTCACCGTGCACGCCGCGCCGCGCGGTGCCGCGATCTCGATCGACGGCGGGCCGTTCATCGCGGTCGGCGGCGCGCTGATCACCCGGGTGCGGCCCGGCCTCCACCTGGTGCGCGGCGCCGCTGCCGGGGCCACGGCCGAAGTGACCGCCGAGGTGACGATCAACGGCTTCGAGGGCGAGGCCAAGGACGTCACCCCGGCGCTGCAGATCGCGGCGCCGGCGGCCGAGCCACGCGAGGCGCCCGATCGCGTCACCGGGTGGCTGATCACCGGGACGCAGTACACGACCACCGACGCCGCCGGCCGCGAGCGCACGGCGATCGGCGACGACGGCCGGCCGCTGGTCGCGATCGTGCCGCGCTACGAGCCGGTCGAGCACGGCGAGCCGGTGGTCGCGCACGCCGACGCCGATGACATCAGCTCCGGCGCGCTCGGCGTGGTGCGGATCGACGGCAAGGGCCGCGGGTTCGCCGCCGGGATCGGGCTCGCGATCGCGCGCGGCCGGCTCGAGACCGAGGTCATGGTGCTCAGGTCCGACGAGATCGGCGGCTACGTCGGGCTGCGCTACCGCGTGCTCACCGGCTGGCTGCGGCCGTACGCGGCGGCCGGCGTGCCCGGCTTCGTCTACGACCACGACGAGCTGCAGCCCGACATGTCGACGATGACCTCGAAGCGGCTCGCGATCGGCGTGCGCGCGGCGGCCGGCGTCGAGGTCCGGATCAACCACCACCTCAGCGTGCAGGGCGACCTCGGCTACGAGCACTTCTTCTTCACCGACGACCACTACGAGGCCGACGTGTTCGTGCCGACGGTCGGCGTGATCGGGCGGCTGTGATGCGCGCGGTGATCGGCCTCGGCGGCGTCGCGGTGATCATGCTCGCGCTGGCGCGGCCGGTGGCGGCGGGCACGTTCAACGCCCAGCCGGCGGTCGGCGTGGTCCAGACCACGGTCAACGGCACCGGGACCGGCTCGATCGTGCTCCACAACGACACCGCCACGTCGCTCACCGCCGGCAGCATCACCGCCGAGCCCGGCTGCGATCCCGCGGTCCACCTCGCGCCGCTCACCGGATTCACGCTCGCCGCCGGCGCGACCCACCCGCTCACGGTGATGTGCAGCGCGGCGCCGGCCGGGATGCAGCGCTGCGACTACCGGGTCCGCACGTCGACCGGCACGGTGCTGCTCGAGCTCGAGGCGGTGTGCGCGTACGCCGGCCCGACCGGCCTTCTGCCCGATGCGCCCAGCGTCGATTTCGCCACGGTCACCGTCGGCGCCACCCAGCCGCACACGATCACCTTGACCAACACCGGCAGCGCGCCGATCACCCGGCTGTCGGTCGACACCACCGATCTCGCCGGCAACTTCACCGTGCAGGCGCCGTGCAACCCCGACGCCCGCGAGTGCGACGCCGCGCTGCCCGCGGTGCCACCGAACGGCACGCTGCCGCTCACCGTGGCGTGTACGCCGCGCGCATCCGGTGCGCTCACCGCCCAGCTCTACCTCACGACCGGTGCCGGGACCCGGCTCGCGGCGCCGATCGCGCTGTCGTGCACGGCGGCGCCTGCCACGGTGCCGGTGCTCTCGGTGTCACCCGGGCCGATCGACGTCGGCGACGTCGAGCTGATCGGCGCCACCGCGCAGGCCACGGTCCACCTCACCAACACCGGCGGCACCGATCCGCTCAAGCTGCTCGACATCCAGCTGGTCGATGCCGGCACCGGCGCGGCGCTCGACTGGAGCTACACCGCCCACGATCCGTGCACCCCGCACATCCCCGACGTCTGCGCGCTCGCTGCCGGCCAGACCGTCGACCTCGACCTCGTGTTCGATCCCAGCGCGCTCGGCGTGCGCGACGCGACCCTGCTGATCAACTACCACGACACCGCGGATCGCTCGATCTCGGTCCCGCTGCACGGCGCCGGCAGCGGCGCGACCCTCGAGCTGCTCGGGTTCGGCGCGGCGCCGCCGGTGATCGACTTCGGCGGCCTGCCGGTCGATGCCTCGGCCCAGCTCACCGTCCGGGTCACCAACCGCGGCACCCGCGACCTGACCGACGCGATCTTGACGCTGGCGCCGGCGGGGCCGTTCACCGCGGTGCCGAGCACGGGCCCGGGCCCCGGGTTCAGCGTTGCGGCGGCCGCGACCACGACGTTCACCATCACCTGCAAACCGACTGCACCTGGCATGGTCACGGCCGACCTCCAGCTGTCGGCGCCCGATGTCACGTCGCCGCCGATCGATGTCACCCTGCGCTGCGCCGGCGACGCTGCTGCGTCGCTCGTGGCCACGCCGCCGGCGCTGCTGCTCGGCGAGGTCCGGACCGACACCCCGGCCACGGCGATGGTCTCGGTCGCGAGCACCGGGGCGCCGGTCACGCTCGACACCGCCACGCTGGTCGCCGGCGCGGCCGGCCTCACCGCGTCGGGCACCCCGGCGACCACGCCGGCGAGCCTGACCCTCACCGCCTCGCCCGACACCGACGGCGATCTCACCGATCACCTGCTGGTCACGCCGAGCGCTGGGTCGGCGCTGGCGATCCCGGTGTTCGGCACCGCGGTCACCGCCAGCTACAGCGTGCCGCCCGCGGTCTCGCTCGGCACGTTCTGCGTCCAGCAGCCGACGACCTCGCGCATCCTGCCGCTGGTGTCGAGCGGCAGCGCCACCCTTGGCCTCATGGCGCCGGCGCTCGCGCGCGCCGACTCGCCGTTCGACCTCACCCTGATCGCGCCGGTGATCTACCCGACCACGCTCGCGCCGGGCGCCTCGGCGTCCGCGTCGGCCACCCCGAAGCGCCAGGCCACCAAGGGCATGGTCACCGACGACGTGATCTGGAAGACCGACGACACCAGCGCGGCCACCATGCGCACCACGCTGACCGCGACCTTCATCGACAACGGCACCGCGCTCGCCCCCGACATGCTCGAGTTCGGCGACGCTCCGATCCACCTCGATACCCACAATGCCCAGCAGGTCGTGCTGCAGAACTGCGACGTCTCCGCGCTCCAGCTCGATGCGCCCCAGATCCCGGCGCCGTTCTCGATCGACAGCCCCAACTTCCCGACCATGCTGCTGCCCGGCGAGACCGCGACGTTCAGCGTCGGCTTCCACCCGACCAAGACCGGCTCGTTCACCAAGATCCTCCTGATCACCTCGCCCCAGCAGGCCTCGCCCGCCGCGCCGCTCATGGTCACCCTGCACGGCACCGGCGTCGCCAGCGGCGGCGGCGCCGACGCCGGCCCCACCCCGACCGGCACCTCCCCGACCAGCTTCTACGCCTGCAGCGGCTGCGCCTCCGGCACCACCCCCGGCACCGCCCTGTTCACCCTCGCCGCCCTGGGCCTGGCCCTGCGCCGCCGCCCGCGGGCGCCGGTCACCACGGGATCGCGACGTTGTCCCAGCGCGTGAACGTCCCGGTCGGGCCGTCCGGGCCGAGCAACGCGACGCGCACGACCTCGCGCGAGCCCGCCTCGACCGACTCCAGACCCTCGTAGCCGTTGAGGTTGGTCTTGGTGAAGCCCGGCGACACGAGGTTGACCTTGATGCCGGTCGACTCGAGCTCGATCATCATCGCGAGCGTGATCGCGTTGAGCGCGGCCTTCGACGCCGGATATACCGGGCCGAAGAATGCGTGATACGGGTAGGCCGGATCGGCATTCACGGTCAGCGAGCCGACGCCGCTCGATACGTTGACGATGCGTGCGTCCGACGACTCGCGCAGCAGCGGCAACATCGCCTGATACACGGCGAGCGCGCCGAACACGTTGGTCTCCCACACCGCGCGCATCTCGTCGAGCGACACGTTACTCGCGAGCGACAGCTTGGCGTAGTCGCGCAGCGACAGCCCGAGCTGCTGCTTGCGCGTGTTCGAGATCGCCGCGTTGTTGACGAGCAGGTCGAGCCGGCCGAGCTCGCTGCGGATGTGCGCCGCGGCGGCGGCGATCGAGACGCGATCGGTCACGTCGAGCTGGAGCGCGCGGGCGTCGCCGGTGATCGTCCGGGCCGCCTCCTCGCCGCGCGCGAAGCTGCGTGAGCCGACCAGGACCGTGATGTTCCGCGCCGCGAGCTGGTTCGCGACCTCGAGACCGATGCCCTGATTCGCCCCGGTGACCAGGGCGACGCGCTTGTCGTGCATGGCTTACTCCTTGTGCTGGTTGCGATCGCAACGTACGGCGCGCCGCGCGCCGCGCATTGGAAGAATCGGACATCTTCGCGGCCTCGCCGCGCGCCGGCTTGTTGTTCCGCGGGGCGCGCGCCACACTGCTCCGATGAGCCTCGCGCTGAGCCCGGTCGCACCGACAGCCTGGCTGGCGCGCTTCATCGAGCACGTCGAGGTCGTGGCGCCGGTCGGTCGGCGCCCGCTCGAGGTCGAGCGCCTGCCCGACGGCAGGACCACGCTCGTGTTCCGCGTGCTCGACGGCGGCCACCGCGGCGACCTGACCGTCGCCGGCCCGCGCACGCGCGCGATGTTCAAGACCGCGATCGGCGTGGCACACGCGGTGATCGTGCGGTTCAAGCCGGGCTGGTCGGCGCTGCTGTTCGGCGTGCGCGCGAGCGCGCTGACCGATCGCCTCGTGCCGGTCGCCGACCTGTGGGGCCGGCAGGTCGGCGATCTGTGCGGCGAGCTGCTCGCAGCGCGCGGCGTGACCGAGGTCGTGGGCCGGCTGTCCGACGCGTTCGCGCGGCGGAGCCACGACGGCGCCGAGCCGGCCTCGGCGGCCCTCGCGCGCCGCGCGGTGCGGCTGCTCGAAGGCGAGGAGGTTCGCGTCGAGCGCGTGGCGCAGCGGCTCGGCGTCACCGCGCGCCACCTGCGCCGCGCATTCGCCGAGAGCATCGGCATCGGGCCGAAGGAGTTTGCGCGCACCGTGCGCCTGCAGCGCGCCGTGCACCGGGCGGAGACGTCATCCGACTGGGGGCGCATCGCCGCCGACGTCGGCTACTACGATCAGGCGCACCTGATCGGCGAGTTCCGAGAGCTCGTCGGGCTGACGCCGGTGGAGTTCGTGAACCGGCGGCGCGATCCGATCGCAGCGGGCGCGCAGGCGCGCGTCGCGCGCTCGATCATCGCACCGATTCGTCACCAGGCTGGAGCGATTCATACGGCGCAAAGGCCGCGAGCGAATGGCGGCGGGCATTGAGATCGGTCAATTCGGTGGCGGTGTAGGCGCTCTCCGATCGCTGGCTCGCCGCCTGGCAGTCCTACGTAGGGAAGTACCGCAAGGCGATCCGACCCGTCGCATGATCAGGATCGCATCCGCCTTGGCTGGAAGACCGCGTTTATCGTGGGCACATGTGGCCATTCGCCATGTCCGAACTTCGGACAAGGTGAGCCTCGACCAGGGCCACGTGACTGCGCCCGACGCGAGCCGCCGGGATGTGTCAGGTCAGCAGTTGGACGTGATTCCCCAGTTCTCAACCCAGAAAACATTGCTGATCGAGCTGCAACCGTTGACGACGTCGATGTCGTAGTGCTCGTACCACCGGAACGAGCACGCGCGAATCGTGCCGTCGGGATCCATCGTCTGGCAGTCCTTGCCCACTAGCACATCGTCAAAATCGATTGGACCATTGTAATCTGGAGAATGACAAGTGAACTCATAGTAGGTCTGAATCGCATATTCATTTCCACACGACTGCAGCGTGCCGGCGAATGCGCTCGGTGTCGTGCCGAGGAAAATCGCCCCAAAAACAAACATGACTGCAACCATCGTTCCGAGTGCTAGCTTGTTCATTTGTTCTCCTTGTAATTTTATTACACAACTGGAACCGTGCATGTCAAGACGATGAGTAATGTGAGGAATTACCCGCTTGGTCATACCCAGGCGCATCCAGCCCTGAGCCTGCATCGGCGGATGCATGAATTTCGAGAACTTGGAAAATACGACTCGAGCAATGACCACATGGGCAATCGTGCACGAGCCACTCGGGATCACCGCGACCGCGCCACTTCCTGGCGAGCATCGGCCGGACAGATTTCCGCACTTCTACGTGGTCACTGACACGTCTGCGCCGTCAACGACCTGCGCCGCGCGCGCCAGATGTGCCCGCGGCGCTGATTATCGGCGGCGCTCATCTGGGAGCGCGCGATCAGTTGCCGCTACAGGTGTCCTCGTAGTTGAGCGAGCTCCAGTTTGATTCCTGGCCTTCGAGATCCTCGAGTTGCCAGCAGCTACACGTCATCGTACCGACCGGCGTGATCATCGCAGGCTCGGCCCAGAACGTGATCTGCCAGTCCTCGTTCGAGCACCGCACGCCCGTCGACTGGTTAGGCTGGGCGCCCGAGGCGGTGAGCGCGGATGCCTGGATGGACGTGTCGCTATCAGTCGACGACGACGCGCCGTCGTTGGTCATACACCCGATCGAAGGCGATCCGACCGCAATCACAATGACCGTCAAGAGTTGATGGATTCGCATATTTTCTCCCTGGCTGGCGCGGGCGCAATTGCCAACGCCTGCCCGCATCGTTCCCGAATCGCCGGCGGTTGACCACAGCGGGCACAGCTCTTACCGCAAGTTCACAAAGGTACATCGATCAAATTGTGTCGTACCTATTCATACGGCGCGAAGGTGGCGAGTGAGTGGCGGTGGGCGTTGAGCTCCGCTAGCTCGGCGAGCGTGTAGGCAGAGGCGCCGGTGAGGCGGGCGCGGATGATGCTGACGACGAGGGCGCGGGCGGAGGCGCCGCCGGTGATCAGGTCGTCGCTGCCGGTCTCGGCGCAGTCGTCCCAGAGCTGGAACAGGCCGAGCTTGCGGCCGGCGAGGTCGGGCGTGACCGCCCACAGGTGGTTGATGTTCTGGAGCATGAGCTCGGCGGAGTGCGAGAGCAGCTCGTGGATGCGAACGGCGCCGAGCGCCGCGCGCTGGTCGCGGGTGCGATCGAGGAAGCCGAGCTTGGCGCCCGCGTAGGGATCGATGCCGAAGGCGAGCATGATGCGGTCCTGGATGTCGAGGTTCCCGAGCTTGTCCTTGAGGTGGACCGTACCGTCGCGATCATTCTTCCAGCCGCGCGACCTCCTGAGCCGCACTCTGGCGGACAGCGGCATGCTCATCGTCCTGAGCTCTGCCTTTGAGCCACGACAAGGTGTCGGGGTCGTTCTTCCAGCCGCGCGCGATCTCCTGGACCGCGCTCCGACGGACCTCAGCGTTCTCATCGTCCTGGGCTCGGACCTTGAGAATCTGCAGCGTGTCGGGGTCGTTCTTCCAGCCGCGTGCGACCTCGTAGACCGCGCTCTGGCGGACATCGGCGTCCTCATCATTCTGGACGCGGATCTTGAGAATCTGCAGGGTGTCGGGGTCGTTCTTCCAGCCACGCGCGAGCTCATGGATCGCGCTCTGGCGGACATCGGCATGCGTACCGTCCTGGGCGCGAGCTTTGAGCCACTGCAGGGTGCCCGGGTCGCCCTTCCAGCCACGTGCGACCTCCCGGACCACGCTCCGGCGGACAGCGGCATGCGCATCGTCCTGGGCGCGGGCCTTGAGCCACGGCAAAGTAGCGGGATCATTTTTCCAGCCGCGCGCGAACTCATGGACCACGCTCT
>DATBBB010000575.1:0-1527 GCA_036271215.1 Kofleriaceae bacterium | reverse complement strand
GGCCGTCGATCGTTGCCTCGGTGATCTCTTCAATGCGGGCGACACCATCGTGCCCGAGCACGACAAGACCGCCGACCTCATGGTCGGTCAGAGTGGGCATCGACACCTTTCGATCGGGTGTGGACGAGCCAAAGCTCCGTGGAGGACCCCTACTCTGTCCCCTGCGGAGAAAGCGCAGTATACCGGACCGGTGACGCCTATCGCATGCTACCATGGTGGTACGGTGATGCGCTGCCCGAACGGCGTCAGTGGCGCCCCTGGGCGAAGTGGTGCGCGCCCGGCGCTGCCACCCGCAGCGCGTCGATCGCCTCGTTCTCCGGCGCCCGCCCGGGCACCGGCAGGCGGCGCGGCGCGAGCGCCGGCCGGCCCGGCCGGCCGACGGGGTGCATCGCCTCGACGAGCACGTTGATGTTGCGATCGCGCCGCTCGAGCCGGCCGTGCACCTCGAGCAGCGGCTCGGTCCGGGCGAGCAGCCGGTGCTCCTCGTACACCTGCGCGTAGAGCACGAGGTTGACCATGCCGAACTCGTCCTCGACGAGCAGGAACACGATGCCCTTGGCCGAGGCGGGCCGCTGGCGCGCGACGGTGAGCCCGGCGAGCGCGAGCGCCGTGCCGTCCGGCAGCTCCTGCAGGTCGGCCGTCGTCACGAGGCCCCGCGCCTGCAGGCCCGGGCGCAGCTCGGCGAGCGGGTGCGGGCGCACGCTGACCCCGCTCGCGCGGTAGTCCGCCACCAGCAGGTCCCAGCGCCCCAGCGGTGCCAGGCGCGGCGTCTCGCCGATCTCGAGGTCGAGCGCCAGCTGCCGGCCGCCGCGCACGGAGACGGCGTGGCTCAGCAGCCCGAGCTGCCAGCGCAGCTCACGCCGGCGGCCGAGCGCGTCGCAGGCGCCGGCGGCGATCAGCAGCTCGAGGCGGGGGAGGTCGAGCGCCGTGCGCCTGCTCAGGTCGGCGAGATCGCGATAGGGGCCGCCGTCCGCGCGCTCCGCGGCGATCGCGTCGGCCGCCGCCTCGCCGAGGCCCCGCACGTGGCGCAGGCCGAGCCGGACGGCGCCGTCCGGCTCGAGCACGGAGCTCGCGGCCGAGTGGTGCACGTCGATCATCCGCACCTCGACGCCGCGCCGCATCGCGTCGCGCACGAGCGTCGCGGGCGGGTAGAAGCCGAGCGGCTGCGCGTTCAGCAGCGAGCACAGGAAGGCGGCGGGGTGGTGCTTGTGCAGCCACGCGCTCTGGTAGGCGAGCAGCCCGAACGCGGCCGCGTGCGACTTGGGGAACCCGAAGGCCGAGAACGCGAGGATCTGCTCGAACAGCAGGTTCGCGGTCTCCTCCGGGACGCCGCGCGCCGCCGCGCCGTCGCGGAACGCGTCCCAGTGCGAGGCGAGCGCCTCGCGTGAGCGCCGGCGGCTCATCGCGCGCCGCAGGCCCTCGGCCTCGCCCTGCGAGAAGCCGGCGAGCGCCGCGGCCACGTCGAGCACCTGGTCCTGGTAGACGATCACCCCGAGCGTGTCGCGCAGCGGCTCCTCGAGCAGCGGG
>DATBBB010000574.1:0-34614 GCA_036271215.1 Kofleriaceae bacterium | reverse complement strand
CTTCGGGCACGGCTTCGCCGGCGTCGCCCCCGGCTGCGCCGTCGGACCCGGATGTCCGCGGGACTGCCCAGATCCGGTCGGCCGTGCGCCGCGCGTGGTGCCCCGCGGGGCCGAGCTCGAGCACGCCGGGCAGCGCGGCGCGCGCGAGCGGGACCTCCGCGCCGCCGCGCGCCGGATCGCCGACGAGCAGGAACGGCGCGATGCCGAGCTCGTGGCGCCAGGCCTCGTTGAGCAGCTCCACCAGCGCCGGCAGGCCGACGCCGGCGCGGCGCAGCGCGGCGACCCGGTGCGCGTCCCCGGGCTCGACCTCGATCGCGCGATCGGTGGTCAGCACGGCGCGGACCGTGCCTTCGAGCGCGCTCAGCACCGCGCTCGCCGCCGAGGGGTGGTGCTGGCCGGCCACCGAGAACCCGGTGCACGACAGGAAGATCAGCTCCGCCGCGCGTAGCTCGGCGAAGCTCATGACTTGCACGGCGGGATCGTGGACCCGCTTGCAGCGCGGCGGCTCGGCGCCGGGCCGGCAGCCGCGTGGCCCGAGCTCGCCGGCGCGCGGCGCACCGCACAGCACCAGCTCGTGGAGGTTGGCGTGCGCGCCTTCGCCGTGCGCGGCGATGATCCAGGCCGCGGCGGCGTCGCACCGGAGCCGCGCATGCTGGGTGGCGCGTGCCGCGGCGGCGTCGGCCGGTGCGTCGCCGGCATGGAGCGCATCGAGCACGTGGACCGCGTCCGCGCGGGGCGCGCCGAGCCGCTGCTTGGCCGCCACGAACGCGAGCCCGCCGGCATCGCGGCCGGTGATCAGGCCCCAGCGAACGTCGCGCAGCGCGTCCTGGAGCGCGGCCACGGTCGCGGCGCCCAGGCGCGCGGCGGTCGCGACCACACACACAGTGCGCGCGCCCGCGGCGTACGGCGCGAGCTGCGCCGGCGCGGGGGGCTCCCCAGCGAGCTCTCCGGGGAGCTCTCCGGGGAGCTCACCTGCGAGCTCACCTGCGAGCTCACCGGAGAGCTCACCTGCGAGCACATGGACCGGCCGGCCGGTGCCGTCCGCCAGCACCGCCGCGGCGGCGCTCGCCTCGGCGCCCAGCGCGAGGATGACGTCGCCCGCGCGCGGCTCGCGGGCCGCGGCGCGCGGCTCACGGAGCTCGCGGGGCTCGCGGGTCTCGCGGGACTCGGGCGGGTGATAGAACGCGCGCGCGCGTTCCCAGATCGGGAGTGATCGGTCCATGAAGATAGGTAGTGGGGGCGGAGCCAGCACGCGCTCCGCCCCGGGCAGTTACCAGCTCGCGCTGATGTGCGTCGGCTTCTGGCCACCGACGATCGTCTGCAGTGCGTCCTCGGTCAGCTGGTGCTCCTTGGTGAGCGCGGGCAGCTTGTGCTTCAGATCCTTCAGCGTCTTCTTCTTCATCTGCATTCTCCTACGGTCGTTTTGAGTTCTCGTTGCGTTCTCCCGGCACCTGCAGGGTCGACGAAGTCATGGTTTGTTCCACCGTGTCGGCGCAAGCGCGGAGGGAGTGGCTGGAGGCTTCGCGAATCGCTGCAGGTCCGGGCCTCACCGGCAATTGCATGAGGCGTGCCCGCACGCTTGCGTGACGCGCCATCGCGCACCGCGCGCGGCCGGGAACGCCGGTTGCAATCGCGGCGATCGCGATGGAGCTCATCATCAAGCACCGGCCCGACGACTTCTTCGTCAGCGAGAACGCGTTGCCGGCGCTGCGCCCGACCGGCGCATATCACTACTGGCGACTACGCAAGACGGGATACACGACGTTCGAGGCCGTGGCGTGGATCGCCGCGACGCTCGGGGTCGCCGCCGCCGACGTCAGCTACGCCGGCCTCAAGGACGAGGACGGCGTGACCGAGCAGTGGATCGCGATCGCCGGTGCCGCGCGCGGCGAGGCCACGCTGCGCCACGCCAGTCCGGACGGCGCGCGCCGGCTCGAGCTCCAGCCGTGCGGCCACGCCGACCGCGGGCTGGCGATCGGCGAGCTGCTCGGGAACTCGTTCGCGGTGACCGTGCGCGGCCTCGCGCGCGAGGTCGCCGAGGCGATCGCCGCGCGCACCGAGCACGTCGTGTACTTCCTCAACTACTTCGACGATCAGCGGTTCGGCGTCCCCGGCGCGCCGCGGCTGACCCACCGGATCGGCCGCGCGTTGCTCGACGGCGACGCCGCGCGCGCGCTCGAGCTGGTGATCCACGCCGAGCTCGCCGAGAGCGCGCCGGCCCGCGACCACCGCGGCAGCCCGGAGGCGTTCTTCGCCGCGCTCGATCCGCGGGTGACCAGCCTCTATCTGTCGGCGAGCTCGTCCGAGCACTGGAACGACCAGCTCGCCGCGCTGGTCCGGGACCGCGAGCCCGGCCACGAGGATCGGCGCCACGGCCTGGCGTGGTGCTACGCGGTCGCGCCGGAGACGCCGCGCGCGATCCTCGCCGAGGTGCCCGAGCTGCCGTTCGTCAAGTACCGGCCGGCGCCCGGGCGGCCGGCGTCCGAGCTGCCGGCGCCCAAGCTCAGCCGGAGATCGACGGTGATCCAGGCGTTCGTCCGCGTCGTGCGCTGCGCCGAGGACGACAGCTTCGCGGGCAAGCACAAGCTGGACGTCGCGTTCACGCTGCCCGGCGGGTGCTACGCCACGATGTGCCTGCGGCAGCTCGTGCTGCAGTTCGCGGCCCGTGGCGACTGATCCGGTCACTCCGGTCGCTCCGGTCGCCCTGGTCGCCCCGGTCGCCGCGGTCAACCTCCGGCCGGTCGGCGGATCGCGGGCGAGCCGGATCTGGCGCTCGGGCGAGCTCGGCGCGGCCGACGCGGGGGCGCTGGCGTTCCTGGGCCGCCCGACGTACGTCGATCTGCGCAGCGACGCCGAGGTCGCGCGCGCGCCGCTCGCGGTGAGCCTGCGCGCGGCGGGCTGGCGCTGGGTCCGCGCGCCGATCACCGGCTACGATCACGCCGCGCTCGCCGCCGCCGTGCCGTCTCCCGAGGCGTACGCGGCGTACTACGTCGCGATGCTGCGGACCGCCGGGCCGCAGCTGTGCCGGGCGCTGGCCGCGATCGCCGGCGCGCTGCCCGACGGCAAGGTCGTGGTCGGTTGCCACGCCGGCAAGGACCGCACCGGCGTGGTGTCCGCCGCGCTGCTCGAGCTGGCCGGCGCCGGCCGCGAGTTGGTGATCGCGGACTACGTGGCCGGCAATGCCGCGCTGGCCGCCGGGCTGCCCCGGTTCCGCGCCAAGTGGGAGCGCCGCGGCCTCACCGCCGAGCTCTATCGCGAGCGCCTGATGTGCCGGCCCGAGACCCTGGCGCTGGTCTATGCCGCGCTCGCCCCCGACGATCTCCAGACCTCGATCTGCCGCCATGGCCTCGCCCCCGACGCCGCGCAGCGGCTGATCGCTGCGCTCGCCCTTCCAAGGAGGACTCCGTGAAGATCCTGTGCATCGCTCCGCCGATGATCCCGAGTTACTTCAACGCCGGACACCGGCTGTGGCTGTTCAGCGTGGGCGCGTACCTGCGCAAGGCGCTGCCCGGCGCCGAGGTCCGCTGCCTCGACGCCGCCGCGCTCAACCTGCACTGGAAGAACGTCGGCGACGTGCTGTGCGACGGCTGGGACGTCGTGTGCATGCACAACGACTTCGACGGCATCGACGGCTTCGAGCGCTTCATCTACTACGCGCGCCGGCTGTGCCCGGGCGCCAAGCTGGTGACGTTCGGCCGGCTCAGCAGCCTGGTCCCGGCGCTGTTCCACCGGTTCGAGCTCGACGCGATCGTCGACAGCGGCGACTTCGAGGCCGGGGTCGAGGACGCGATCCGCCACCTCGCGCACGGCGACGATCCGGCCGGCGTCCGGCTGCGCAGCCGCGGGTTCGCGGCCCCCGCGCGCGACGGTCGCCGGCTGGCCGCCGAGGACTGGGTGCTGCCCGACGTCGCGGAGATCCCGTACGCGGCCTACGGCAAGATGTACCTCGAGGATCGCGACAAGTTCTGCGGCATCCCCGGGCGCCAGGAGCTGGTCGTGCCGGTCGCGCGCGGCTGCACCGTGGGGTGCGCGTACTGCGACGTGCCGGCGATCCAGGGCTCGCGCGAGCGCCGGCTCTCGGTCGACCGCACCGTGCGCTACATCCGCGACGCGTTCGCCGCCGCGCCGTTCGAGTACGTGAGCTTCTACGCGCCGACGTTCACGCTGAACCGGCGCTGGGTCGTCGAGCTGTGCGACGCGCTCGAGCCCGATCGCGTGCCGTGGAAGTGCGTCACCACGCTCGCGCACCTCGCCGAGCCGCTGGTCGCGCGGATGGGCCGCGCGGGCTGCGTCCGGATCAGCGTCGGGCTCGAGACCCTGGCGGGCGGCGGGGCGCGGTCGCTGCCGATCATCAAGCAAGACGTCGAGGCCCAGCTGCGCGCGGTGGCCGGCTGGTGCCGCGCCGCGGGCATCGAGCTCAACTGCTTCGTGATCCTCGGCCTGCCGGGCGACAGCCCCGAGGGCGTCGACTACACGATCCGCGTGGTCACCGCGCTCGGCGCGCGGGTCCGGCCGACGATCTACACCGACTACCAGAAGATCACCGCGGCGATGGCGCCGTTCGAGGTCGCGCAGTTCAACCGCCAGCTGCTGACGCCCGACGAGCTCCCCGAGGAGGTCGCCGCCGGCTACCACCGCACGTTCTTCGGCCGCAAGGACGCCCGGACCGAGGTCTCGGCGCGGATCCCGGCGCGCGCGCCCGACCGGGAGGAGCCCCATGCCGGCCGGGAGGAGCCCCGTGTTTGATCTCGGACCGTTCACCCGGCCGGAGTGGCGGGGCGCGCCGCGCGCGCACAAGCGCGACTACCGCGGCGTGACCAACCTCGCGAGCAACGAGCTCGAGCTCCCCGAGCTGCAGGCCGAGTTCGCGGTGTTCTGCGAGCGGCTCGCGGCGCTGCCGGCGGCGCGCTATCCGTACTGGCCGGCGGCGCGCGCGGCGTTCGCGGCGGCGGGCGGGCTGGCCGAGGATCACGTCCTGCTGTGCGCCGGGTCCGACGACGCGATCAAGATGGTCGCGTTCTGCCTGCTGCCGCGCCGGCAGCTGATCGCCAGCGCCCCGCTGTACGCGTCGTACGCGGACTACGCCGGGCTCGCGGGCGGCGACGTGGTCAACGAGAGCTACGTCGGGCACCCCGCCGATGTGCACCTCGCGGCGCTGCGCGCGCGGCTCGACGGGCTCGCGCCGTCGGTGGTCGTGGTGGCCAACCCCAACGGGTTCACCGGCGCGGCGATCGAGCCCGCCGCGCTCGACGCGCTGGCTGGTGACCTGCGGCGCGGCGGCCACGTGCTGGTGATCGACGAGGCCTACGCGAGCTTCGCCGAGCTCGATCACGCGGCGCTGGTCCACCACGGCAACGTGATCGTGATCCGCAGCTTCTCGAAGTCGCACGGCGCGGCCGGGCTTCGGCTGGCCGCGGTGATCGCGGCGGCGCCGCTGATCGAGCTGCTCGAGCGCTGGCGGCCGAGCAACGGGCTGACCAGCCCGAGCCTGGCGTTCCTCGCGTTCAGCCTCGAGCGCCCCGCCGCCGTGCGCGCCGCGCAGCACCGGGTCCGCGCGCGCCGCGATCGGGTCGCCGCCGCGCTCGCGGCCGCCGGCTGGCGGGCGCTGTCGTCGCGGACCAACTTTTTGTGCATCGACGCCGGGGCGCGGGCGATCCGCGACGCCGCGGTGGCCCGGCTCGCGGCCGCCGGGATCGCGACCCGCGCGCTCGAGGACGGTGCGCTGGCGACCTGCCTGCGCATGGCGATCACGACCGACGACGCGATGGACCGCGCGCTCGCCGCGCTGGGGGCCCGGCCATGACCGGCGACCGAGCCGACGACCGGATCGACGACCGAGCCAGCGACCGAGCCAGCGACCGAGCCGGCGACCGAGCCGGCGACCGAGCCGGCGACCGGATCGCGATCGGCGAGCGCATCGCGGGCGGCGCCGGCCACGTGGCCGAGGTCGCCGCGCGGATCCCCGGCCACAAGCACTCGTGCGTGCCGCTGATCGCCGGCGCGCTGCTCGCCGGGCAGGCCGTGCGGCTGCACAACGTGCCGCGGATCGCCGACACCCGGCTGCTCGCGGGCATGCTCGCCGCGGGCGGCGCCCGGGTGACGTTCTCCGATCGCATGCTCGAGATCGATGCCCGCGACTACGCGCTCGACGCGCCGTGCCCGCAGCGCAGCGCGCAGATCCACGGCGCGCTCTACTTGCTGCCGGCCGTGCTCGGCAAGCTCGGCCGGGTCCAGCTCGGCGCGACCGGCGGCTGCAGCATCGGCGCGGGGACCGGTGCGCGCCCGGTCGAGCACATGGTCGCGGTGCTGCGCCGGTTCGGCGCCGAGCTCGGCGATCCGGGCGACGGCCGCGGGCTGTGCGGGACGTGGCCGGAGCGCCACGGCGCGACGCTCGACCTGATGGAGTTCTCCGATGATCCGCACCAGCTCACCGGGCCGCTGGTCTCGGGGGCGACCAAGACCGCGCTGCTCGCCGCGATGGCGGTGCCCGGCACCTCGACGCTGCGCCACCTCTACCCCAAGCCCGACGTGCTCGAGCTGGTCGACTTCATGCGGCGCGCGGGGCTCGCGGTCGACGGCAGCACCGAGCGGTTCGAGATCACGCCGGGTCGCCCGCCGGCGGCGATCATCGAGAAGACCGTGGTCTCGGATCTCAGCGAGGTGATGACCGCGATCGCGGCCGGCGTGTGCTTCGGGGTCCCGGTGCGGCTCGAGGTCGAGGTGCCGGAGCTGGTGTGGTCGGGCCTGGCCCCCGAGCGCCGGGTGCTCGCCGAGATGGGCGTCGGCGTCGCGCGCGCGGGGCGGGTGATCGAGGTCGCGCCGCCGGATCGGCTGCGCGGCGTCGACATCGAGGTCACCAGCACCGGGATCTACAGCGATCACCAGCCGCTGTTCTGCCTGATGCTGCTCGGCGCCGACCGGCCGTCGCGGATCCGCGAGCGGGTATGGAAGCATCGCTTCGGCTACGCCCGCGAGCTCGCCAAGCTCGGGGCGCGGGTCGAGATCTCGGCGGACGAGCTGCAGATCTATCCGTCGCGGCTCGCCGCGCCCCAGGCGCCGCTGATCGCGCGCGATCTGCGGGCGGCCGCGGTGCTGTGCCTGGCCGCGGCGCTGGTGCCCGGCGACACCTGCGTCGAGGGCGCCGGGCACCTCGAGCGCGGCTACGAGGACTTCCTCGGCTGGCTGCGCGGGCTCGGCGTGCCGATCACGCCAGCGGGGAGCGCGCCGCGTGAGTCCGCCTGAGAGCTCGAGAATCAAGCTCGTTCCGGATCGGCGAGGCCGGCATTCCTCGTCGGGCGAAGCCGCGTCGGGCGAACCCGATCGACCGCGCGCGGGCATCGAGCGCTGCTCGGTCTCCGAGCTGGCCGCGCGGCTGGGCCGCCGGATCGTGATCCTCGGCTCGCCGGGCGCGGGCAAGACCACGCTGGCGCGCCGGCTCGCCGCGGCGTCGGGCCTGCCGCTGTGGTCGATGGACGAGCTGTACTGGGAGCCCGGCTGGCGCCGCCCCGACGAGGCCGCGGTGGCGCGCCGGCTGGCCGACGCGGTCGCCGGTCCGGCGTGGATCATCGAGGGCAACTACGAGCGCTACCTGGCGCCGCGGCTCGCGCGCGCCGACTCGGCGGTGTTCCTCGACGTCGGGCCGGTGCGCTGCCTGATCCGGATCGCGCGGCGCGGCTGGCGGCGCGGCGGCCGGGTGGACTGGCGGTTCGTGCGCAAGGTGGCGGGATTCTCCCGCCGCGAGCGGCCGCGCATGCTGAGCGTGCTCGAGCGCTGGTCGAGCACCGGAAAGCAGGTGATCGTCCTATGACCTCGTCCATCGCCCACGACCTGCCGGCGCTCGCGATGTCGGCCGTGCCCTACGCGTGGTGCGCCGCCGCGGACTTCCTCGCGCCCGGGTGGGCGCGCGAGCTCGAGGCGACGTTCCCCGACGAGCGGTTCACGCTCAACGAGCGGCGCACCGGGAGCGACAAGACCTACCGGATCGTGATGAACACGATCGTGCCGCCGGGCGGCGTGCTGCAGCAGGCGCTGCCCGCGCCATGGCAGCGGCTGTGCGATCAGCTGCTCGCCGCGCCGTACCGCGAGGCGATGGCGCGGCTGACCGGCGTGGACCTGTCGGGCGCGCTGATCGAGCTCACGCTCAATCGCTATCATCCGGGGCACTGGCTATCTCCGCACACCGATAAATATCCCAAGCTGGTGACCCAGCTGTTCTACTTCAGCGGCGCGTGGGACGAGCGCTGGGGCGGCCGGCTGCAGATCCTCGGCGGGCCGGCGGCGAGCGACGTGGTCGACACGGTCGCGCCGGCGACCGGGCGCACCGCGCTGATCGTGCGCTCGGAGCGGTCGTGGCACGCCGTCGAGCCGATGCGCGAGCACAGCCCCGCGGTGCGGCGCTCGCTGCAGGTGATCTTCTGGGCCAGCGCGCCGCTGCCGGTCGCCCCGGGTCGCCGGACCGAGGGGGCCTGAGCCGGCGAGTCCTCGAGCTGGCGATTTTGCCGTACAGGCGCGGCCGACAGTATGCCGGCAAGCCGATCGCCAAGAGCGGCGAACGAATGTTCGACGCTCTTGCGCCAGCGAGTCCTCGAGCTGGCGATCACCGCCGCGTCCGATCCGTGCGACACCGCACGGCAGCGATTCGACAGGCAATCTTTTCGCCGGGCACGCCCGGGAAGATCGCCGGGCCGCGGCGTTCCCGATGAACCATGAGCGCGCGGCGAATCCCCAGGACCATGGCCGTGGTGGCCTCGCAGGACAACGAAGCCCGTACCGGAGCCGGAGTCGACGCCGGAGCCGGCGACGAAGCCGAAGCGGCGGCTGGCGCTGGCGCCGGCACCCAAGCTAGCACCGGCACCCAGACTGGCGCCGGCACCCAGGCTGGCACCGGCACCCAGACTGGCGCCGGCACCCAGGCTAGCGCCGGCACCCAGGCTAGTGCCGGCGCCCAGGCTAGCGCCGGCGCTGGACCGCTCCTGGTGCACCTGTTATGCGCCGACAACCTCGCGGTCCGGCCGTGGCGGATGGCGCTCGATCCCGCCGGCGGGCTGCGGATCGGCCGCCACCTGATCGAGCCCGAGCCCGGCCCGGGCGAGCCGCGCCGCGCGCTGGCGCAGCTCTCGCTGTCGGATCCTCATGTGGCGCCGCACCACGCGCGGCTCGACTGCGCGGCCGGCGGTGGCTGGCAGCTGACCGACGACGGCTCGGGCAGCGGGACCCGGCTCGACGGGCGCCAGTTGCCACCCGGCGAGCCGGCGGCGGTGCGCGACGGCGCGCTGATCGAGATCGGCCACACGTTCTTCTTGTTCCGGCTGCCCGGGCAGGGCTCGGCCGCGCGCAGCCTCGACGTCGGCGCGACCGGCCGCGGCGATCCGCAGACCCTGTGCCCGGCGTGGGAGGACCAGCTGCGGATGATCGATCGGCTCGCGCGCTCGAGCCAGCCGGTGCTGATCGAGGGCGAGTCCGGGGTCGGCAAGGAGCTGCTGGCGTGCTCGCTCCACGAGCGCTCGGGCCGGCGCGGCGCGCTGGTCAGTCTCAACTGCGGCGCGCTGCCGGACAACCTGCTCGAGGACGAGCTGTTCGGCCACGTGCGCGGCGCGTTCTCGGGAGCGCTGACCAGCCGCGACGGCCTGATCCGCGCGGCGAACGGCGGCACGCTGTTCCTCGACGAGGTCGGCGACATGCCGGCGTCGCTGCAGACCCGGCTGTTGCGCGTGCTCGAGAACCACCGGGTCCGGCCGCTCGGCAGCGAGGCCGAGATCGCGGTCGATGTCCGCGTCGTGGCCGCGACCCACCGCGATCTGAAGGCGCTCGTCCGGGCGGGCACGTTCCGCCACGATCTGCTCGCGCGGCTGGGCCTGTGGCCGTTCCGCGTCCCGGCGCTGCGCGAGCGCCGCGAGGACCTCGGGCTGCTGATCCGCGCCCTGCTCGGGCCGGCACCCAACGGGCTGGGCCAGGTCTGGTTCGAGGTCGACGCCCTGCGCGCGCTGCTGCAGTACCGCTGGCCGCTCAACGTGCGCGAGCTGCGCGCGGCCTTGCTGTCGGCAGCCGACCTGGCGCGCGACGAGGATGGGACAGCGGTGATCGGGCTCGCGCACCTGCCGGCGAGCTTGCGGTCGGGCGGTGCCGGCGAGCCGACAGCGTCGCCCGGGCCGACAGCGTCGTCCGAGCCCGTCGAGCCCGTCGAGCCCGCCGAGGCTTCGGGGCCGGCGCCCGCGGCGCTCGACGACGACGCGCTCCGCGATCGGCTGATCGAGCTGCTCGCGGTGCATCGCGGCAACGTCGCGGCGGTCGCGCGCGCGCTCGGCAACAAGCGGACGAACGTGCAGCGGTTGCTGGCGCGGCTCGGGATCGATCGTCGGGCCGCGGCCTCGTCGGGCCCGGTGGCGCACACAGCCGCGTCGGGCCGGGTGACGCGTCGGGCCGCGGGGTGAGCTACCAGCGGTCGGCGAGCCACAGCCGCATGCGAGTGCTCGGATCGGCGAATACGTCGCGAACCTGCCAGCCGGCCTCGCCGAGCAGCGCCGCCAGGACCTCGGGCGGGTGCTTGTAGCAGTGCTCGGTGACGATCGGCTCGCCGCGCTCGAGCTGGATCGCCTGGCCGGCGAGCTCGACGGTCTGGCGGCGGCGGCTGACCAGGTGCATCTCGATCCGCGAGCGCTGGGCGTCCCACACCGCGCGGTGCATGAACGCGCCGAGATCGAACGTCGCCTGGTGGCTGTGGTTGAGGTGGGCGAGCACGTTGAGATCGAACGCCGCGGTCACGCCCTGCGCGTCGTCGTAGGCGCGGAGCAGCGCCTCGGCGTCCTGGTTGGCGTCCGCGCCGAGCACGATCGAGGCGTGCGGACCGGCGAGCCGGGCGAACCGGGCGAGGAACTGGCGCGCCTCTTCGGGCTCGAAGTTGCCGATCGTCGAGCCGGGGAAGAACACCAGGGTCCGGCCGGGGCCCGCGTGCGGCGGGACGTCGAGCGCCTGGGTGTAGTCGCCGGCGATCGACCGGACGTCGAGCCCGGGGAACGCGGCCTCGAGCGCGCGCGCGGTCGCGGTCAGCTGCTCGACGCTGACGTCGATCGGGACGTAGACCGCGGGCCGATCGAGCGCGGTCAGCAGCATGCGGGTCTTCTGGCCGGCGCCGCTGCCGGGCTCGATCACGCGCGCGGCGGTGCCGATCGCGGCGGCGATCGCCGGCAGGTGGCGGTCGAGCAGGGCGAGCTCGGTGCGGTACGGGTAGTACTCGTCGAGCGTGCAGATCTGCTCGAACAGCGCGGCGCCGCGGGCGTCGTACAGCAGCTTGCACGGCAGGTGCTTGCGCGGCGCGCGCAGCCCGGCGAGGACGTCATCGCCGGTGCCGGTGCCGGTGCCGGTGCCGGTATCGGTATCGGTGCCGGTGTCAGTGCCTGTGTCGGCACCGGGGCCGGCGCCGGCGCTGGCGAGCGGGTTGGACGGGCGGCGAAGGGCGCGGGTGGTCGTCGGCTTCATCGTCGTCTCCTCGTCTAGTCATCGGTGGCGAGCCGCACGCCGGTCATCTGCCAGCGCGCGTTCGGAGGGAAGAAGTTGCGGTACGAGCGCCGGATATGACCGGCGGGCGTGAAGCACGAGCCGCCGCGCAGGACGTTCTGGCCGCTCATGAACTTGCCGTTGTACTCGCCGAGCGCGCCGGCGAGCGGCCGGAACCCAGGGTACGGCGAGTAGCTGCTCTGGGTCCACTCCCAGACATCGCCGAACAGCTGCCCGAGAGCTGCGGCCGCGGTGGGCTCGGCGCGATCAGGGTGCAGGCGGCCGGCCTCGGCGAAGTTGCCGTGCAGCGCGGCGGCGCGCGCGGCGTGCTCCCACTCGGCCTCGGTCGGCAGCCGCGCGCCGAGCCAGCGGGCGATCGCGTCGGCCTCGTAGAGGCTCAGGTGACACGCGGTCTCGCCGGGATCGACGGCGCGCACGCCGGCGAGCTCGTAGATCGCGTGGTCGCCGTCGCGCCGGATCCAGTACAGCGGCGCCTCCCACTGCTCGGTCTTGACCACGTGCCAGCCGTCGCTGAGCCACAGCCGGTGATCGCGGTAGCCGCCGTCGGCGATGAACGCGAGGACCTCGGCGTTGGCGATCGGTCGCGACGCGATCCGGTACGGCGCGATCAGCACGCGGTGGCGCGGCCGCTCGTTGTCGAACGCGAAGCCGGGGTCCGCGGCGCCGGCTGTTCCAGTCGGCCCGGTCGGTCCTGTCGTTCCGGGCGCGCCGATCTCGATCGTCCCGCCGGGCTCGGCGTGCCATGCCAGCGGCGCGGGGTCGGCGGGCCGCGCGCGCGCGAACGCCCGATACGCCGGCTGCAGCGGCTGGGTGCCGAGCATGTACTTGGCGTCGGTCAGGATCAGCTCCTGGTGCTGCTGCTCGTGGTGCAGGCCGAGCTCGAGCACGCCGAGCGCGGCGGCATCGAGCGCGCCGCGATCGAGCGCGCGCAGCACGTGATCGTCGATCGCCGCGCGGTACGCGTGGACCCGATCGAGGCCCGGCCGGGACAGCATGCCGCGCCGCGGCCGCTCGACCCGCGGCCCGACCGTCTCGTAGTAGCTGTTGAACAGGAACTCGAACGCCGGATCGAACGCGGGCGGCGGGGCCGGCTGCGCCGACAGCACGAACGCCTCGAAGAACCACGTGGTGTGCGCGAGGTGCCACTTGGCGGGGCTCGCGTCGGCCATCGGCTGGATGACGCAATCCTCGGGCGACAGCGGCGCGCACAGCGCCAAGGTCTGGCGGCGGATGGCGGCGAACCGCGCGGCGAGCTCGGCGGAGTCAAGCCGCGTCGCATGACGTTCGGGTGAGCGCGGCGCGGGCGCTGCCGTGGCGAGCGATACAGTGGGCAGATTCGCTGACATGGCGCGCCGGGAGGTCAACCATGGCGTACTCCGCTGGATGAAGCGACCGTGAACGGCGCGGATCGTGACACCGCATTGTCAGGTTTGTGAGGTGGGTCGATGAGCGCAAACGCCCAGGGTCCACCCGTTTAGCGGGTGATGTTCTCGACCGCGCCGGTGGGCACCCAGCCGGCCATGCCGCCCGCGAGCCGGATCTTGGTCCACGCGTCGCGGTGCTCGAGCACGGTGACCTCGACGCCGCGCGCGAGCGGCTGCGGCAGCGCGGCCGGCGCACCGGCGCTGTCGGCGGCGCGCATCACGACCGCGTCCATCACGACCGCGTCGTCGGGGTGGCGGTCCTCGAACACGACCGACGCCAGCATCGCGATCCACACCGCGAGCGGCAGCATCACGAGGCCGGCGAGCCCGCGGCGCCGGCGCCCCGACCACGGCACGGCGAGCAGGATCGCGATCGCGAACGCCGCGCTGCCGACGACCAGCTTGCGGGCGCGCGGCCAGGTGTGGAAGAACAGCAGCGTGTCGGTCGCGCCGCCGGTCACCGGGCGGAACGTGTCGGCCTGGCGGCCGCGCAGCCACGCGAGGTTGTGGCGCGCGCGCGGCGTGCCGCCGTCGATCGCGAGCGCGCGGCGGTAGGCCAGGGTCGCGGTCGCGACGTCGCCGGCGCCGAGCGCGGCGTTGCCCCAGTCGGTGAGTAGCTCCGGGCGATCGGGGGTCGCGCGCACCGCCTCGCCGAACGCGGTCGCCGCGCGGGCGAACGCGGCGCGCCGCGCGGTGGCGTTGCCGGTCAGCTGCATCGCGTCGCGGTAGGCCGCGCGGCCGTCCTCGAGCGCGGCCGCCGAACCAGCCGCCGAAGCCGAAGCCGAAGCTGAATCGACCGACGGCGAGGCCACGGCCGGCGGCGGTGCGGCCACCGCGCGCGCCGCCCCGAGCACGAGGCCGGCGGCGAGCACGACGAGCAGCGCCGCGGTGCCGGTGCCGGCGCTCGCGGGTTTGCGGCCGGCGCGGCGCGCCTCGGTGGTCCACCGGCGCAGCAGGCCCGCGGCGTCGGAGCGCAGATCGGTCGACAGCGGCACGGTCGACGCGCCCTGGGAGAAGCTCTCGGTCTCGAGCTTGGCGAGCAGCGCCGCCGACTCGCCGTGCGCGTCGATGCCGCGGCCCATCATGCGCGCGAGGTCGCGCAGCGCGGCGGCGAGCGGACCGGCGACGTCGCGGGCCGGCGCGGCGCCGGACCGATCGAGCAGATCCTCGACCTTCTTGCGCGCGGCGCGGACCTCGGCGGCGTCGTCGCGCTGGCCCTGGGTGCGGAGCTGCCAGCGGCGGCCGGCGAGCAGCGCGAGCGGCACCGCATAGAGCACGCCGATCACCAGCCACAGCGCCGCGCCGCCGAGCGGGCGATCGTCCTCCTGGCTCGGGCTCGACAGCGCGAGCTCGGCGTCGACCAGCGCGGTGTCGGGATCGAGCGCGCCCGGGGCCTGGGTCGCCGAGCCCTTGCCGGGGGCCGGCGCGGGGCTCGCCGCGACGACGTCACCGGCGCCGACCACGCTGCCGCCGGCGACCGACAGCGCGATCGGCTCGGAGTGGATCGTCTGGTACGTGGTCTTGACCGGATCGAAGTAGGCGAACGCGATCGCGGGGACCTCGGTCGCCGGCCCGGTGACCTGGACCGTGACCTTGAACGTCTTGGTCTTGCCGTCGTCGGACAGCTCGCCGGTCGCCGGATCGGCGGGCACCACGAACTTGTCCTTGGGCAGCCCGGCGTCGCCGTCGATCCGGCCGAGCGCCAGGGTATCGAGCCGCTGGTTGCTCTTGATCCGGATCGCGAGCTCGACCGGCTCGCCGAGCTTGACCACCGAGCGCGAGGTCTGGACGTCGATCGAGAACTGGTCGCCGACCGCGCCGGCGAAGCTCGCGGGCTTGTCGGTCTCGGGCAGCGGCTTGACCTCGAGCGTGCGCGCGGCGTCGTTGGCGCGGAACAGCCGGCTCGGCGCGTTGCCGAAGAAGTCGGCGCGGCCGACCGCGATGCCGGCGACCACCGACGACGCCGGGACGTCGAGCTTGCCGACCTTGCGCGGCGCCAGGAAGAACGTGACCGCGAGCCGGTTGAATTGCACGCCGCCCTGGTCGACCTGATCGACGGTGTACGGCAGCTGCAGATCCTTGGTGCCGGCGGGGAACGTCAGCACCTTGCGCGCGCCCGCGACCGGCGGTCCGCTGACGGTGAACGCGTCCATCGTCATCAGCGGGATCGACCACTTCGGATCGCTCGCAGGCTCGCCGCGGAACATCCAGGTCAGCACAACCGGCACGGTCTCGCCGACGAAGATCGCGCGGTCGGGCAGGGCGAGCTGGAGCTTCATCGAGTCGGACGTCGGGATCGTATCGACGTCGGCCTCGGCGGGCCGCGTGGTCGCCCGCTTCGCGCCCTGGGTCACGGTGACCGCCGGGATGTGCATCCGGCCTTCCTTGTGCGGCTCGACCCGCCACCGCATCACCCACGTCACCTTCGAGAACTCGCTGCGCCGGCCATTGACGATCTGGATCCCGCGCTGCACGTTGGGCTGCGCGCTGGCGAACGTCACGGTCGCGTTGGCGATCTCGAGCTTGGGGGCGTCGGGCGCGGGCGCCTCGTCGAGGCCCTCGATCACCAGGTCGAGCGGGAACGCGACGCCGACGTGCGGGGTCTCGCGGTCGCCGAGCCGGAACTCGGCGGCGGGCTCGTCGGCGCGTGCGGTGCCCGCGCCGAGCATGATCACCGCAACGGCCGCGAGCGCAGCGTGAGACGCGAGCTTGGCCATCACCAATCCTTCTCGACGGGGTCATTGGCCGGGGCCTGGTTGCGCTGGCGCTGGCGCTTGGCGTCCTCGTCGCGCGCGCGCTGGCCGGCGCCGCCCTGGGGCTGCTGCTGCTTGTCCTGCGGCTTCTGTTGTTGTTGCTGCTGCTGCTGATCTTTGTTCTGATCGTTCTTGTCGTTCTTGTCGGATTTCTTCGGGGGCTGGAGCAGCTTGAGCGCGTTCTCGAGGTGCTCGATCGCCTTGGCCTGGCTCTTGACGCCGGGCTCGAGGCTCTGGCTCGCGTTGGTCGCGTCGCGCGCCTTGACCAGGGTGTTGAACGCATCGCCCATGTCGCCCTGGGCCTGGCGGACCTCGTCGGCGGCGCCGGCGAGCGCCTTGGGATCGGGCCCGGCGTGCGGGGTCGACGGGCCGTTCGGCGAGGTCGGCGGCGCCTGCTTGGCCGCGGCGTCGGCCTGCTGCGCGAGCTGATCGGTGATGTCCTTGGCGAGCTTCTTGTGGCCGTCCTGGCGATCGGCCAGGCCCGGCAGCTTGGGGCCGCGCGTGAAGTCGTCCTCGGAGTTGGCGGCCGAGGTCTGGTCGCGGGTCTCGCCCTGCTCGCGGATCAGCTCCTGGAGGTGCTGGATCAGATCGAAGAACAGCTTGCGCAGCTCGGTGAGCTTCTGGTCGGCGTCCGTGGCGGGTGGCATGGGATCCTTGTTGGCGGCGAGCGCCTGATCGAGCGTCGCGAGCGCCGCGGCGGCTTGACCGCGCAGCTCCTCGGCGTGGGTCAGGAGCTGCTTGCCCTGCTCGAGCTGCTGCTGGGCCTGGGCTTGCTGTTGCTTCTGGGCCTCGGCCTGCTTGGGGTCTTTGACTTGCCCAGACGCCTGCCTGAGCGCAGCCTCGGCCATCGCGGTCTCCGACTGCTTGACCTTGGCGTCGAGCTGGGCGACCTCCTCGGCGATCAGCGCGGCCAGCCGGGGCATCCGGCGCAGGTTGTGGGCGAGGGCTTCATGGGTCAGCTTGCCGCGCTGGGCGGCGTCGAGCTGCTTGGCGGCCTCGGGGCCGAGCAGCTGCACCAGCTGCCGGTGCTCGCCGTACGCGAGCTCGATCAGCTGCTTGAGATCCGAGAACTGCTCGATCGCGCCGGCGAGCGCCTCGAGCGCCGCCTGCTCCTGGTCGAGCGCCTGCTTGATCTGCCGGGCGCCGAGCGCGTCGCGCGCGTGGTCCATCGCGGTGCTCGCCTCGCCGACCGCGGGCAGCGCGGCCATGATGCGCTCGATCAGCTTGGCCTGCTTGGGGTCCTGTGGCTGCCCGGATGGCGCTGACGGCGCGGCCGCGGGGCTCGCCGGATCCGGCGCGGGCGGCGGCGGGGTCTCGGTCGCCGCGGTCAGCCGCGCGCGGACCTCCTCGAGCCGATCGCGGATCGAGAGCTGGCGCTCGGCGATCCTGGCCGGCTCGAGCCAGCCCGGCAGCGCGGTGGGCGCGGCGCCGGAGCCAGAGCCGGAGCCGGAGCCGGAGCCGACACCAGAGCCGAAATCGATCGCCTTGGTGTCGGAGTGCGCGGTGTCCTGGGTGACCGCGAGCTCGTCCTGCGCGACCTGGCGCAGCACGGTGATCGGATCGAGCAGCTGCTCGCGGGCGCGCTTGAGCTCGACCAGCGCGGCCTCGGATCGCCCGACGCCGTCCTCGGCGGCGAGGTCCTGGAACTTGCCGCGCGCCTCGGTGATCCGGGCCCGGCCCTCGATCAGGTAGAGATCGAGGTTCTTCAGCTGGACGATCCGGGCCTTCTCCTGGTCGGTGCGCTTGTCGTCGGGCTTCTTGCCGATCTCGTCGATCTCGTCGGCCGCGAGGTCGCCGATCACGCCGGCCTCGGCGACGACCCCGCGCTCGCGGTCGGCGAGGTGGGTCAAGGTCCCCTGCTCGGCGAGCGGATCGCTGCCGCCGGCCTGCTTGATCGCGAACCACGCGCCGCGCGCGTCGTCGAGCACGCCGCGCTGATCGCGGATCAGCCGGTCGAGCCGGGCCTCGAGCTTGCCCTCGCCCTTGCGCAGCTCGTCGGTGATCGCCTGGACCCGCGCGCGCATGATCTGCAAGTTGGCCTTGGTGTCGGGATCGTGCGGGCGCAGCCGGTCGGCGTCGCCGAACCACGACACCGCCTGGTTGGCGAGCTCGAGCGCCTTGTCGAGATCGGCGTCCTTGGCGTTGCGGACCTGATCGGCGTGCGCGCCGTACGCGGCGCCGAGATCGTACGCGGCGCGGAACACCAGCTCGGGATCGACGCCGGCCTGGCTGCGCGCATCGAGCAGCGCCTTCTCCGCCGGCTCGTAGTCGCCCTTGGCGAGCGCGGCCACGCCCTCGTTGTACTTGTCGCGGGCGTCGCGGTGCTCGCCGCGCAGCCGGGTCACGAGCTCCCAGCCGGCGAGCGGGCCGCCGCCGGTGATCGGGATGGCAACGAGCGACAGGACGAGCGACACCACGACCAGGCCGATCGCGGTCAGCCCGATCCACGTGCCGATCTTGCGCGGGGTCATGGTGTCCTCCCGACCCACAGCGCCGCGAGCAAGAACCCCAGCGCCGCGAGCACGAGCCAGATGTAGCGCTCGGCCGGGATCTCCCGCTGGGCCGAGACCACGGCCGCGCTCACCATCGGCGCGACGTGGGTCTTCATGATCGACTCGAGATCGACCGCCGAGGTCCCGGCGGGGATGTACGCGCCCTCGGTGACCAGCGCGATCTTGCGCAGCCGGTCGCCGTCGAGCTTGCTGATCACGGGTTTGCCCTCGTACATCAGCACGGTCCTGGCGCCGGTCGCCGGGTCGGTCAGCGTGATCTGGCTGCCGGTCTCGCTGCCCAGGCCGATCGCGACGATCTTGATCCCGGCGTCGCGCGCGAGCACCGCGGCGTCCTCGCTGTAGGGATCCTGGTCGTCGCCGTCGGTGATCAGCACGATCAGCTTGGCGCCCGGGCCGGCCGGGAACCCGCGGACCGCGGTCTTGATCGCCTCGCCGACCCGCGTGCCGCCGCGGCCCGCGCTGCGGGTATCGACGGTCGACAGCACGGTGGTGAAGAACGAGTGGTCGGGGGTCAGCGGGCACATCGCGGCGGCGCGGCCGGCGAACGCGACCAGCCCGACCCGGTGGCTCTCGAGCTTGCCGACCAGCTGCGCGATCTCGGCCTTGGCGCGGGCGAGCCGGTTGGGCGCGGCGTCCTCGGCGAGCATCGAGCGCGAGGTGTCGAGCACGAACATGACGTCCGCGGTCGCCTGCACCGCGTTGACGGTCTCGGTCTCGCCGCTGACCTGCGGCCGCATCAGCGCGCCGATCCCGGCGAGCATCGCGCACAGCACGAGCACGAGCCGGGCGATCACCCGGCCGGGCGTCGCCTGCGCGGTCAGCCGGCGCTGCATCACCGGCGTGAGGAACGCGCCGAGCGCGGTCCGGCTGCGGCGCTCGAGCAGCCCCAGCCCGATCACGGCCGCGAGCGCGAGCCACACCAGGTGGACGCGCGGGAGCTCGGCAAACTTCCAGTCGATCACGGGAGCCTCCGCAGCAGCGTGCCCTGGAGCATCAGCCCGGCGAGCAAGAGGACCAGCGCGGCGGCGACGAACCGGCCGTAGAACTGGCGGTACTCGGTGAACTGCTGGTCCTCGATCGTCGTGCGCTCGAGCTTGTCGATCGCCTCGTAGATCTTGACCAGCCCGCCGTGGTCGGTCGCGCGGAAGTACTGGCCGTGGGTCTTGTCGGCGATCTTGCGCAGCAGGGTCTCGTCGATCGAGACCTCCATCTGCCGCAGCTCGCTGCCGCCGCCCTGCAGCGGGACCCGGATCGGCGCCACGCCCGTGGTGCCGGCGCCGATCGTGTAGACCTTGACGCCGGCCTTGACCGCGTCGTCGATCGCGGTGTCCTCGTCGATGTCGTGGATGTTCGACTCGCCGTCGGTCAAGAGGATCGCGACCTTGCTCGCGGCCTTGTACTCGGCGAGCCGCTGGACCGCGAGCTCGAGCCCGGCGCCGATCGCGGTCTGGCTCTCGTCGTCGCGGGCGAACGTCAGCTCGTGCGCCGCGGTCATCAGGTTGCCGTGATCGAGGGTCAGTGGGCTCCGGGTCTCGGCGTAGCTGGCGAACGCGACCAGACCGATCGCGTCGTCGGGCCGGCCGCCGAGCTTGCCGCCGCCGAGCACGAAGCGCTCGAACGTCTGCACGACCGCGTCGAGCCGGGTCAGCTCGCGATTCTTCACCGACAGATCGAGCGCGCGCATCGAGCCCGAGACGTCGACCGCCATCATCACGGCGATGCCCTGGCGGCGGACCCGGGCGGCCTGGTCGCCGGCGCGCGGCCCGGTCAGCGCGACCGCGAGCGCGACCACCGCGAGCGCGATCAGCGCGTCGGGCAGCCACGCGAGCCGGGTCCGCCAGGTGTGGCCGCCGAGCGGCAGCGCGCGCAGCGACGAGAACACCACGCGGCCGGCCGAGCGCTGCGCGATCGCGTAGGCCGGGATCGCGAGCAGCGCCATGAGGATCAAGTAGGGGTGGGTCGGCTCGACGTGAGCCAGGCCGTAGAGCCAGCGGATCGCGGTCGCCATGTCAGGCCGCCTTCCGTGCGACCGCCATCGGCTCGCGCAGCCGGGTGTCCTCGACGAACCCGCGGGCGGCCGCGAGCGAAGCGAGCGATTCGTCGGCGTCGGGCCGGTAGCCGGCGAACTTGACCCGATCGCAGCGCTCGAGGAACGAGGTCAGGAGCGTGCGGTGCTCGCCGGTCAGCTCGGGCCGGCTGGTCGCGACCAGCAGGAACTCCTCGGTGGTCAGCTCGGGCGCGCGGATCTCGTAGCGCGACTCGAGGTAGCGCCGGACGATCGCCGACAGCACCACGAACCAGCCGTCGGCGAGCGCCTCGTCGGGCGGGCCCTTGGCCTCGAGCGCGCGGAGCTGGGCGACCGCGTCGTCGTACGCCGAGCGCTGTTGCTCGATCCGCCGCCGCGCTCGCAGCGCACGGTAGCCGAGCACGCCGCCGGCCCCGGCGATCGCGGCGCCGAACACGATCGCGAGCAGGGTCATCCAGCCCAGGCCGCCGACGCTGGGATCGAGCTCGCCGAGCGCGGGCTTGAGCGGCGCCGCGGCGGCCTCCGCCGGGATCGGCGCGATCTCGAGCGGGACCTCGTCGGTCAGGATCTCCTGAGGTTTGGCGGCCTCGCCGGGCGCGGCCTTGCGGCTATCGATCATCTCGAACCGCAGCGGCGGGATCCGCTGGCGCCCGCTCGCCTGGGCGTGGAGCTGGTAGAGCTGGTGGAAGCGCTGGCCGCCGTCGGGCGTGCGCTCGGTGTCGTGATCGAACTTGCCGACCTGGAACCGGCCGAGCTGGCTCCCGGTCTCCTGGAATGGCGCGTTGATCGTCACGCCCGACGGCGCGTCGATCTCGAGCTGGGCGTAGACCGTGTCGTCGAGCGTCGGCTTGGCCGGCCAGACCTTGAGCGTCGCCTTGACCGGGCCGTTCTCGGCGGTCTTGGTGATCGCGTCCACGGCGGGCACGGCGACCTCGCTCGCCTCGGGCTCGGCGGGCTCGTCGTGGCACCCGATCCCGGCGACCGCGGTGATCGCGAACCCGATCGCGCACGCGGCGGCGACCCGGCTCCATCGCTTGGCGATCATCTTGGCATCGATCATCGGCGCAACCGCCTTTCGCGCTCGCGGAAGAACCGCAGCAGAGGGTCGACCATCGAGCCGGACGCGTCGAACACGACGAGGTCCATCCCGGTGGCGCGCAGCTGATCGCGCAGGGTGTCCTGGCGATCCTTGGCCCGCATCGCGAGATCCTTGCGGAACTCGGCCGACCGGGTATCGATCAACCGGAGCGCGCCGGTCTCGGCATCCTCGAGCGTGACCAGGCCCGCCGGCGGCATCTCGGCCTCGCGCGGATCGGTGATCAGCGCCGCGACCACGTCGTGCTTGCGGTTGGCGTGGCGCAGGACCTTCAGGTAATCGTCGTCGAGGAAGTCGGAGATCAGGAACAGCACCGCGCGGCGCGGCAGGACCCGGCGGCAGAACTCCAGCGCGGCCGCGATGCTGGTCGACCGCCGCGGCTCGTCCTTGGTCGTGGCCGCCAGCCGCGCGAACCACTTGCGCACGACCTGCGGCAGCTCGAACATCGCGCGCCGCAGCGTGCCCGACGGCGTGGTCTGGCCGCGCGCGAGCACCTCGCGGACCACGCGCAGCGCGTGCTTGCCGCCCTTGCGCGGCGGGATGTAGAGGTCGGCGCCGCCGTGGAACAGCAGCATGCCGACCTTGTCGCCGTTCTCGACCGCGCTCATCGCGAGCAGCGCGGACAGCTCGACCGCGGCCTCGAGCTTGGACCTGCGGCCCGAGCCGAAGTCCTGCGACGCGCTGACGTCGACCAGCAGCATCACGGTCAGCTCGCGCTCCTCGACGAACCGCTTGACGTGCGGCTCGCCGGTGCGCGCGGTGACGTTCCAGTCGATCGAGCGCACGTCGTCGCCCGGGACGTAGGGTCGGACCTCGTCGAACTCCATGCCGCGGCCCTTGAACACGGAGAGGTACGCCCCGGCCATCACGTCGGAGACCTGGCGGCCGGTGACGAACTGGATGCGCTTGACGGCTTGCGCGATCTCGGCGGGGAGCATGGCGGGCCTCGCTACGGGACCGGGACGTTCTCGAGGATCTGCGCGATCACGTGATCGGTGGTCTTGCCCTGGGCCTCGGCCTCGTAGCTGACGAGGATGCGGTGGCGCAGCACGTCGTGCGCGATCGTCTTGACGTCGTGCGGCGAGATGTAGCTGCGGCCGGACAGCACGGCCTGTGCCTTGGCGACCTTGATCAGCGCGATCGACGCGCGGACCGAGGCCCCGTTATCGATCAGCGGCGCCAGGGCGGCGAGGTTGGACGCCTTGGGATCGCGGGTCGCGGCGACCAGGTCGACCGCGTAGCGCTTGACCTTGTCGTCGACGAACACCTGGCGGGCGACCTCGCGCGCGGCGAGGATCTCGTCGGTCGTCATCATCTTGCTCGCGCTCGGCTCGGAGCCCGCGCCGGCCATGCGGTCGATGATCTTGACCTCGTCGTCGCGCGTCGGATAGCCGACCCGGACCTTCAGCATGAAGCGATCGAGCTGGGCCTCGGGCAACGGGTAGGTGCCCTCCTGCTCGATCGGGTTCTGGGTCGCGAGCACGAGGAACGGATCGGCGAGCTTGAACGTCTGATCGCCGAGCGTGACCTGCTTCTCCTGCATCGCCTCGAGCAGCGCGGACTGGACCTTGGCCGGCGCGCGGTTGATCTCGTCGGCGAGGATCAGGTTGCCGAACACCGGGCCCTTGCGGACGGTGTACGAGCCCTCGCGCGGGTTGTAGATCTGGGTGCCGACGACATCGCCGGGCAGCATGTCGGGCGTGAACTGGATCCGCGAGAACACGCCGTCGACCGCGTCGGCGAGCGTGCGGATCACGAGGGTCTTGGCGAGCCCGGGCACGCCCTCGAGCAGGACGTGGCCACCAGCGAGCAGGCCGAGCAGCAGGCGGTGCAGCATGTCGTCCTGGCCGACGAGGACTTTTCCGACTTCTGCCTTGAGGGCGGCGAACCGGCCCTGGAACTTGGTGACGTCTTCGGTGAGTCGATCAGACATTGGTTACCTTCAGAGAGGCGGAGCAAACCGCTCCCGCCCGCGGCCTGTCAACCGGGCCTGCCACATGGTCATTCCCGGCAATGTGATTCGAACTTCGAAACGATGCTTGACCGTACGGTGCCGGCGAGCGAAAGTGGCCGACAGGTGAATCGATGAGCGCCGCTTCGTACTCGTGCATGTTCCGTCTGCTGGCGATTGGCTTCGCCTGCGATGGAACGGCCCGCGGCGGGCGAGGCTCGTGTAGCTGATACGAGCAAGCTCTTCACCTCCACCACCGCGGGCTCCCGGTCGCATGACCCTCTGGAGCCCGTTTTCGTTTCAGCCACGAACCACGGGCTCTCGACCGCTCTGTTACCGCCGCGCCCTCGGGCCGGCTGTCGAGGCTTGTATGTCGCTGTCTGGATCTACTGGTTCTGCATCTTCTGTTTCTGTCGCGCTGCCGTGGACCGATCGTCCCGGCCGCGCGCTGCTCCGGCTCGCCTGGCCGATCACGGTCTCGATGATCTCGTTCTCGGCGATGACCCTGACGTCGACCGTGTTCGTCGCGCACCTCGGATCCGATCAGCTCGCCGGGGTCGGGCTCGCCGGCGTGGTCGGGTTTGCCCTGATGTGCTTCGGCATCGGGCTGTTGCGCGGCGCCAAGACCCTGGTCTCGCAGGCGGTGGGCGCCGGTCGCCACGACCGGTTGCCGGGGCTGATGGCGGCGGCGATCGCGCTCGCGGTCGGGCTCGGCGCGCTGGCGACGATCGCCGGCCAGATCGTCGCGCCGCTGCTGGTCGCGCTGTCGGCGTCGCCGCGCGCCGGCCAGTTCGCCGCGCAGTACCTCGCGATCCGGTCGCTCGGCTCGATCCTGGTGCTGCTCTACGCGGCGCTCCGCGAGGCGAGCTACGGCCAGGGCGACAGCCGGTCGCCGATGCGCGCGTCGCTGTGCGGCAACGCGGTCAACCTCGTGCTCGACTCGATCCTGATCCTCGGCCTGGGCTGGGGCGTGCAGGGCGCGGCGATCGCGGCGGTGTGCGGCAACTTCACCGAGCTCGCGCTGCTGACCTGGCGGATGCGGCCGAGCCTGCTGCACCTGCGGTTGCAGCGCGCCGCGATCCGCGACGTGTGGGCGCAGGGCGTGCCGAACGGCCTGCAGTTCGTGATGGAGGTCGGGTCGTTCCTGATCCTCACCGTGCTGATCGCGCGGATGTCGGCGGTCGACGGCGCGGCCCACCAGATGGTGCTCCAGCTGGTCAACGTGTCGTTCTTGCCGGCGCACGCGCTCGCCGAGGCCGCCGCGGTGCTCGTCGGCCAGGCGGTCGGCGCCAACCGCGATGCCCTGGTGCCGCGGGTCGCGCGGCGAACCTTGCTGATCGGCGCGAGCTACGCGCTGGTCTGCGTGGCGGTCTACGCCGTGCTCGGCGGCCTGATCACGCGCGCGCTGGCGTCCGGCGATCCGGCGCTCGCGGCGCGCGCGGTGCTGCTGGTCCACGTCAGCCTCGCGTTCCTCGTCGCCGACGCGGCCAACGTGATCGCACGCGGCGTGCTGCGCGGCGCCAGTGACGTGCGCTACGCGGCGATCGTGGGGATCGTGACGTCGTGGCTGACCACGCCGCCGTTGACCTGGGTGCTCGGCGTCGGCCTCGGGCTCGGCGCGGTCGGCGGCTGGATCGGGCTCGCGGTCGAGATCTGCGTCGGCGCGGGGTTGTTCTGGCTGCGCGTGCTGCGCGGCGGCTGGCGGCCGGCGGCGGCGGCGGCGCGGCGCGCGATCGCCGGGGCGGCGGTGTAGCCGCGAGCTTTCGCGCCGGCTCGGGCCGGGGCGGCGGGCGCCGAGCGTGTGCGGGTGACCGGCGGCTGCTATGGTCCGCGGATGCGCACAGCTGGGATCTCCGCCGCCGTTGCTCTATCGGTCGTATCGGTCGTATCGCTCGCGGCGCTGCCGGCGGGGGCCGATACCTCCAAGGCATGGAGCGCCGCGAAGGCAGGGCTGCCGGCCGATGCCAAGATCGTGGTCGGCATCGATCTCGCCGCGATCCAGAAGACCCAGCTGTTCGTGACCTACTACCCCAAGCTGCTCGCCAAGAAGGACGCGGCGCAGGTCATCAACATGATGAAGACGTCATGCAAGCTCGACCCGCTGACCGTGCTGGCTGCCGTGGTGGTCGCGACCGCGGCCGACTCCGATGACGGCGCGGCGTACGTCGCGTTCTCGGGGGTCGACAAGGCCAAGCTGTCGACCTGTCTGCAGGCCGCGGTGCAGAACAACGACAAGGACACCAAGGTCACGATCAAGAACGACGGCAACGTCTCGCAGATCACCAAGGAGCTGATCCACCACGACGGCAGCGCCGCGCCGGCCACCGACACCATGACGACGTTCGTCGGCTGGGTCGGCAAGGATGTCCTGGTCGTGCCGTTCAAGGCCAGCGACAAGGCGGCGGTCGCGCGCTGGATGGGCGGCAAGGGCGCGTTCGCCAAGTCCGACCTCGGCAAGTCGCTCGCCAAGGTCAACACCTCGGCCGCGGTGTGGGGTGCCGGCGAGCAGACCAAGGAGCTCCAGCCCGGGGTCACGATCAAGGGCGGCTACGGTGCGATCAAGCTCGCGGGCGGCAGCATCGATGCCGACGTCCATGCGGTGATGCAGAGCGCGAGCGCGGCGACCAGCCTGGCGGCCACGGCCACGACCCAGCTCGATCAGGCCAAGCAGGCCGGCATGCTGTCGCCGGCGATCAACAGCGTGCTGAGCGCGGTCAAGATCTCGACCGCCAACGACGAGATCGTCGTCAAGGCGGTCGCGACCGAGAAGGATCTGCTCGGCCTGATCGAGTTCGCGGCGGCCGCCGGCGCCATGGGGAGCGACTGACCCGGTATGTCGTCGGATCTGTCATCGACTCTGTCATCAGATCTCTCGGGCGACGCCAAGCACCAGGCCGCGCGCGCGGCGCTCGATGAGCTGCCCCCGGCCGGCCCCGATGTCGTGATCGGGATCGGCACCGGCTCGACCGCGCGGCTGTTCATCGCCGCGCTCGGCGAGCTGGCGGCGAGCGGCCGGCGCTACCGCTGCGTGCCGACGTCGCGCGCCAGCCGGACCCAGGCCGAGGCGCTCGGCCTCGAGGTCCTGGCCGACGACGGCCCGTGGGACATCGCGGTCACGATCGACGGCGCCGACGAGGTCGACGACGCGCTCGATCTGATCAAGGGCGGCGGCGGCGCCCACACCCGCGAGAAGATCGTCAACTTCAGCTCGCGGCGCAACGTGATCATCGTCGATGCGTCCAAGCGGTCGCGCCGGCTTGGCACGCGGTGGCCGGTGCCGGTCGAGGTCCTGCCGTTCGCGTATCTGGCGACGGCTCGCCACCTGGCTGGGCTCGGCACGCCGGTGCTGCGGCTCGCGGCCGGTGCGCCGGTGCACACCGACGCCGGCAACCTGATCTACGACGTCGCGTGCGGGCCGATCGACGCCCCGCGCGCGCTCGATGCGGCGCTGCGGGCGATCCCCGGCGTGGTCGAGACCGGGCTGTTCGTCGGGCGCGCCGACGTGGTGCTGGTCGCCGGCGAGACCGGCGTCGAGCGTCTGGTCGCCAGGCGATAGCGCCGCGCCGGCGGCGAAGCGGCAGCCGGCGCGCGAAGCGATGCGCTTGGCGGCCCGCGCATGCATTGCGCGACGCCTCCTGACGCGGCTACTCGGTTACTCGGCTACTTCAGAGGTGCGCTGCGGGATCGAGCTTCGCGGGGGCCGGTGCGGCGGGCTTGGCCGCCTTCGGATCCGGCGTGCTCGGCGCCGTGCCGGTGCCGGTGCTCGTGGATGCCGGCGCGGTGTCGGGGCCCAGGGTCGCGGCGAGCGGCAGCAGCTCACCGGCCGCCGGCGCAAGCGCGATCTCGATCCGCCGGTTCTTCGCGGCGTCCTTACCGATCGGGTCGTTGTTGCTGGCGCCCCCAGCGACCAGGTTGCGCGGATCGACGCCGACCTGGACCAGCAGCCGCACCACGCTGAGCGCGCGCGCGGCCGACAGCTCCCAGTTATCCTTGAACGGCGGCTTGGCCGCCGCGTCGTCGGTGAACCCGGTGACCAGGAACCTGCGATCGGCGACCCGCTTGAGCGCGAAGCCGACCTCGTTGACCGAGATCTTGCCCGGATCGGTCAGGTCGGCCGTGCCGGCGGTGAACAGGGCGTCGGCCGGCAGGGTCAGCACGAACGCACCGCGCCGGTTACTCGCGGTCACGTTGGCGGTCCTGGCGAGCTGCTTCTGGAGCTCGTCGATCGCGGCGTTGCGCCTGTCGGCCTCCGCGCGCTGGTTCGCGTCATTTCCGGCGGCTCCGGCGGCTCCGGCCGGGCCGGCCGCCGCGGCCGGGGCGATGGTCTGCGACGCGTTGAGCACCTGGAGGCCATCGGCGCGCTTCTTCTCATCGCCGAGCTTGGAGGCGCACTCGTTGAACTGCTTCTGCAGCGTGTCCATGCCGGTGAGCTGGGTCTTCAGCTTGTTGCGATCCTCCTTGCAGCTGTCGCGCTCGCTCTCCGCGGCGTTCTTGTCGCTGCGGTAGTGCCAGGTGTAGTAGCCGCCGCCGACCGCACCGGCGGTCATCGCGATCGCGTACATCCACAGCCGCCAGGGAAACCGGCGCGCCGGGGACGACTTCTTGCTGGGCTTGCTGACTATGATCTCGTCCGAGTCGGACTTGGGCATCCGGGCCTCCACCGCTGACGATAGCGCTCGTGCGGCCGAGCGCCAGCGCGCAAGGACGGTCTTTGTGGTCGCAGAGTTGGCGTGGCACGTGGCGTGCTTTTCTCTGCACCATGCGCCTACGCACCCTGTTCAAGCTGTTCGCCTTGGGCCTTGCGGCACATACCTATGTCCGGTATCGCCGGGCGCGGCAGACCGGGCGTGACACCGGCGCGCGGTGGGACGATCTCGCCGCGGATCCGAGCGATCCGGTACAGGGCTTCGACGAGGCGATCGAGCTCCAGGGCTCGCCGCTCGACGTCGATGTGCTGTCGAACGAGGATCTCGAGGCGGCGCAGGATCTGGCCCGGCTCGAGATCGAGCTGGACAGTGGCTCCGGCGCCGGGCCCGGCATCGCCGCGGCGATCGACGCGATCGCGCTCGATGACGAGCTGGTGATGTCGACGATCGGCGACGGCGGCCGGATCGGGGTCTACGACGGCCGGAGCGACGACCTGAGCGGCGGCCTGGCCGACGACCTGAGCGACGACCTGAGCGACGACCTGAGCGGCGACCTGGCCGACGACCTGAGCGGCGACCTGATCGGTGAGCCGCTCGGTGACCCCGGCGACTTCGACGACGATCTGGCGCTGGCGACCGAGCCGCGCGACGCCGGCGATCTGTACGGCGCGCACACGCCGGCCGCGGTCGATCGCGTCCACCCCGACGACGATCACGCGATGGCCGACGGCCAGAGCTGGCTCGAGGCGCTGGAGACCAGCGCGATCGAGAACGGCGCCGAGCCCGAGCGCGAGCTCGATGACCTGGTCGACGACGAGGATCTGCTGCGCGCGCCGCACCCGGCGATCCAGCGCGACACGCCGGTGGCCGATCACGGCTCGGGTGGCCGGCGCGGCCTGTGAGCGCGCCCAAAGCCGGCCCCAAATCGGCCTTGGATCCGCAGGGCGCCGCGGCGATGACATCGCGCGCGCGATCGTGAGAGGCTTCCGCCCGTGACCTCGACAAGGCTCGACATCGCCGGTTTGACCACGCGGATCGTCGGTCCGGCGGACGCCCCGCGGACCTGCATCCTGATGCACGGGTTCGGTGCCGGCGGCGACGATCTCGTGCCGCTATCCGAAGCGCTGGGCCAGGCGCTCGGCACCTCGGTCGGGCCGGTCAGGTTCGTGTTCCCGGCCGCGCCGCTCGAGCTCGGCGGGATGTACGGCGACGCGCGCGCGTGGTGGATGCTCGATCTCGCGCGGATCGAAGCCGACCTCCGGCGCGGCGTGCCGAGCGATCGACGCGACGAGCTGCCGCCCGGGCTGGCCGAGGCCCGGACCCACGTGCTGCGGCTGATCGAGCAGCTCCAGGCGCGCTACGCGGTGACCCCGGATCAGCTGGTGCTCGGCGGGTTCTCGCAAGGCGCGATGCTCGCGCTCGACGTCGCGCTGCACCGCGATGTGCCGCCGGCCGGCCTGATCCTGATGTCGGGGACCTTGATCGCCGCGTCGGAGTGGGCGCCGCGGATGGCGTCGCTCGCCGGCGTGCCGGTGATGATGTCGCACGGCCGCCATGACGGGCTGTTGCCGTTCAGCGTGGCAGAGCAGCTGCGCGACCGGCTGACCGCGGCCGGCGCGAAGGTCGACTGGCAGCCGTTCCTCGGCGGCCACGAGATCCCGATGGCGGTGATCGCCGCCGCCGCGAGCTTGCTGCGCACCGCGGGTGCCTGAGGCAGCGAGTCCTCGAGCCGGCGATCACTGCCGTATAGGCGCCGCCCGCAGTATGCCGGCAAGCCGATCAACAGGAGCTATCGAACGAATGTTCAACAGCTCTCGAGCGGCCCGGGCACCTCGGTCATCTCGGTCAGGGCTTGCCGCTCTTGTCGAGCAGGCTGCACAGCTGCGGCCCCGCCTCGGGGCAGCACAGATCGAGCCCGGCCTGCTGCACGGTGACGTGCGCGCACAGGTGCGAGCCGTTGGACGGGTAGTAGTACGCCCAGAAGAAGCACATCTCGGAGTCGGCGGACTCGCCGAACTTCACCGCCGCGGACGTGTCGTTGTAGTACGTGCAGGTGAAGTCGAACCCGCCGCCGTCGGGCAGCATGAGCTCGGGGCTGAACGTCGCGGTCACCGGCTCGTTCCACAGGAAGCTCGCCGGCGCATAGGCCGGGGTGAACGGCCCGGCGGGCTCGGGCGAGGTGTTGACCTCGACGCTGAGGCCGAGCTTGTGGGTGTGGCCGGTCATCGCGAAGATCTTGGCGCTCGACAGATCGAGCGACGCGCTGTACGGCAAGAAGTACGCGTGGACCGCGGTCATCTGGTTGGGCTGGAGGTCGATGTCCGGCGTGCCGATGAACAGGATGTTGGCCTCGTCGTGGATCGCGGCCGGATCCGCGGCGCCGAAGTTGACGGTCGCGGTCGCGTCGGCCGCGTCCTCGCCGGCATTGATGTAGTGCATCTCGATCTTGATCATCTGGTGCGCCGCGAGCGTGTACGCGACGTGGTGCGGCAGCAGCAGCTCGTCGTCGTGCTTCTGCGTGATCATCATCGGGAAGATCTTGCCGGTCGTGTTGAGCGCGCCGGTGAACGGCTGGCACGGCACCGGCGTGGTCTGCTCGGTGGTGTCCATGTCGTCCTTGTAGACGATCAGGTGATGCGAGGTCGCGCCGAGCACGTTGTGGAGCTGGTGGACCTTGATCTCGGCGTCGTTGGACAGCCGGAGCCACACGCACTGCGTCGACTCGACGCTGGGCTGCACCGTGACCGGGCCCCAGCTGAGCGCGTACTGCGCGACGATCGGATCGTCACTGTCGCCGGCCATGTCGCCGGCATCGGCGTCGCTGGCGTGGTCGCCATGGCACCCGGAAGTAAGCGCAGTAAGCGAAGTAAGCGAGGTAAGCGAGGCGAGAGCGGCGAGGGCGACGAACAAGCTGGGTCGCATGGCCCACAGCATGAACTCCCTCACGGCGTCAGGCGTGTGACGGAATAGCCTTTCTGGGCGAGCTGCTCGAGAACGCTATGTGGGCCAAGTAGGTGCAAGGCGCCCACCGCGACGAACCCGCCGCCGGTGGCGTGGAGCTGCTCGATCGCCGCGATCCACGACGTGTTGCGGTCGTAGAGCATGTCGCTCATCTCCTGGTCGTACTCGGCCGCGGTGTAGCCGTGGTGGAGCGCGTCGTCGCGCTCGGCGTCGCTGAGCGCGAGCAGCGTGCGCTCGTCACCGTCGGCATAGGCGGCGATCATCGCGTGGGCGTGCTGCTCGCCCTCGGGCAGCTCGTCGAGGATCAGCTTGAGCGCCTTGACGTCCATCCACTTGCCGAGCAGCGCGATCTGGCGCGTCGCGGGCTCGAGGTACACGAGGTGCTTGTGCTCGGCCGCGGCGCGCGCGGCGAGCGTCTTGTCCATCGGCTCGGTGGCCGGCAGGCCGCGCATCGCCAGCGTGGACGCCGGCACCATCGGCGGCATGTGATCGACCGCCCTGGCCATCGCGGGGCCCATCGCGTCGACCAGCTTCTTCCAGTACGCGTCGCCGAGCGCGTCGTGCAGCGAGCCGTCGGTCGATCGGATCATCGCGGCGGCCGCGTCGTCGTCGAGATCGGTCTCCATCGCGAACGTGGTCGCGGCGTGGAACCGGGCCCACACCAGCTGCGGCAGCCGGGCCTCGGCGTCGATTCCGACGTGCATCGTGCCGAGCAAGTAGGTCGTCTTGCCGTCCCGGGCGATCGACCAGAACAGCGGCCGCGGCAGCGGATCGCTCGGCGCGGCCTGCGCCGGGGGGCTCGCCGCCGCGGCGGTCGCCGGCGCGGCCGATGGTGCAGTCGTCGGTGCGGTCGTCGGTGCGCTGGGCGTCTCGTGGCCGCTCTTGCACGCGATCCCCAGCACCGCGGCGCATGTGAGAAAGACAACAGCGCGTTTCATCCACCCGTGCGTAGCACGCGATTGGTAGCGTTGCTCACAGAAGCGCGGCCCGCGACCGGTCATCATGTACCGGAATGCGAGAGCTGCGAGGTCTGCGTGTCTGTGTGGTGTGCGCTCCCATGTGTGCGGCGCTCGCGTTCGCGACCGAAGCGCCGGCGCGCGCCGATCAGCTGGTGCTGCTCGCCAGCCAGTGGCCGAGCGTCCCCGAGGGCCACGAGCTGTCGCTCGAGGATCAGGTCACCGAGCGGATCAACCAGGTCGGTAACCAGCTCGGCGAGCACCTCGACCTCCTGAGCCACGACATGGTCCAGCTCCACATCGACGCGCGCCATCGCCGCGCGCATGTCCATGTCGAGTGCGGCAGTAGCGAGCTGCTCGGGGTCGGGCTCGACAGCGACATCCAGTTCGACGACGAAAACGCGTTCGTCCACGCCCGGCTCGATCTCGGGTTCCACGGCCACTCGCTCGAGGTGGCGCTGCCGGCGGTCGAGATGTCGCCGGTCGCGTACCGCGGCGACTACGGCGTGGAGATCAAGCTGCCGCTGTTCATCCGGCAGTTCTGATCACCGACCTGTCCGGCGCCTACCTGGCGTTGCCAGCGACTCGATGGTCTCCTCGTCGGTCAGGCTCAACATCCACTGTTGCCGCCGGAACATCCTGAATCGGCCATCGAGTCGCGAGATCGCAAGGGGCGCGGTCATTCCGGCGCATCGCGCGACTACGCGTTCGTGATGCAGTAAACGAAGTTTGCCCGGCGGCGTCGGCCGAGCGTGCCGCGCACAAGAAGTCTTCTCCGCACGCTCGGCCGAGCTCGCGTGGGGCACAAAGTCTTCTCCGCACGCTCGGCCGAGCGCGCGTGGAGCACAAAGTCTTCTCTGCACGCTCGGCCGAGCGCGCGTGGGGCACAAAGTCTTCTCGGCACGCTCGGCCGAGCGCGCGTGGGGCACAAAGTCTTCTCCGCACGCTCGGCCGAGCGCGCGTGGGGCACAAAGTCTCGTCCACGGCGTCAACCGAGCGCCGCGGCATGACTTTTTGTTCTCGCGAGCCTCCACGCAACCGCGCGACGGTCCGGTCGATACGCCGGCCCATGACATCCAAGTCGAAGTCGTCCTCTACACAACCCATCCACCTCGGTCACGCGTCCGATGCGCCCGATGACCGCACGCTCCCCCGGGTCGTCGAGCACTACCAGCGGTTCCTGCCGCTCGCGCAGAAGCTCGACGGGACCGACATCCGGAGCATGAGGATCCCCGCCGCGCTGGTGCTGCTCAACGCGCAGCGCGGCGTCGCGGCGCTGATGGCGCGGCGCGCGGAGGTCCTCGCGATGCCCGGCATCTCGATCGAACAGATCGAGTCGCTGTCCGACCTCGGTCAGGCGCTGCAGTACGCCAACGGCCGCATCGAGCGTCTCGTTCCGATCACCGGCGAGGTGAAGGCGCTGCTCGCAGCGGCCAGCAAGCTGCGCGCGAACCTGCTCGCCAAGGCCGACGTCCTGGTCATCGATGGCATCGTGCCGGCCGTCACCGTCGCCGGCATCCGCAAGGGCCGCGGCCCCGGCGACACCGCCGGTGACTGCATCGCGCTCGCCGCGCTGTTCCACGAGTACGCCGGCGCTCTCGCCGGCCACGTCACCGTCTCCGCTGCCGACATCCAGGCTGCCAACGATACCGGCGCGAAGCTCCTCGCCGCCCTCCACCCCGAGGCAGCGCGCCGCGTGCCGGACAAGGACCTGACCGCCGCGGTCGACATGCGCGATCGCCTGTGGACCCTGTTCGAGGGGACCTGGGAGCAACACGTCTGGCGCCCCGGCGCCTGGCTGTTCGGCCGCGATGTCGATCAGCACGTGCCGCCCCTCGGCGCGCGGACGCATCGGCGCGCGGCGAAGCCGACGCCGGCACCGCCGACGCCGATGTCGATCGAAGCGTCTGCGCCGGTGAAGCCGATCGCCGCGGCTAGCTGATCGGCGTGACGCGCGATGCGGTCGCCGGGAAGTCCCGCGCGCCGGCGGTGTTGATCACGCCGTTACGCGGCACGTGCCGGGCTACGCCTTGACGCCAGCGCCCGTGTCAGCGAGCGCCGCTACACACTTCCTGTTGTCGGCCCTGTGTCCATCACCTGAACGTCCGGGCCGCCAGCAGCGGCACGTACGAGATCCAGCGCTCCGAGTACACGGAGCGTTTCACGACGGGTCCCGAGCTTGAGCGTTGTTTTCTTCATTATATGATGACGCGCTCAGGCTCTCCGAGCCATTTTCCCGTATCGGTCTTCGGCGAGCTCGACGACGAGGAACTGAGCTCGCCACCTTCGCGTACCGGGCTACGCCTTGACGCCAGCGCCCGTGTCAGCGGGCGCCGCTACACACGTCCTGGCGTTATCCCCTGTGTCCATCACCTGAACGTTCGGGCCGCCAGCAGCGGCACGCACGAGATCCAGCGCTCCGAGTACACGGAGCGTTTCGCGACGGATCCCGAGCTTGATCGTTGCTTTCTTCATTGTCGTATGATGGCGCGCTCGGGCTCCCCGAGCCATGTTTCTGCATCGGTACCGGCGCATGATCTGGCGCGGCACGCGTCGATGACGCTATCCGGCGATGGCAGCGTCCAACGTGCGATATCTCCCGCGAACCCCCGCGTGACGAGGTCGTTTCCTTCGTAGTGCACACCGACCACATAGGAGGCATGCGCTCGTAGCATCCAGAGCAACCGCCCGCTCGATCTGCTCCAGAACCTCAGAACTCCATCGCTACCGCCAGCAACGGTCATCGATCCGTCGGGAGACAGCGTTGCATCCGC
>DATBBB010000573.1:0-8305 GCA_036271215.1 Kofleriaceae bacterium | reverse complement strand
GCGCGCCACGCCTGGCTGGTCGCGATCGCGGTCGCGTACTTCTACGTGGTCCCGTACTTCCCGCGGATCCACAGCGCGAACGAGCTGCCGCGCGCGTACCTGGTCCAGGCGATCGCGGCCGACCACACGTTCGCGATCGACCGCGGGGTCGCGCGGTGGGGCGCCACCGCCGACGTCTCGCCGTCGGGCGGCCACCAGTACTCGAACAAGGCGCCGGGCTCGTCGCTGCTCGCGGTGCCGGCCTACGCCGCGGTGCGCGCGGTCGCCGGCGAGCCGAGCCTGGGCGCCACGCTGTGGATCTGCCGGGTGTTCGCCGGCATCCTGCCGATGCTGGCGTTCCTGGGCCTGCTGTGGAGCTTCCTGGCCCGGTTCGCGCCCGACCCCGACGTCCGCCGGCTGGTCCTGGTCGGCTACGCGCTGGGCTCGCTCGCGATGACGTACTCGATCCTGTTCTACTCGCACCAGCTCGGGGCGATCTGCATCGCGAGCGCGTGGATCCTGGCGCTCGACGTCGCCGGCGGCCGGCGCGGGCTGCGCACGATGCTGGTCGCCGGGGCGCTCGCCGGCGCGGCGCCGCTGATGGACTACCAGGCGGCGTTCGCGGCGCTGCCGGTCGCGGTCCACGTGCTGATCGAGCTGCCGCGCGGCCAGCGGCTGCGCGCGGTGGCGGTCGCCGCGGCCGGGGCGGCCCCGCCGATCGCGGTGCTGCTCGCGTATCACGCGATCTGCTTCGGCAGCCCGCTGCGCACCGGCTACGACGCGTCGACCACGTTCGCGATGTATCACCAGCAGGGCTTCCTGGGGATCACCGCGCTGCGCGGCGAGGCGTTCTGGGGCTCGCTGATCCGGCCGGACAACGGCCTGGTCACGCTATCGCCGTGGTGGCTGCTCGCGATCCCCGGCGGCGCGGTGCTGTGGCGGCGCGGCGAGCGCGGGGTGGCCGCGACCGCGGCGGCGGTCACGGCGATCTACGTGCTGTTCATCTCGTCGATCAACTTCTGGCGCGGCGGCTGGGAGGTCGGGCCGCGCTACATCGCCGCGATGCTGCCGTTCCTGTTGCCGCCGGTCGCCGCGCTGCTCCAGCGCTGGGCCGACGCCGCGGCGCACCGCCGGCTCGGGGTGGCGGCCGGGCTGGTCGGCGTGGGCCTGGTGGTCTACGTGCTGTCGGCCGCGACGTTTCCGTACTGGCCGGACACCGTCCGCCACCCGCTGTACGACATCACGTTCCGCCTGCTCGCCGATCGCCTGGTCGCGCCCAACCTCGGCAGCGCGCTCGGCGTGGCCGGGCTCGCCGGGCTGGTGCCGTACCTCGTGGTGACGTTTGGTGTTCTCGGCGCGATCGTGTGGCGGCTGGCGCGCGGCCCGGGCCTCGTGATCGCGGCCGCGGTGACCGCGCTGATCGTGGTGACGTACGGTCAGCTGCCGCACGGCGACGCGCGGGCCGACAACGCGTACCGATCGGTGCGCTCCGCGGTGGTCGACCTGTGATACCAACGGTGTTCGTGAAGGCTCTGCTCGTCGCGATGTGCGCGCTCGCCATCGGGTGCGGCAGCAGGCCCACCAAGCCGGTGCAGGACGACGCGGCGACCGGCGACGACGGCCCCGATCTGGTCGAGCTCGCGGGGCGCTACGATCGCAAGTGCGCGGCCGGCGACCTCGAGGCCTGCCGCGCGCTCGGCGTGATGTACGCCGACGGCTCGGGCGTGTCACCGGATCCGCGGCGCGCGACCACGCTGTTCGCCGAGGCCTGCAACGGCGGCAACTACCCGGCGTGCTACCACCTCGCGCTCGCGCTCGCCGAGGGCCTGGGCACCGAGCGCCAGCCGGCCCGGGCGGTCGAGGCCTACCAGAAGTCGTGCGACGGCGGCTATCCCCAGGCGTGCCGCAACCTCGGCGTCATGCTGCGCGACGGCCGCGGCGTGCCCGCCGATCTCGCGCGCGCCGACGCGATGCTCGACAAGGCGTGCAAGGGCCGCGTGCCGCAGGCGTGCACCAACGCGGGCGACCTCGACGCGCTCCGCGCGGTCAAGGGCGGCAACGCGCACTACCGCGAGATGTTCGCGCACTACAAGCAGGGCTGCGATGCCGGCGAGTCGACCGCGTGCCGCCAGCTCGGCGTCGCGTACCTCGAGGGCAAGGGGCTGTCGAAGTCGCCGAGCGCGGCCGCGGTATGGCTCGAGCGCGCGTGCATGCCGGACGATCCGATCGCGTGCCGCATGCTCGGCCAGATGAAGCTCGCGGGTACCGGGGTGCCGCGCGATGCCGAGCGCGGCAAGCAGATGCTGATGCGGGCGTGTAACGCGGGCGATGACGAGGCGTGCCGGGCGCTCAAGGCGGCCAATGACGGAGAGTCAGATGACGCCGGGGTAGGTGATAGTAGGGTATCACCCCCTACGGACAGCCAGCCAGTGGTCCACCCGGGGTAAATGTTCAGTATTGGTGTGGAAACTCCAAATGAGCGAGTTTTACACTACGTAAGTGGTTGAGCCAGCGGCGCTCCCGAGCTGCCTCGGCCGTGTTCGACCACAGGTTATCCACATGCGGGTGGCCGCGCAGGGTTGCTCCTTGTGAATCACGAGGTTAGCGAAAAATCGCTTGTGAATAACCCGGGCTTTGGGGCGACTTGTTGACAGGGGGTATTCACGTCGCATTGCGTCATCGTCCGCGCTCCGGACCAGGTATTTTTCGCACATGCCGTGGCAGAGTCCGCTGGGCGGACGAGCGAGTCCGCACACCGGACGGATGCGTCCGCGGGGCGGACCGTAGCGTCCGAGCACCGGACGAACGCAGCCACTGCGACGGTGGGGCGTCGGGTAGGCATCGGGTAGGTGGCGTGGGGCAATAGTGAAGCATTTTGCGGCATGTCTGTGGACCCCGGGTGGACTCGTGGCGGTCCAGTGCCGCAACCGTCATACGACCGTGCGCCAGCGTCACGCGGCGAGCGAGCGGTACAGCTGCACGTACTGCTGTGCCGCCGCGAGCCACGACGAGTCGCGCGCCATCGCCTGGCGGCGCACGGCGGCGAGCATCGGCGGATCGCGGAACAGCTTCACGGCGCGCTCGAGCGCGCGCGCGAACGCCAGCGGCGTGGCCGGGGTGAACCGCACGCCGGTGCCGCGGCCCGCGGCGAGCTCGGCGTCGCCCGGATCGAGCACGGTGTCGCGCAGCCCGCCGACCGCGTGGACCACGGGGATCGTGCCGTAGCGCATCGCGTACAGCTGGCCGAGCCCGCACGGTTCGAACCGCGACGGCATCGCGAACAGATCGCTGCCGGCGTAGATCCGGCGCGCGAGCCCGGCGTCGAACCCGATCCGCACCGCGACGTGATCGCGGAACACGCCGGCGAGCCACTGGAACCGGCGCTCGAGCTCGGGCTCGCCGGAGCCGAGCACCACGAGCCGCGCGCCGATCCGGGCGAGCTCGGGCACGATGTCGGCGACCAGGTCGAGGCCCTTCTGATCGGTCATCCGGGCGATCACGCCGATCAGCGGCTCGTGATCGGGCAGCGCCAGGCCGAGCTCGATCGCGAGCGCGGCGCGGCACCGTGCCTTGCCGGCGAGCTCGGCGCGGGTGTAGCGCGCCGGCAGCGCCGCGTCGGTCGCCGGATCCCACGCCGCGGTGTCGATGCCGTTGGCGATCCCGACCAGCCGCTTGACGTTCCAGCGCAGGAAGCCGTCGAGCGCCTCGCCGCGCTCCGGGGTCAGGATCTCGCGCGCGTAGCTCGGGCTGACCGTGGTCACCGCGTCGGCGAGCCCCAGGGCCGCCTTGAGCAGCGACAGCTGATCGTAGAACTCGGCGAGCTCGGTGGTGAACATCGACCACGGGATGCCGAGCTCGGCCATCGCAGCCTTGGGGAAGATGCCGCGGTAGGCGAGGTTGTGGATCGTGGTGACGACCAGCGGCCGGCCCTGCCCGGGCGGGGGCGGCGCGAGCCGGGCGTAGATCGCCGCGGCGCTGCCCTGCCAGTCGTGGAGGTGCAGGACCTCGGGGGCGCCGCCGAGCAGCGCCTCGCCCGCCGCGAGCGCCGCCTTGCCGAGCGCGGCGAACCGCACGTGGTTATCGGTGAACTCGCCGGTCCCGCCGGGGCCGTACAGCCCGCCGTCGCGATCGTAGAGCGCGGCGCAGTCGAGGAAGCCGTAGCGCACGCGGCCGATCGCGGCGATCCGGATCGCGGCGTCGAACGTGTGGACGCCGACCTCGAGCACGCCGGCGGTGCCCGGCTCGAGCGCGATGCCGGCGGCGGCGAGCTTGCCGGCGACGCCGCGGTACAGCGGCACCAGCACCGCCGAGGCGATCCCGTGGCCCTCGGCCTCGGCCGCCGGCAGCCCGGCGACCACGTCGGCGAGCCCTCCGGACTGCGCGAACGGCGCGACCTCGCTGGCGACGTGGAGGACGCGCACCCGGCGCTATCCGACCTCGCCGCCCGCGAACTTCTTGAACCGCGGCCCGGCGGCGGACTCGTAGCTGTGCCGGCTCTGCGACGACACCACGAACGTGCCGGGCCGGAGCTGGCCGAGCAGCTCGGGCTCGTTGCCGATCAGCTCGGCGACGTCGTTGGCGAGCACGAACGGGCCCTTGGCAGGGACCAGCGTGCCCTTGGGGATCACGACGATCCCGGACTCGGTGACGAACGGGAACCGCTCGCGGTCGGCGGCCGGATCCTCGCCGATCACGCAGCCCGGCTCGATCTTGCAGTTCTTGTCGAGCAGCACGCGGCGCAGCCGGACGTTGCGGCCGATGTCGCAGCCCGACAGGATCACCGAATCGGTGACCGACGCGCCGGCGTGCACGAAGCAGTCGTAGGACAGCACGACCTCGCGGACCGACGCCGACGCGATGATCGAGCCCTCGCAGATCAGGCTGTCGTCGACCTCGGCGGCGCCGAACCCCTCACCGGCGCGGACGAACCGCGCGGGCGGGTAGTCGCGCTGGGCGCTGCGGATCCGCCACTGCCGGTTGTAGAGGTCGAGCGACGGGACCCGGGCGCGCAGCTCCATGTTCGACGTGAAGTAGCTGTCGATCGTGCCGACGTCGCGCCAGTACGGCGCCGCGCCGTCGGGCTCGCCGGGCAGCTTGTTCTGCGCGAAGTCGTAGACGAACACCCGCGCGCCCTGGGCGACCAGCCGCGGGATGATGTCGCGCCCGAAGTCGTGGCGCGAGCTCGGCATGCCGCCGTCGTCGACCAGCACGCGCTCGAGCACCTCGCTGCGGAAGATGTAGTTGCCCATCGAGACCAGCGACCATCCGGGGCGGCCGGGCATCTCGGGCGGGTGCTTGGGCTTCTCGATGAAGCTGACGATCCGGCCGGCGTCGTCGACGTCGATGATGCCGAACGCGCTGGCCTCGGCGGTCGGCACCGGGAACGCCGCGACCGTGAGGTCGGCGCGCTGATCGTTATGGAACGTCTCCATCTGGTCGACCGCGAACTTGTAGACGTGGTCGCCGCCGAACACGCAGACGTTCTCGGCGCGCGCGTCGCGCACCAGGTTGAGGTTCTGGTACACGGCGTCGGCGGTGCCGCGGTACCAGAACTCGCCGAGCCGCATCTGCGCCGGCACGACCTCGATGTACTCGCCGAACCCCGACAGCCGCCAGTTGCGCGACAGGTGCTTGATCAGGCTCGACGACATGTACTGCGTGAGCACGTAGATCCGCCGGTAGCCGGAGTTGATGAAGTTCGACAGGACGAAGTCGATGATCCGGTAGCGGCCGGCGAACGGCACGCCGGGCTTCGATCGGTGGACGGTGAGCGGCCCCAGGCGTGAGCCCTTGCCGCCGGCCATGATCATCGCGACCGTGTTCTTCATGCGGTACGACGGATCATCGTAGCAAGACGACGGCCGGATCCAGTTCCGTGCGCGCGTAGTTGCAGCGAGGCGCCCCTGGCGCCGCGTTAAACCTCCTGGTCACAGGCCGCGCGGCTCCCCGGGGCACTGCGCCCTGGCGCTCAGGCGGTCAGGCGCTCAGGCGGCAGGCGGCTCGCCCGGCGCGGCCGGGACCTGGGCGGGGATGAACACCTGGCCGCGGTAGAACCGCAGCTCGTCGATCGACTCCCGGATGTCGTCGAGCGCGCGGTGGGTGTCCTTCTTCGGCGGCTGCTTGGCGGTGATCTGCGGGTACCACCGGCGCGCCAGCTCCTTGATCGTCGAGACGTCGACCATCCGGTAGTGCAGGCGCTTCTCGAGCGCCGGCAGGTAGCGGCGGATGAACCGGCGGTCCTGGTGGATCGAGTTGCCGGCGAGCACCGGGCGGTCCTTGGCCGACACGTGGGCGGTGATGAACGCCAGGGTCTGGGCGTCGGCGTCGGCGTCGGTCACGGTCGACTCGCGGACCCGCTGGGTGAGCCCGGACGCCCCGTGGTGCTTGGTGTTCCAGTCGTCCATCGCCGCCAGGATCTCGTCGGGCTGGTGGATCACCAGATCGGGGCCGACCGCGATCTCGGTCAGCTGACCGTCGGTGAGGATCGTGGCGATCTCGATGACGCGCTCGCGCTCGGGGTCGAGCCCGGTCATCTCCATGTCGATCCAGACCAGGACGTCACTGCTTGGCATCGCGGCACCATACAACAGCTATTCGCCGGACTTGCTCGCCGGACTACTCGCCGGACTACTCGCCGGACCATGTCCGGACCGGGCCGGTGTCCATGTGGACGAACCCGCTGTCGGGGTAGTAGCCCACGCCACCGAGCTTCTGTGCGCGCGCCCACGCCTCGAGGCCCTGCGCCGGGACTCCCGGCAGGAAGAAGTCGATCGCGTTGCCGTGGGTGTGCTGGCTGTCGCGCGCGACCTGGTGGCCCTTCTTGCGCAGGATCAGGTTGTACTTGGGGTGGCGAAACCCCGAGACGATCTGGGCGGTCTCGGTGTGGAAGTGATCGGCGGCGCTGACCACGAAGCCGAGCAGCCGGGGCTCCATCCGGGTCGGCTTGTTGGTGAAGTGATCGCGCAGGAAGTGGTCGAGCGTCGCGCCGGCCGGCGGTGCGGTGGGGTCGACCGCGAGCCACTCCTTGGTCCACTGGTTGTAGAGGTTGAGCAGCTTGGCGGGCTTGCCGCCGGGCGCCGGCGGCGGACCGTGCTGGGTCGACTTGGCCCTGGCCGCGAGGTCTTTCTTCGTGACCGGCTTCGCGACCGGCTTCGCGACCGGCTTCGCGACCGGGGTGGCCGGGGCGCCCGGGGCGTGCTGAGCGGGCTCGGCAGGCGCGGCGGGCCTGGCTGGCTGGACCAGCTTGTCCGGCGGCTCGGGGGCCGCGTGGGCCGGCGCGGCGAGCCCCGGCGCGATGAGCCCGGTGAGCCCGGGCGCGGTGAGCCCGAGCGCGGCGAGCCCCGCGAGCGCGGCGAGCCCCGCGAGGACGACCGGGCGGCTCACGACGCGCGGCCGGGCCGCAGCTTGATCAGCGTGTCGGCCGGCAGGACCTCGTTGAGCGAGCCCGAGCGGAACCCGGCGAGGTCGACCGCGACGTAGGTGAAGCCGAGCTGCTTGCCGAGCGCGACGATCGGGTCGCGGAGCTCGACGACCCGGGCGAGCTCGGCGCCGTCGATCTCGAGCCGGGCGATCGTGTCGTGGAACCGGACGCGGAGCTGGCGGAACCCGAGCGCGCGCAGGCCGTCTTCGAACCCGTCGACCCGGCGCAGCCGGTCCGGCGTGATCTGCGTGCCGTAGGGGAACCGCGACGACAGGCACGCGAGCTGCGGCTTGTCCCACGTGCGCAGCCCGAGCTCGCGCGACAGCGCGCGGATCTCCGGCTTGGTGAGCCCGGCGGCGACCAGCGGCATCACGGCGCCGCGGTCGCGTGCCGCGGTGATCCCGGGCCGGACGTCGCCGAGATCGTCGAGGTTGGTGCCGAGCGCGATCGCGGCGCCGAGCGGACCGGCGATCGGCAGCGCGACGTCCATCAGCTCGGTCTTGCACAGCGCGCAGCGGTGGGTCGGGTTCTCGGCGAACCCGGGCCGGTCGAGCTCGTGGGACTCGACGACGTGGTGGCGAGCGCCGAGCCCGAGCTCGGCGGCGAGCGCGGCGGTATCGGCGATCTCGGACCGCGCCATGGTCTCGGACACCGCGGTCACCGCGTGGCAGGCCTCGCCGAGGGTGTCGGCGGCGACCTTGAGCAGGAACGCCGAGTCGACCCCGCCGGAGAACGCCACCACGACGCGGCCGTAGCCGCGCAGGGTCTCGCGCAGCAGGTCGAGCTTGGTCGCCGCGGTCTGGGCGGCCTGGTCGGTCTCCGCGGTCTGGGCGATCTGAGCCATCAGGTGCACAAGCTAGCGCACTCGCCCGGGTAGGTCTAACCGGTGTTCAGCGGACTCGCTTG